>JBKJKU010000008.1:0-6127 GCA_046597355.1 Aquabacterium sp.
GCAGGTGCCAGTAATCGATTTGCCCACCACCAGCCGCTTGTAGCTGTTGACCGTGGGCGCCGCCAGCGCGCACAGCGCCGCCGAGTGCGCCAGCACCCCCGCCGCAAACTGCTCACCCAGCGGCGACAGCAGACCGTCCGTATCGAGCGCGCCGTCCGCCTGGTGCGGTACGAACAGGTTGCGAGCATTGCCGTTTAGGTCGTGAACCAGGCCCTGCCACAGCGAGATATGGAAGTGCAGACCGCTGCCCGGTTGGTCGGCAAAAGGCTTGGGCATCATCGAAAACACCATGCCGGCGCTCTCGGCCAGCGCGTGCGCCGCCTGTTTGAACAGCATCAGATGGTCGGCACTGGCCAGCACATCGTCGAAACCGAAGTTGACCTCGTACTGGCCGTGCGCGTCTTCGTGGTCGAACTGCAGCACATCCAGCCGGCAGGCTTCCAGCGCCTGCTGCAGCGACTGCAGGAACACGCGTTGGCGCGGCAGGCTTTTGAGGTCGTAGCTGGGCTTGTCCAGCCGGTCGGCGTCGTCGGCCGGCCGCCATTGGCCCGCCACCTGCTTGAGCAGAAAAAACTCTGGCTCGATACCGGTTCGCAAGTGCCAGCCCTTGGCAGCCAGCCGGGCCACTTGGCGCCGCAGCACCTGGCGCGGGCAGGCCTCAAAAGGCTCGCCGGCGACAAAGCCGTCGCACACCACCCGGGCATAGCCTGGCAGCCAGGGCAGGGCAACGGCGGTGCTGGCAGCGCCTCGCGCCCAGTAATCGGACCGTGGACCGCAGCGCGGCAGGCCTGTGCCGGCGATCGACGGACCCGAAAAGCCCGCGCCCTCGGTCAGCAGGTCGTCCAGGTGCGCCAGCGGCACAAACTTGCCACGCGCCACACCGTGCAGGTCGGTGAACTGCGCAATCAGCGTGTGCACACCCTGGTCGGCCAGTCGTTCTCGCAGGTCTTTCATGGCGCTTCTCCGTTGTCAGCCCCGCTTCAAGACCGGCGCAATGCCGGTCAAAAGCTCACCACCACCGACGTGCCCAGCAACGGGTTGCTGTTGCGGTAGCCGCAGGTGGCCACATCCAAGAATACCGGCTGCGGAGCCTGGTCGAAGCGGTATTCGGTCTTGGTCACACGATTGAGGTTGACTTGGTGTTCCAGGGGTCGCGCACCGGTGGCATGCCGGCGCGGGTGTGAGCTCGCGATGCGGTGTGGATCCTGCCGCGCCGCTGTGAGCTACGGGCTGTCGGCTGGCGGCAGGGCAGGGTTGCCAAACCGACACGTTCTACCCAGGCCTCAACCGGCCTTGTGATCGGCCGGGTGATCGGCGGGATCGCCCGGTTGCCGCCGCGCCTCGGCGCAACCAGCGGGTGTGTCAAATCCATTTTTCGCGCCATGCGTCAGCCAGGGTCAGGTCCAGGCAACGGCGGATCAGACCGGTCAACTCGTCGATCTGCGCCCGGGTGATCACCAGGGGCGGCGCGATGATCATCCGGTTGCCCACCGCCCGCATGACCAGGCCGTTGGCAAAACAATGGCCGCGGCAGACCATGCCGATGCCCACCTCGGCATCAAACGGCTTGAGCCCGGCCTTGTCCCTGACGAGCAGGATCGCCCCCATCAGACCGCAGGTTTCGGCGTCGCCCACCAGCGGATGGTCCAGCAGGCTGGCAAAGGCTTGCGCAAGGTACGGGCCGACATCGTCGTGCACATGGCCCACCAGGTTGTGTTGCTGGATCAGCCGGATATTGGCCAGCGCCACCGCGCAGGCTACTGGATGGCCCGAGTAGGTGTAGCCGTGCTCGAACTCACCGCCTTGCTCGATCAGCACCCGGGCGATGCGCTCGCCCACCATCACGCCGCCCAGCGGCACATAGCCACTGGTCACGCCCTTGGCAAAGGTCATCAGGTCGGGCTTGAAGCCGAAGGTCTCGCAGCCAAACCAGTGGCCGGTGCGGCCAAAGCCGCAGATCACCTCGTCGGACACCAGCAAGATGCCGTATTTGTCGCAGATGCGCTGGATCTCGGGCCAGTAAGTGGCGGGCGGGATGATCACGCCGCCCGCGCCCTGGATCGGCTCGCCGATGAAGGCGGCGACCTTGTCGGCGCCGATGGCCAGGATGCGGTCCTCCAGCCAGCCGGCGGCCTGCAGGCCAAAAGCATCCCGCGTCATTGGAGCCCCCTGGGTGCCTTCGGCCCCCACCCCCCGAGGGGGGTCGCCCGGCTTGAGGCGGCTCGGCGCCGGGCTGCCTTGACCGTGCACGGCCCAGTACGGCTGCTCGATATGCACGATATTGGGGATCGGCAGCCCGCCCTGGGCGTGCATGCCGCTCATGCCACCCAGCGATGCACCGGCCATGGTCGAGCCGTGGTACGCGTTGTTGCGGCTGATGATGACCTGGCGCTCGGGCTGGCCCAGGATGTCCCAGTAGCGGCGCACCATGCGCACCACGGTGTCGTTGCCCTCGGAGCCCGAGCCGGTGAAAAACACATGCTGGAACTGCGGCGGCGTGACGGCCGACAGCAGTTCGGCCAGTTCGATCGCCGGCGGCGTGGCAGTCTGGAAAAACGCGTTGTAAAACGGCAGCTGCAACATCTGCTTTGCCGCCGCGTCCACCAGCGTTTGCTGGCCATAGCCGACGTTGACGCACCACAGCCCGCTCATCGCGTCCAGCAGCTTGTGGCCGTCCGAGTCCCACAGATAGATGTTCTCGGCGCGCGTGATGATGCGTGCGCCTTTTTTGGCCAGCGACTGGAAGTCGGTGAACGGATGCAGAAAGTGGGCCGAGTCGGCGGCTTGCCAGCTTTCGGTCGTTCGCGGCGCCGGGGTTTGGGCGGGTGGCGGGTGGGCTGTGGGGGCTGTGGGGGCGAAAGTGATACTCATCTCGGACTCCTTGCAAATTTCAGCCGTGCCTGGGGCGTGATATCAACAGCCTCAGACATGCAGCAACAGGTGCTCACGCTCCCAGGGTGAGATCACCTTCATGAACTCGGCGTACTCGATCTCCTTGACCTCGGTGTAGACGGTGATGAAGGACGCGCCCAGCACCTCGTGCAGGTCGGTTTCGTCGCGCAGCAGTTGCAACGCTTCACCCAGGCTGCGCGGCAGCTGAAAGTCGCCCAGGTAGGCATCGCCCTTGCATTCGGGCGAGGGCTCGATTTTTTTCTCGATACCGATGTAGCCGCAGGCCATGGTGGCGGCCAGCGCGACGTAGGGGTTGGCGTCAGCGCCGATCACCCGGTTCTCGACCCGACGGGCCTGGGCTGACGCAATCGGGCTGCGGATACCGACGGTGCGGTTGTCGCATCCCCACTGGATGTTGATGGGTGCTGCGGTGTGGCGCGACAAGCGCCGGTAGCTGTTGACGTAGGGCGCGAACAGCGCCATTGCTGCCGGGATGTAGCGCTGCAAGCCGCCGATGAACCAGAAGAACTCCTGGCTGGGACTGCCGTCCGGGTTGCTGAAGATGTTCAGCCCGGTCTCGGCGTCCAGCACGCTCTGGTGGATGTGCATCGCGCTGCCCGGCTCGCCGGCAATCGGCTTGGCCATGAAGGTGGCGTACATGTCGTGGCGGAGTGGGGCCTCGCGCACCGTGCGCTTGAACAAAAAAACCTCGTCGGCCAGGCCCAGCGGGGCGTCGTGGAAGAAGTTGATCTCCATCTGGCCGGCGCCCACCTCGTGGATCAGCGTGTCCACGTTCAGCCCCATCTTGGCGCAGTAGGCGTAGACGTCTTCGAACAGCGGGTCGAACTCATTGACCGCGTCGATCGAGTAGGCCTGGCGGGAGGTCTCGGCCCGCCCGCTGCGGCCGATCGGCGGCTTGAGCGGCATGTCCGGGTCGGTGTTGCGCGCCACCAGGTAAAACTCCAGCTCGGGTGCTACCACCGGCTTCCAGCCCTTGGCGGCATAGAGGTCACACACCCGGCGCAGCACCGAGCGCGGCGCAAATGGCACCAGCCGGTTGTCCTTGTCATAGCAGTCGTGGATGACTTGCGCGGTGGGGTCGATAGCCCAGGGCACGATGCGGGCGGTGGTCGGGTCGGGCCGCAGGTGCATGTCCTTGTCGGTCGGGCTGATGACGTCGTAGTACGGGCCTTCTTCCGGGAACTCGCCGGTCACGCCCATCGCCACCACCGCTTCGGGCAGGCGCATGCCGCGGTCTTCGGTGAACTTTTCGCGCGGAAGAATCTTGCCGCGTGCCACGCCGGTCAGGTCGGGAACCAGGCATTCGATCTCGGTCACACGGCGTTCGTCGAGCCAGGTCTCGAGTTCGCTGAAAGTGAAGTTCTCTCGCACCACCATGTTCATCCCCCGCTTCGTGTTCTTGTGTTCAGCCGCCTCTGCATCCGCAACCGGCACGCCTGCCCGAACGCCTTCAACAGCTTCATCGACACTGGATTCTCCGATGCCCGCCACTCCGGGTGCCACTGCAGGCACAGATTGAAGGCGGGCGCGTCGGGTTGGGAGAAGGCCTCGACCACGCCGTCGGGCGACCGGGCCTCCACGCGCAGGCCGGCCGCCAGCCGATTCACCGCTTGGCCGTGCAATGAGTTGACATCGAAAGGCGATGGCCCGAGCAAGGCTTCCAGACGGCCGCCCGGTACGACGTCGACCGGATGCGCCGGCCCGTATTGCACCTCCACCGCATCGGCGTCGTCGGAGCGGTGGTCACGCAGGCCCGGGAGCTCCTGGACCGCTTGGTGCAGGCTTCCGCCGAGCGCCACATTCGCCTCCTGGGCACCCCGGCAGAGCGCCAGCAGCGGCACCCCGCGCGACAGGGCGAGCGGCACCAGGGGCAAGGTCCACGCGTCGCGCTCCGGGTCCAGAGGCAGGCTCGGGTCGTGAACGTCTTCATCGAACCGGCCGGGATGCACGTTCGAGGGCGAACCCGTGAGCAGCACGCCATCGGCCAACGCCAGCAGTGCGTCCAGCTCGTCGGGTTCGACGCTCGGCACCACCAGCGGCTGGCAACCAGCCAGCCGCACCGCGTCGATGTACTTCCGGCCGACGATGTGAAAAGGGTGGTCGCCGAGCCTGCGGTTGCAGGCAGGCACCAACACGATCGGCTTCAAGTCGGGTTCAGCGAAAGTCAAAACAGGTCTCTCAGTTCGTATTGGGCCCTTCCGAACGCCAGCGCCGACGTACGCCACGCGGGCCACCCGGGAACTGCCGGCCAATCCGGTCAAGGCCGCGCCATGCCCCGAGAGTCTCTGCCGATCATATCGATGCACGCGCGTACGACCCGATCACACCCCATGGTTCGACGTTTCGCATACCGAAAAAGCCAGGTAATCAGCCTGGGGCGCCCGTTTCACGATCGACGAGTTCGATTCATATTGCGAAAAACGCCTGCAAGTCCTTGATTTTACTAAGTCTGTGTGAGGTCTTATATAAGACATAAGTTAGATCTATGAGCCAGAGTGCGCTACGCTGCAGCCATTCACCCGCCTTCCTCAACTGCCTGGAGATACCGATGAACGAACTGCCGACCCGCGAACAACAAGCCGCCGTCCTGAACAAGGATTGGCAACAGAACCCGCGCTGGAAGGGCGTCACCCGGGGGTACAGCGCTGCCGACGTGGTGCGCCTGCGCGGGTCGCAGCCGATCCAGCACACGCTGGCCCAGCGCGGCGCCGAAAAGCTTTGGCGGCTCATCAACGAGCAGCCCTTCGTCAACACCCTGGGCGCACTCACGGGCAACCAGGCCCTGCAGCAGGTCAAGGCCGGCCTGAAGGCGATCTACCTGTCGGGGTGGCAGGTGGCCGCGGACGCCAACGACAACGGCGAGATGTACCCCGACCAGTCGCTCTATTCGGTCGACTCGGTGCCCAAGGCCGTCAAGCGCATCAACAACACCTTCGCCCGGGCCGACCAGATCCAGTGGAGCGAGGGCAAGGGCGAGATCGACTTCTTCGCGCCCATCGTGGCCGATGCCGAGGCCGGGTTCGGGGGCGTACTGAATGCCTTCGAGCTGATGAAGGCGATGATCGAAGCCGGCGCTGCCGGCGTGCACTTCGAAGACCAGCTGGCCTCGGTGAAGAAGTGCGGCCACATGGGCGGCAAGGTGCTGGTGCCCACGCGCGAAGCCGTCGCCAAGCTGATCGCCGCGCGCCTGGCGGCCGACGTGATGGGCACGCCG
>JBKJKU010000385.1:0-40029 GCA_046597355.1 Aquabacterium sp.
CAACGAGACCTGGACCTACAAGGCAACGGAGACCGTGTTGTCTGGCGTGAGCTACGTCAACATCGGCACCGCAACCGGCCGTGACGCCGTGTCCGGCACGACGGCGACCGACAGCGATGCGGCCCACTACACCACGCCTGCCCTGGGCCAGACCCTGGGCGACCGGGTGTGGCTAGACACCAACGCCAATGGCATCCAGGATGCGGGCGAGGTGGGTATTGCCGGCGTCACGGTGCAGCTGAAGAACACCGGCGGCACGGTACTGCAGACTGCCACCACCGATACCAGCGGCAATTACCTGTTCGACGTAGCGGCGGGCAGCTACGTGCTCACCTTCCTCACGGCGTCCGGCTATGGGGTGTCGCCGCGCGACCAGGGCACCAATGACCTGATCGACAGCGACATCGATGTCAACACCAAGACCACTGGCGTTGTCACGGTAGCGTCGGGCCAGCAAAACCTGTCGGTGGATGCCGGCCTGTACCAGGCCGCTCTGATCGGCGACCGCGTCTGGGACGACCTGAACGCCAACGGCGTGCAAGACGCCAACGAGCCCGGCATCGCCGGCGTGTCCGTGAACCTGCGCAACAGTGGCGGTTCGGTGGTGCAGACCACCACCACCGACGCCACGGGCTACTACCTGTTCAGCGCGCCAGCTGGCACCTATTCAGTGGCCTTCGTGACGCCTGCGGGTTACGTCATCACCGCCAAGGATGCGGGGGGCAACACCAGCGCTTCCGACCAGACTGACAGCGACATCAGCAGCAGCGGCATCACCGGCAACTACACGCTGGCGGCCGGCAACAGCAACCTGACGGCGGATGCGGGCTACTACAAGACCGCGTCGATCGGCGACCGGGTCTGGCTGGACCTGAACAAGAACGGTGTGCAGGACAGCGGCGAGGCCGGCATCGCCGGCATCGGTGTCAATCTGGTGAACTCTTCGGGCACTGCCATTGCTACGACCACCACCGACAGCGCGGGCCTGTACTTGTTCCAGAACCTCAAGCCGGGCAGTTATCAGATCGATTTTGTTGTGAGCTCGCTGCCGGCTGGCTACTCGGTGACAAGCAAGGACATCGGTGGCAATACTGCCACTGCCAATCTGCTTGACAGCGACGCCGACTACGTCAACGGCCGCACCATCTACACCACGCTGGTGTCTGGCGAGGTCGATCGCAGCTGGGACATGGGCATCAAGGCCAACATCGGCATCGACATTGAGACTTATGTGCGCGGCGAGTACTTGGTGCAGGGCTCGGGCAGCGGCGGTGAAGGGCTGACACCGGGCTTCTGGAAGAACCACAGCAGCTACGGCCCGGCGCCGCTCAGCGGCTGGCCCGAGACCGGTCTCTCGCCTGATGCCAGTTACAACGCCTTGTTCGGTGTCAACTTTGCCGGTTCGCCCACGCTGTTGGCTGCGCTGGACATGAATGGCGGCGGTGCCAGCGCGCTGTTGCGCCACTCTTCGGCTGCCTTGCTGAATGCGTCAAACCCGAATGTGGACTACTTGTACACGGTGTCCGAGATCAAGTCGATGGTGCAATCCGCGTTTGCCACCGGCAGCTTCGAGGCGCCGAAAGACCTGTTCGCGACGCAGAATGAGTTGGGCGCAGACCTGAGCACGCCGGCGGCCAGCGGCTCGACGTTGACCGTCACGCCCGACTACGACGCCGATATCGCCGGCGCCGGCCCGGTGATTCCGTTGGGCGGCAAAGCGGTGTTTACCTATGTGGTGACCAACACCGGCACGGTGGCCTTGGACAACATCAGCGTGGGCGACGACAAGTCGAACGCGCTGACCCTGAAGGCCGGCAGTGATGCCAATGGCAATGGCAAGCTCGATGTCGGCGAGGTCTGGACCTACACGGCGGCGCAAGTCATCACCACCGCCGGGTCGTACGCGAGCATCGGCACCGCCAGCGGCACCGATGCGGTGTCGGGCCAGCGTGTGAGCGACAGCGACGGCACCAACTTCAGCACCCCGGCGCTGGGGCAATCAATCGGTGACCGGGTCTGGATGGACCTCAACGCCAACGGCATCCAGGACGCCGGCGAGCAGGGTATCGCCGGTGTGACGGTGCAGCTCAAGGCGTCAGGCTCGACCAAGGTGTTGAATTCAACGGTGACTGACAGCGCCGGCAACTTCGGCTTCGATGTGGCGGCGGGCCAGTACACGTTGACCATCGTGACGCCGACCGGCCACTTTGTCAGCGCCAAAAACAGCGGCACCGACAACAAGTTCGACGCCATCAGCAAGACCACGGACACCATCACCGTGACGGCCGGTCAACAGGTACAGAGTGTCGATGCCGGCTTGTTCACCAAGGCCATCATCGGTGACCGGGTCTGGTACGACAGCAACAAGGACGGCATCCAGGACCTGGGCGAGTCCGGTGTCGCCGGGGTGAAGGTCACGCTCAAGACCGACACCGGCACGACGGTGGCCACCACCCTCACGAACTCGAACGGCAACTACAGCTTCAGTGCCAATCCTGGCACCTACCAGCTGTTTTTCGACAACAGTGGAGTGGCCACCGCCACCACCAGCTGGACCAAGCTCAACGCCAGGACCGCCACCCAGGACGACGGCTCTGACGTTGACAACTTCGGCAAGACGGTGGTGTTCACGGTAGTCGCGGGTGACACGCAAAGCCACTGGGATGCCGGCGTCACGCCGATCGTGATCGACCTGGACGGCAACGGTATCCAGACCATCAGCCGTGCAAACTCGGGCGGGGCGTTTGACCTGTTCGGCAACGGTGCGTCGATCCAGTCGGGCTGGATCTCGGGCAGCGACGGCTTCCTGGCGGTGGACAAAAACGGCAACGGCAAGATCGACAGCATCAACGAGCTGTTCGGCGGCACGGCAAAGGGGGCGGGCTTTGCCAACCTGGCGGCCTACGACAGCAACGGCGATGGCTTGGTCAACGACGCCGACGCCGCCTTCGGCCAGTTGATGATCTGGCGCGATGCCAACGGCAATCACGCCACCGACGCCGGTGAGTTGATGACGCTGACGCAGGCCGGTGTGGCCAGCCTGACTGTGGCCTATACCGAGCTGCCATTTGTCGATGCGCAGGGCAACCTGCACCTCGAGCGCAGCACGGCCACGCTGGCCAATGGCAGCGATGTGTCGATGACCGACGTGTACTTCAACGTCTCGGCCGAGGATGCGGCGGCAGCCGGTGTGGCGCTGCCGACAATGGCCGAACTGCTGGGCAACGACAGCGCGCTCGACCAGATGCTGGGCATGGCCGCGGGCACCGGCGCCGCCGGCGGCAGCGGCAGCGGCGCTACCAGCGCGGCTGCCGATGATGTCGCAGCCCACACTGACGCCGGCGAATTGCTGCGCCGCTTGGCCGCGCTGTCTCGCGACGACTGCCACAGCGTGGTCATGGCCGGCTGATCTTCCGCCCCGGTCATGGCCGCGCCGGGGCGCCCTTTGCGGGGCGCCCCGGCGCGGCCTTTTTCTTGCCTTGAGTCCTGCGCCCGTTGCCCGCTGGCTGGCACCGGGGGTATCCGGCCACCCAGACCGTGGCAACTGCCCTGGCAATTGCCCGGTGTTCACCGCACTACACCGGGCCGTTCACCAGCACACTGCGCTTTGATGCCGATTGACCGTCTTCGCCCTCGCGCCCGCCCATGACATCTGCCCGATCCCCGCAGCAAGACGCCACCGTCGGCCCGTACCCGTTGCACGAGAGCGTGGTGTTTCTGGCACGGTTCCTGGGCACGCCGGTGCAGGTTGAGCGGCTGCGCGACAGCCTGGCCTCGCACGACCTGCAGCACGGCCCTGCGCTGGACGCCGACGCCCTGCGCGCCCTGCTGCAACCTGCCGGCCTCGTTGGCACGGTATTGCCGGCCGGGGTGGCCCGCCGCCCAACCGAATTGCCCGCCCTGCTGCTGGGCGAGGGCGGCCGCTGCGTCGTGGCCGTGGCCCTCAAGGACGGCCGGTTTGAGTGCCACCTGCCCGGCATCGAGGGCAGCACCTGGCTCACGCCCGAGGCCCTGGCGCAGGAGCTGCCGCAGCCGCTGTGGCTGGCGGTGCGCCCTGCCCTGCACTTTGACGCGCGCAGCCTGCTCTACACCCTGCCGCAGTCCGGCCGCTGGTTCTGGGACACCTTCAACCGCAACCGCTGGATGTTTGGCTGGGCGCTGCTGGGCACGCTGATGCTCAACATCTTTGGCGCGCTGATCCCGTTCTACAGCATGGCGGTGTACGACCGGGTGGTGCCCAACAACGCGATGGGCAGCCTGGGCGTGCTGACCACCGCCGCCGCGCTGCTGCTGGGCTTTGAGCTGGTGATGCGGCTGTTGCGCAGCCATTTGCTGGAGGTGGCGGCGCGCCGGATTGATGTGGCCTTGTCGGCCCAGGTGTTTGCGCAATGCCTGCGCATGCGCGCGGCCAACCGGCCGGCCTCGGGTGGGGTGCTGGCCAACACCGTGCGTGACTTTGAGTCGGTGCGTGAGTTTTTTGCCACCAGCACGCTGACCGTGCTGGGTGACCTGCCGTTCATGTTTTTCTACATCGGCGTGATCGCGCTGGTGGGCGGCTGGCTGGCCCTGGTGCCACTGGCGGTGATACCGCTGCTGCTGGGCCTGACCTGGGCGGCGCGTGGGCCGCTGGCACGCAAGGTCAGTGAATCGATGCAAGAAAGCTCGCAGCGCACCGCCCACCTGTTCGAGACCATGAACGGGCTGGACACCGTCAAGGCGCTGGGCGCCGAGGCCTGGAGCCGCCGCAAATGGGAGGCGCTGACCCAGGCCATTGCCCACAACAACCTCGAGACGCGGGAGATCACCTCGCGCACCAACACCATCAACACCGCGCTGCTGGCTGCCGCCGGCGTGGCCGTGGTGGCGGTGGGCGCGATCATGATGGCCAACCAGGCGCTCACCATGGGCCAGCTGATTGCCGTGAGCATGCTCACCGGCCGGGCACTGGCGCCAGCCAGCCAGATCGCCGGCTTGATGGTGCGCTGGGAGCAGACCAAGCTGAGCTTCGAGGCGCTCAACAAGATCATGGCCGCACCCACCGACGACGCCGCCGCCAGCCTGCAGGCACCGCCGCTGCGCGGCGCGCTGGAGTTTCGCGACGTCGGATTTGCCTACCCGAACCAGCCGCCAGTGATCGACCGGCTGAACCTCAAGGTCCGGCCCGGCGAGCGGGTGGGCATCATCGGCAAGCTGGGCTCGGGCAAAAGCACGGTGCTGCGGCTGATCCTGAACCAGTACGCGCCCAGCACCGGCAGCATGCTGGTGGACGGGCTGGTCAACACCCAGCTGGAGCCGCTGTCGCTGCGCCGCCAGATCGGCTATGTGCCGCAAGACGTGACGCTGTTCCATGGCAGCCTGCGCGAAAACATCGAGCTGGGCCGGGTGCAGGCCGATGACAACGCGCTGCTGGCGGCCATCCGCGCCAGCGCGCTGGACGAGGTGATCACGCAGCTGCCCGCCGGTGTCGCCACCCAGGTTGGCGAGCGCGGTGAGCGCCTGTCGGGTGGCCAGCGCCAGCTGGTGGCGATTGCCCGGGCATTGCTGATGCAGCCGCGCCTGCTGCTGCTGGACGAGCCCAGCAGCATGGTCGATCCGGCCACCGAGCAACGCCTGATCGCCCGCCTGCGGGCGCTGCCCGAGACCACCGTGGTGCTGGTCACCCACCGCATGGCGATGCTCGCGCTGGTGGACCGGCTGGTGGTGATGGACCGCGGCCGGGTGCTGGCCGACGGCCCGCGCGACGACGTGCTCAAGGCCCTGGCACAGCAGCGGCCGGTCGAGGACACGGCCGCCAACCCCGGTGCCAGCAACGGCACTGGCCCGGCCGAAACACCCGACAACCCGCCCGGCACCGCGCCGCCCGCATCGCCCGGTGGCACTTTCAGCGCAGTCGCTTTGCGGGGCACACCATGACCGGCACCGTGGACGTGCGGCCGCTGCCGTCGCCGCATCCCGACCCCGACCGCGGCCCGCGCCGCACGGTGGCCGGGATGGTGGCGCTGATCACGCTGTTTTTGATCACCACCGGGGTCTGGGCGGTGCTGGCCGAGCTGGACGTGGCGGTGCAGGCGCGCGGCTCGGTGATTCCGCCCAGCCGGCTGCAAGAGGTGCAAAGCCTGGAGGGCGGCATCGTCGAGCAACTGCTCGTGGTGCCCGGCCAGACTGTCAAGAAAGGCCAGTTGCTGGCCCGGCTGGACACCTTGCAATACACCGCGTCTGCCGGTGAAAGCCGCCAGCACTGGCTGGCCGCAGTGGCCGGCCGGGCCCGGGTCGAGGCGCTGCTGTCGGGCAGCGCTCCGCGCTTTGATGCCGCCTGGCAGCGCGAGGCGCCCGAGCTGATCGCCAAGGAGACCCAGCTCTGGCGCGACGCGCTGCGCGAGTACCAGTCCAACGGCGCCGCGGCGCGCGAGGCCGTGCTGCGCCGGCGGGGCGAGCTGGCCGAGGCCCGTGCCCGCATCGGGCTGCTGCAATCGGCGGTCAAGGTGGGCGAAGAAAGCTTTGCGATCGAAGAGCGCCTGTTCAAGGAGGGCGCTGGCGCCCGCGCCGACTACCTGGCCGCGCAGCAGCGCCTGATGGGCCAGAAGGCTGATCTGGACAGCCTGCAGCAGTCGCTGCCCCGCTTGTCGGCCGGGCTGGCCGAGGCCCAGGCCACGGCGGCCGAGTCCGACGCCAAGGCCCGCGCCCAGTGGGGCGCGCAGCGCAGCGATTTCGAGACCAAGTCCGCCGCCCTGGCCAGCACCTTCAGCGGCCATCAGGACAAGGTGGCGCGGCGCGAGGTGGTCTCGCCGCTGGACGGCGTGGTCAACCGGGTGCTGGTGGCCACGTTGGGCGGTGTGGTCGCGCCGGGCAAGTCGATCCTGGAGATCGTGCCCGACGAGGCCAAGCTGCTGATGACAGCGCGCATCAAGCCGTCCGACATCGGCTTTCTGCGCACCGGCCAGACCGCCAGCGTGCGGGTGCTGGCCTATGACGCCAGCACCTACGGCAAGATGGACGCCACCGTGGCCCGGGTCGGCGCCGACGCGGTGCTGGACGAGCGCAACGAGCCGTACTTCGAGGTGCAGCTCAGCGCCGAGCGTGACCAGCTCAAGTTGCACGGCAAGCCGCTGGCCATCACCGCCGGCATGCCGGTCGATATCGGCATCCTGACCGGCCAGCGCAGCGTCATGCAGTACCTGCTGAAGCCGGTGTTGCGCGGCGTGCAGGGCGCACTGCAGGAGCGTTGATGCGGCACACACCTTCCGCCAGACCGCGCCCCCACAGGCTGGCCTGCACGCTGGCGCTGTGCGCCGCGCTGGGCCTGCTGGGGTGGGCCGCGCCGGCCACCGCGCAGGACGCCACGCCGGATCAGCTGTTGCAGCCCGACCTGGCCACCTTCACGCCGGCCCGCGCGATGGCGCCGGTGGCCGCCCCCGCCGACAGCGTCGAGAGCCTGCCCGCGCTGCTGGGCCGGGTGCTGGCACGCGACCCGCAGGTGCGGGTGGCAGCGTCGCTGCTGCAGGCCGTGCAGGAGCGGCGGGCACAAGCCCGCTCGCGCCTGGGCCCCAACCTGACCCTGCTGGCCAACCAGGGCCGCAGCATCGAATCCGAATTCGGTCGAACCATCGACCGCAACAACCAGCGGGCCGAGGCCGGCCTGCGCTGGAACCTGTACAACGGCGGCAACGACCTGGCCGAGCTGGGCGGCGCCACCCGCGACATCGATGCCGCCGCGCAAGACCTGCGGCGCGCCCGGGAGGACACGGCCGAGCGCCTGGCCGAGACCTACGTCGAGCTGCTGCGGCTGCAGACATTGCTGCCGCGCGCCGCCGACCGGCTGGCCGCCGTGCAGCGCCTGACGGCCCAGGCACGCCACCAGAACGAAGCCGGCAAGACCAGCGACGCCGACGCCACGCAGGCCGCTGCGTCCCTGCTGGACGCCGAGATCGTGCTCGACCAATTGCGCGCCGACCACGACAGTGCCCGCGCCAAACTGGCGACGCAAGCCGGCACCGAGGTGCGGGATGCCGTGCCGCTGTTGCTGCTGCCAGCGCCTGCCACTGCGGCCCCCGGCGACACAGCAGGCCTGGTGGCTGCCGCCCGGCTGCGGGCCGATGCCGCGCGCCAGCGGGTGCGGCCCACCGCCAGCCTGCTGGCGCCCCGCATCGACTTGGAGCTGCGCCAGCAATTGAGCGACCGCACCACCCCCGCGCTCACCACCCAGCAGCAAAAGGCCTGGCTGCTGGTAGCGCGCTGGGACATACCGGTGCTGGGCGAGGCGGCAGCCCGCCGCAACGAGACCGAGCGCCGCGCCGAGGCCGCCGAGGCCGAGGCCGAACGGGTCGCGCGTGGCGTGGTTGCCGAGTTGCAGTCACTCGGCCCGCGCATCCTCAATGCCGACCGGGCGGTAGCCCAGCTCGACCGCCAGATCGCCCAGTACGACCTGCTGGTGCGGGCCGGTGAGTTGCAGTTCGAAGCCGGCCGGCGCACCGTGTCCCAGCTGATCGGGCTGCGCGAGAGCCGCTACAGCACCGAACAGCGCCGCGCCGAGCAGGCCCAGCGCCTGCTGGCCGCGCAGCTGCGGCAACTGGCACTGAGCGGTGGGCTGCTGCCCGCGCTGGGGCTGGCCAGTGGTACCGAGGGCGACGCCCCACCCTGAAGCCGCGCTGGGCGGGGCGGGCGGTGCCAGGCCGGACCCTGCAGGGGCGGGCGGGCGCTGCACCGCGGCATTGGCCGCTCAAAGCGCCGCTGGCAAGTCCACCGTGAACACCGAGCCGGCGCCAGGCAGGCTGGTCACGCTGATGTCGCCACCCATCGCCCGCACCCAGCCGCGCGACAGCAGCAGCCCCAGGCCGCTGCCGGCGACGTTGCCGGTCTCGCGGCCCACCCGCTCGAAGGCGGTGAACAACCTGGCCAGCTGGTCCGCATCCATGCCCAGGCCGGTGTCACGCACGGCGATCTGCCAGCGCCCGCCGCAACACGCCGCGCTGATCTGAACCCTCCCGCCCGGCCGGTTGTACTTGACGGCGTTGCCCAGCAGATTGGTCAGCGCCTGGCGCAGGCGTTGCGCGTCGGCCAGCACCACAGCACCGTCGTCCAGAGTCGGACAGTCCAGCGTGATGCCGCCCGCCAACGCCTGCGGGCCCAGCAGGTCGGTCACGGCGCGCAACACAGCGCCCAGCGGCACGGCGGCCAGCTGCAGCGGCGCCGCGCCGGCGTCCAGCGTCGCCAACTGGCTGAAATCGTCACTCAAGCGCAGCAACAAGGCGCCGGCATCCTCGATCTGCTTCAGGTAGCCCATCGCCTTGCTCGCCAGCGGGGCTGCCGGGTCGCTGCGCAACAGGTGGGCAAAACCCAGCACGGCGTTCAGCGGCGTGCGCAACCCTTGGCTGGCGCCGGCCAGCAGCAGTGCACGCTCGGCCCGGGCAGCACGCTCGGCCACCAGCGCCTGGGCCGTGGCAGCGGCCTCGACCTGGTCGGTGATGTCGCGGTGGGCGCCAAACAGCGCCACCAGGTGGCCATCGTCGTCCCGCTCGGCGGTGCGCTGCGATTCGATCCAGCGCACTTGGCCGTCGGCGCGCACGGCCCGAAACTGCAAGGTGACCGTCGCCTCACCGCCCGCCGTCAGGGTCTGCACCCGGCCGCGCAACCGGTCCTGGTCTTCCGGGTGCACGCAGCCCAGCCAGTCGCTCCAGGCCAGTGTGGTGCAGCCGTCCGGCAGGCCGTAGAGCCTGGCAAACGACGGACCAAAATTCATCGTCCACCGCACCAGGTCACACCGGAAGGTGGCCATCTTCGCCGCCTCCAGCAACAACGCGTTTTGTTGCGCCAGCATGGCCAGGGCCTGGCGGCTTTGGTGCTCGGCGGTGACGTCGATCGTCACGCCAACCACCTGGCTCACCGGACCATCGCCGTCACGCAGCCCGATCCGGCGGGTCAGCAGGTGGCGTACTGCGCCCGCTGCGCCCAACACCCGGTAGGCCGCCTCCACCGTGATCCCGCCTTGCCTGGCGTCAACGCGGGCCTGGATGACGATGGGCCGGTCCTGCGGCACTACCGACGCCAGGATATGTGCCGCGTCGGTGGCGCCCGGGTTGCCGCCGGGGTAGTGCGCGCTTTTGGCCGGCAGCCACTGCACCTGGTCACTGGCCAGGTCGTGGCGCCAGAAGACCTGGTCAGCCACCAGCGCCGCCATCCCCAGCTGCGACATCAGCTGTTCACGCTCGCGCTGCAGCTGCTGCACGCTGCTGACGTCCAGCATCACGCCCAGCACCTGCCGGCCCTGGCGGATCCAGTGGCTTTGCAGGTGCAGCACCCGGCCATCGTCGTGGCGCACGCTGTACTCGACCAGGCCGCGCTCGGCACCGGCCTTCAGATCGTCAAAGTAGCGCTGCAGCGCGGGCCGGGTCTCGGGTGTCAAGCGGTCCAGCATGACGGGCCAGTCGGGCGTGCCTGCGCCGACCGGCACGCCGAACAGGCGGTGGGTGGTGGCATCGGCCTGGCCCAGGCCGGTGTCCAGGTCACGCGTCCAATGGCCGACCAGATCGCTCGCCACCGGCGGCTCGACCTGCCGGCGCAAGACGTCCACCGCAGCCTGCACCGGCGCGCGGTGCGCGGCGTGGTACAGGTACTCCGCCATGGCGTCGGCCTCCAGCGGGCGGGCAAACAGGTAGCCCTGGCCGCGGCTGCAACCCAGTTCGGCCAGGATGCGGGCCTGGGTTTCGGTCTCGATGCCCTCGGCCACCAGCTCCAGCTGCAGGGCATCGGCCACCTGCAGCGCGGCCCGCACCAGGGCGCGGTGGTAGGGGCTGGTTTCCAGCTCCTGGACAAAACTGCGGTCGATCTTGACCTGCTGCACCGGCAACTGGCGCAACGCGGCCAGCGATGAGTGTCCGGTGCCAAAGTCGTCCAGTGCCAGCTGCACGCCCAGCGCGCGCAAGGCGTGCAGCACGCCGAGTGCGGCCTCGTCCTGCATGGCCAGGCTTTCGGTCACCTCAAACTGCAGCGCGCTGCACGCCAGGCCGGCCGCCTGCACGATGGCCGCCAAGCGGCCTGGCAGCGCCGGGTCGGTCAGCTGGGCCCGGCTCAGGTTGACCGACAGCCGCAGCGGCAGCGACACGCCGGCCACCTGCCAAGCGCGGAACTGCTCGCAGGCCTGGCGCAAGACCTCCTCACCCAGCGCGGCGATCAGGCCCGATTCCTCGGCCACCGGCACAAATTGGGTCGGTGGGATCTCGCCGCGGGTCGGGTGGCGCCATCGCGCCAGCGCTTCCATGCCCACGGTATGGCCACTGCCCAGCTCGATGATCGGCTGGTACACCACCCGCAGCTGACCGGTGCGCAAGGCGGTGCGCAACTCGGCCTCCAGCGCCAGCGCAGCGGTGGCCTGCGCATGCATGCCGGGCTCGAAGTGGGCATAGCGGCCGCGGCCTTGGCGTTTTGCCGCGTACATCGCGGTGTCGGCGTCGCGCAGCAGTTGCAGCACCGTGCTCTGGCCATTGCCCAGCACGATGCCCACGCTGACGCCGGAATGCACCTGCACCCGGCCAAGCTGGTGCGGCCGGGCCAGCCGGGCCAGCAGCCGCTCGGCCAGCGCACCGGCCGCTGCCGGGTCGGACAAGCCTTCGACCAGCAGCACAAACTCGTCGCCGCCCAGCCGCGCGGCCAGCGGCTCGGCCACGTCGGTGTCGACCTGCCACAGCGCGTCGGCAGAACGCAGGCCATGGCGCAGCCGTTGCGCCACCTTGCGCAGCAGTTCGTCGCCAACGTCATGGCCCAGGCTGTCGTTGACCTGCTTGAAGCGGTCCATGTCCATGAACAGCAGCGCAAACGGCCGACCACCATCGATGCAGCGCTGCAGGTGCTGCATCAGGCCCCGCCGGTTCGGCAGGCGGGTCAGCTCGTCGGTGCCCACCTGCACCCGCAACTCGGCCTGCAGACGCTCACGCTCGCTGACATCGATCAGCACGCCGTGCCACAGCGCATCGGCCGCCGCGCCGCGGCCGCGCCGGGCCACCCATTCCAGGCTGCGCTCAGGGTGGCGGCGGGCCTGCAGCAAGACCTGCCAGCTGGCGTCCTGCCGGGCTTCGGCCGCGGCCAGGCTGGCCTCGAACGCGCTGGCAGCCGCCGGCAGCAGCGCGTCCAGCACAACGGTGCCGCGGGCCATCGCCTGACCCGGCGTGACGCCCAGCAAATCCAGCAACCGGCTGCTGGCATACGGAAAAGTCAACGCCCCCGAGGCGCTGCGTTGGCACTGCAGCACCGCTCCGGGCATCGCGTCCAGGCTGTGGCGGGCGTTGCGCAGCTCGTCCTGCAGGCGCTGGCGGTCGCCCGCCGGCAGCAGCCACAGCGTGATGACCGGTCGTGCGTCAGGTCCGCCGCGGGTTTCGCGGCGCAGCGCGGCCAGCGTGGTCCAGGGGCCACCGGCGGCATCCAGCACCAGCGTCACCTCGTCCAGCCGCTGGCGTGTCAGCAGGGCCGGCCACAGTGCGGTGGCCCACAACAGCCGGCTGGCCGGGCTCAACCAGTCGCTCAGGCTCTGGCCGGCCAGGGTGTCCGGGTCACGGCCCAGGCGCTCGGCCAGTTCCTGGTTGACCTGCACGATGGCGCCATCGTCGCCCAGCAAGGCGCCGGCGCAAGGCCAGACGTCGATGGCTGCGGACGCCAGGCTGGTCATGCGGCGAGGATGCTCGGCGAACGGCCGGGTGGTTCGGCCAAGTCAGCCAGCAGGACGCGGGCGACCTCCTCCGGCTGGCTCATGTGCGGGCAGTGCCCGCTGGCCTCGAGCCAGGCAAACCGACCTTGCGGCAGCTGGTCGGCGGTCCACTGCCCTACGGCCGGCGGTGCCAGTGCATCGGTGCGGCACTGCAGCACCAGCGCCGGCGCACCGACCAGCGGCAGCAGCCGCCGCAGGTCGGTCTTGAAGGTGGCACGGGCCCAGCGCAGCGCGATGGTCGGGTCCATGTCGCAAAAGCTCTGCGCCAGCCGGCCGGCCAGCGCCGGGCGGTCGGGGTTGGCCATGATCATCGGCGCCATCGCCTGGGACCAGGCGGCATGGCCGTCGGCCAGGCCTTGCAGCAGGCCGTCGATCTGGTCTGGCTCAAAGCCGCCGGCGTAGCCGGGCAGGTCGTTGAGAAAACTGGGCGACGGGCACAGCATCACCAGTTCGGCAAACACCGCGGGCTGCGCCACAGCCGCCAACACACCGATCATCGCGCTGACCGAGTGGCCCACCAGCACCAGCCCGGGCCGGTCGAGCTGGCGCGCCAGGTCGAGCAGGGTCTGGGCGTAACCGTCCAGCGTGGCGTGCGCCTGCGGGTCGTAGGCGGCGGGGTCGGCCCTGCCGGCGCCGGGGTGGTCGAAGGTGATGCAGTGGTGGTCGGCCAGCAGCGGCAGCAGCGCCTGCCACATGCTTTGGTCGCAGCCGTAGCCGTGTGCCAGCAGCAGGTTGCGGGGCGCCGGGGCGCCGGCCCGGGCGGGATGGTCGGTGGCGTTGAGCGCCTGGATCAGGTCAAGCATGTTGGCGTTACCTCGGTTAACCCACCGCGGGCATGGTAGCGCTGTCAACCAGCCGCAAGTGGCCGGCGGCTTGTATGCGGTTGCGGCCGGCGGCCTTGGCGCCGTAACAGGCTTGGTCGGCCGCGGCCACCCAGTGCGCAGCCTGGGTGGTTTCCTCGGTCAGCGCGGCCACGCCGACACTGACACCCACGCCCAGGCTGTGGCCGTGCCAGATCACCCGAACACCGGCCACTGCGGTGCGGATGTCCTCGGCCACCCGCAGCGCCGCATCGGCCGGGCAGCGCTCCAGCACCACGGCAAACTCATCGCCGCCCAGCCGCACCGCCAGATCACCCCCCCGCACACAGGACTGGATGGCGGAGGCCACGGCCCGCAGTACCGCATCGCCCGCGGCATGGCCGTGGTTGTCGTTGATCGGCTTGAAGCGGTCCAGGTCCAGCATCAGCAGTGCAGCAGGCCGGGCCTGCGGCAGCGCGCCGAACACCTGCGCCAGCCGCAAATCGAAGGCCTGGCGGTTGGCCAGGCCGGTCAGCGTGTCGTGGTTGGCGGCCCGTTCCAGCGACTGCCGGGTGGCCACCTCGTCGGCGATGTCGGTCAGGGTCCAGATCGTGCCGGCGCCGGCGTTGCCGGCCTCGACCGGCAGGCCCCGCAAACGGCCCGGAAACAGGCTGCCGTCGCTGCGCAAAAACTGCATTTCACCGTCAAACGCCTGGCCGGCGGCAAATGCCCGGCCCACCAGCGGACCGAGGCCCAGGTAATCCTCGGTGGACGCGTAGATGGTCTGCGCCAGTTCGCCCAGCAGTGCAGGTTCACTGCGGTGCAGCAGGCGGCAAAACTCGCGGCTGACCAGCTCGAAACGGCCCGCGCGGGTAAAGCAGATGCCCACAGGCGCTGCCGCCATGACCGATTGCAAGCGCCGCATCACCTCGGCATTGGCCGACTCGAGCTGCGCCCGCTCGGTGCCGACCTGGCGCAGCACCTTGGAGAGCGCGCCGATCTCGCCGGTGGCGGCGGGCCAGCCGGCTTGCGGCGGCAGGCTGCCGTCGAACAGGTGCTGCGCGCGCTGCTGCAATTGCGCCAGCGGCCGCAGTTGCCAGCCCAGCAAGACCAGCAGGCCCATGCCCATCGCAACCGACAAACCCGCGGCAGTGAGCGCGGCGTCGACCCGGCTCGTGGCCAGCGGGGCCAGTACGCTGGCACGCGAGCGCCAGCGCCAGACCAGCCAGTCGGCACCGGGCACGGTGGCCACGGCCGCCAGTGCATTGGGATCGTCGAGCGTCAGCCCGGCTGCCGGTGCCACACCGGGCTGTTGCCGCCACAGCTGCGCGGCGGCCCGCAGGCGGGGTTCGGTGTCGATAGCGTCGCCGACGCGCGAAGTCGCCGGGTGCGCCAGGATGCGGCCTGCACCGTCGGTGACCACCACCAACTGGTCGGCTGACGCGCTGCCATCCGCCTCGGTGAAGGCGCTGGCCAGGTCGCGTTGCCGCAGCCGCAGGGTGCCCGCCAACAGGACCACCGGCTGGCCGGCCACCACCACCGGGTGGGCCAGCACAACCAGCGGCTCGGCATTGACGCGGCCGATGATCAAGCCCGACACCGCACCGCGCCGGGTTGCCATGGCGGCCTTGAAGTACGGCCGGTCGGACAGGTCGGTGCCGGGCGTGCGGTAGCCCTGGTCGTCCCACAACAGCTGCAGCCGGCCATCGGCGCCCGCGATGAACATGCCGTCGAAGGCGCCGCGCGCCACCGGCTTGGACTCCAGAAAGCTGCGCAAGGCATCAATCTGGCCGAGTTGCTGAACCGGCAACTGCGACGCCGCATCCGCCAGCATGCGCTGGGCCTCCTTGATCCGGATACCTAGCAACCGGGCACTGCGCAGCGCCTCGTCGCGCTGGTCGACCTGGCTGGCCAGCACGGTGTCGCGCTCTACCCGCGCCAGCAGCAGCGCCGTGCTCAAGATGATGCCCAGCGCGAGCGCGAGCACACCGCCCAGCGCCAGCCGGAACTTGATGGTGCCGGCCGCACGCGCCAGACCGGCCGACCAGCGCCGGCCCGTCATGCGGCGGCGCAGGCCGGGCTGGGCGCTGCCATCGGGCAGACCCAAGGGGTGGTCGGGCGGGCGAAAGGGGTCATGGCGGCGTGGAAATCAGGCGTTGATCCGTGGGTATCGGCCCGCCGCCGCCACCCTTGAGCCGGTCAGGGCCCCGGCTGAGCGGCCCACCAGGCGCGTGCGTCGGCGGTGTCCTGGGCGATGCCGGCCTGCAATTCGTCCAGCGAGCCGTACTTGCGCTCGTCGTGCAGCTTGTGCAGCAGCGTAACGCCAATGCACTGGCCGTAGGCCGCCTCGCTGCCCAGACCGGCGGGCCAGTCCAGGCAGTGCACCTCCAGCAAGACGCGGCCGGCGTCCTCCACCGTGGGCCGCACGCCCAAGCTGGCCACACCGGGCAACACCCGACCGCCCAGGCCGTGCACCTGCACCACAAAAATACCCATCGCCGCCGGCCGGGCGTGGGCCAAACGCAGGTTCAGGGTGCGGAATCCCAGCGTGCGGCCCAGCTTCATGCCATGCACCACATGACCGCTGATGGCGTAGGGCCGGCCCTGCAGCGCGGCGCTTCGCACCATGTCACCGGCTGCCAGCGCGTCGCGCACCGCCGAACTGGAGACCCGCAGGCCGTGCACCTCGTAGCTCATCATGCGGGCCACATCAAAACCTTGGGCGTCGCCGGCAGCGTCGAGCATGGCGTAGTCGCCAGCGCGGCGGGCGCCGAAACGGAAGTCGTCGCCCACCAGCACGTAGCGGGCGTTCAGACCGCGCACCAGCACGTCGTCGATGAATGCCTGCGGGCTTTGCGCCGCAAAACGTGCATCAAACCGCAGCACCACCGCCTGCTCGATGCCGCAACGCGCCAGCTCCTGCAACTTGTCGCGCAGCGTGGCGATGCGCGCTGGCGCGGTGTGAGGCAGGCCGCTGCGCTGGGCAAAGTAGTCGCGCGGGTGCGGCTCGAAAGTCATCACGCTGGGCACCAGCCCGCGGTGCCTGGCCTCACTGGCCAACAACGCCAGCATCGCCTGGTGGCCGCGGTGCACACCGTCGAAGTTGCCGATGGTCAGCGCGCAGGCAGGCGCCAGGTCGGGGTGGTTGAAGCTGCGGAAGATGCGCATCGTCGGGGCGGGTGTCGGGGTCAGGGTCAAGGTCGGGCCGGGGTCAGCGTGGCGCCTGGGTCATCAGCGTGGCGTCTTGGTCATCAACGTGGCGTATTGGTCGTCAGCGCGGCGCCTTGGCGATCAGCGTGGCGTCTTGGTCATCAGCGCGGCGCGCTCGGCGTCGGTCACAAAGCGCCACTGGCCGGGCGCCGGGCCGTCGGCCAGCGTCAACGCACCAAAGGCGCTGCGGTGCAGGCTGAGGCAGTGGTTGCCCACCGCCGCCACCATGCGCTTGACCTGGTGGTACTTGCCCTGCACCAGGGTCAGCCGCAGCGAGCGCTCGCCGGTGGCCTCGCAGCCTTCGGCGCGCACCGGCAGCGGGTCGTCGTCCAGCACCACGCCGTGCAGCAACTGGCGCACCTGCTCGGCGTCCACCGGCCGGTCGCAGCCGACCTCGTAGACCTTGGGCACATGGTGCTTGGGGGACGTGAGCCGGTGGATCAGCGTGCCGTCGTCGGTCATCAGCAGCAGGCCGGTGGTGTCCTGGTCGAGCCGGCCAACGGGCTGCACACCGCGCTGGCGCAGCGGCGGGGGCAGCAGCAGCAGCACGCTGGGCCAGTGCTTGGGCTTTTGCGAGCATTCATAGCCGGCGGGCTTGTGCAGCAGCACCAGCGCCTTCGGGTAGCAGGTCCAGGCCTGGCCCTCGACCTCGAATTGCAGGCCGGTCGCCTCGAAATCGGCCGCCGGGTCGGTTTCGACCTTGCCGCCCAACCGCACCAGCCGGCGCGCCAACAGACCGGCGCACTCACGCCGCGAGCCAAAGCCCTGGCTGAACAGGATCTCGTCAAGCCGCATGGCAGGGCCGGCCACTGGCCCGGGCGCAGAGCGGGCGGCCCGGGCAGTCCGGGCGGGCGCCTTGGCGGGCGTCTTGGCGGACGTCTTGGCGGACGTCTTGGCGGGCGTCTTGGTGGAGGTCGGGTCGGGTCGGGCGTCGCGTCATCTCATTCCTGCAGTTCGAGCACGGTGAGGTGATTGTCCTTGGCCGGCCAGGTCTGGCCAACGATGCGCTCGTTGATGACGCCCGAGCGGAACTCCCCCACCACCGGCCGGCCGGCGGCGCGTTTGACCTTGCTGGCCGCCACACCGGCCACCCCTGCCGGGATGCCCGGCGCCGCTTCGCCGTCGATCAGCACGCTGTCGCGCGGGTTGCCGAAGTAGGCGCGCGGCCGGATGAAGCTGACCACCGCGTCAGCGCCGGCAACGCCGTCCTTGTCGGCTGCGGCCAGCCGCTCGGGCCGCAGGTGCACGGTGTCGGACGAGCGCAAGAACGGTGATCGGTAGACATGGCTGACCGCAAAGCCCGGCGCCTGCACGACAAACTCCAGCGGCGTCTTGGCGTCGGTGCTGATCGGTCCCCAGCGGCCGTCGGCACCCACCGTCTTGTCGACCAGCGCCGCGCCTTGCCTGGCGCCGGTGGCGGGGTCGACCGCATACACCGCCACCTGGGCACCGGCCAGCGGCAGGTTGGTGGCACCGGCAGCGGTGAAACCCCCGACCTGGCCGTTCAGCACGACTCGGGCTTCGGGCGTGATGTGCAGTGGGTTCGTGGTAGCAGGCGCCCGACCGGCAACGAACCGGTAGGCCGCGGCAAATGCCTCCGGGTGGTAGGCCACCTCGCGGTGGTCGCGGCCGGGCAGCACCACGTTGTTTGCGCCCTTGAGCGCCGGGCCGTCGAAGGTGACGTTGGTCGGCTTGCCCTTGCGGCCGATCCACACACCGTCGGGCTGGGCGAACTTGTCGTTGTTGTCGGACCGGATCGTCATCCACTGCACGCCGGGGGTGACCTCGTCGCCGTGCGGCCCTTTTGGCGCGTTCAGGCCCATCAGGAACGGGCCGGCGCCGTTGAACTCGTTGTTCGGGTTAACCGTGGGGTCGGCCTGCACGCCGTGGTTGGGTGTGCCGCCCAGGATGGCGTGCGACACCTTGGCCGCGCCGCCGCCCACCGGGCTGGCGCCGTTGGCAATGTAGTCGCGGATCGCATTGCCCCCGCGCGAGTTGCCGATCAGCACCACTTGGGTTGCACCGGTGGCGGCCAGCACCTTGTCGACCTCGGCGGCCAGGTGGCGCCGCTGGTCCTCGGTCGAGCTGCGGCCGTCCTGCTGCGCGGTGTTGTCGTCACGCGCCAGCGGGTACGGAAAGTGCACCGCGTGCAGCCGGTCACGCGGCCAGCCGTTGCTCTCCCAACGCCAGGCGGTGGTCGTCCACAACGCGGCGGTGTCGCCGTTACCGTGCACAAAAACGATCGGCGGCAAGCTGGCCGCAGCGGGCGACAGCGGCGGGGGCGTGCTGGCGCAGGCCGCCAGCAGGGCGGCTGCCAGCAAAGGGGCCAGGGCGCGGCGGCGAATCAGCAAGGTGTTCATCGGGCGGTCTCGGTGGGGGTGTGGAAGGGATCGGGTTCAAGGGCGGCTTGTGGGGGGCTTGGCGCGCACCGCCCAGCCGGACCGGGCGCCGGAAGCGTCACGCCAGGCCCAGGTCGCGGGCCGACGGCAGGTCGGGATCGGTCAGGCCGTGGGCGGCGCGCACGGCATTGAGCACCGCCCGGGCCGTCACCTCGGCGGCCAGCGCGCCCAGCACGCTCAGGTGGGGCGCGGCGGCGCCGGGCAGGCCCGAGCCGCCGGTGGCCAGCGCAAACAGCGCGTCGCCGTCGCTGGCGGTGTGCACCGGGTTGATGCAACGGGCCAGCCCGGCGTGGGCCATCGACGCCAGCTTGTTGGTCTGGGCTTTGGACAGCCGCGCATCGGTGGCAACGATGCCGATGGTGGTGGCCATGCCGGCCATCAGGTGGGCGGGCAGTTGGCCATCGGAGATTGCCGCCATCGTGTCCAGCGGCGTGCGGCCGTCGTCGGCCCGGGCGCCGGCAAGCACCCGGCCGCTGGCCGGGTCCACCACATCGCCGATCGCATTGACCGCCACCAGCGCCGCCACGGTGACCGCGCCAACCCGGATCGATGCACTGCCGATACCGCCCTTCATCGCCCGCTGGATGCCAAACAGCTTGCCCACGGCCGCGCCCGCGCCGGCACCGACGCTGCCCTGCGCCGGGTGGGCGCCCGGCGCGGACTGGCTGGCGGCCTGGCAGGCGGCATAGCCGGCGGCGGCATCGGGCCGGATGCGGGCGTCGCCCACCCACAAATCAAACAGCACCGCGGCCGGCACGATCGGGATGCGGCAGGGGCCGACCTGCACGCCGTGGCCGTGTTCTTCCAGCCAGCGCATCACGCCGTCGGCGGCGGCCAGGCCAAACGCGCTGCCGCCGGTCAGCAGCAGGGCGTGCACACACTCGATCGTGGCCAGCGGGTGCAGCAGGTCGGTCTCGCGGGTGCCGGGCGCTGCGCCGCGCACGTCCACCCCGGCCACCACACCCTCCGGGCACAGCAGCACGGTGCAGCCGGTGGGGCGGCGGGTGTCGGTGAAGTGGCCGACCTGCAGGCCGGCGATGTCGGCAATGGAGCCTGGGTACATGGCAATGAAAAACGGGCCGGTGTGGCCCGGCCCGTCTGGAGGTTGGCTCAGCGCGAGCCTAGCACCGGGTGGTCAGCTCAGCCGGTCAGGCAAACACGCCCGCAGTGTCCTGCATGCGCGCCGACACCTCGCCCTGGTGGTGCAGGGTGTCGCCGTAGGCCATCTCCAGCATCGTCAGGCGCTTGAAGTAGTGGCTGCTGATGTACTCGTCGGTCACGCCGATGCCACCATGGATCTGGGTGCATTGCTGGCCGACCTGGCGCATGCTGTTGCCCAGTTGCACCTTGGCCTGGCTCAGCGCACGGCGGCGCTGCTCAGGCGCCTCGCCCAACTTGAGGCTGGCAAAAAAGCTCATCGAGCGGCCCAGCTCCACCGCCATCTTGACGTCGGCGATGCGGTGGCGCAGCGCCTGGAAGCTGGCCAGCGTGACACCAAACTGCTTGCGCGTGTTCATGTACTCGACGGTGAGTGCCAGCATCTTGTCCATCAGGCCGACACCCTCGGCGCAGGTGGCGGCAATGCCCACGTCCACCGCCTGCTGCAACACGGCCCAGCCGTCAGCGCAAACCAAAGTGGCAGCAGCGTTGTCGAGCATCAGCTCGCCGGCACGGCCGCCGTCCTGCGTCGGGTAGCCGGTGGCGGTGACCCCCGCCGCGCCGCGCTCGACCAGGAACAGGCCGATGCCGGCGGTGTCGTCGGCGCCGCCCGAGATGCGCGCCGGCACGACAAAGGCGTCGGCCTCGTCAGCGGCGGGCACCACGCTTTTCTGACCGGTCAAGGACCAGCCGGTGGCCGTTTGTGTGGCCGCCGTGGTGACATGGCTCAGCCGGTAGCGCGCGCTGCGCTCTTGCAACGCCGGCACCACCAGCGCGTCGGCGGTGGCGATCTTGGGCAGCCAGGCGGCCTGCAGGGCTTCGGGTGCGGCCGAGAGCAGGGTGGGCACGACCAGCGCAGCCGCGGCAAACGGCGCGTTGACCAGGCCGCGGCCCAGCTCTTCCATCACCACCATCGCCTCGGTGGCGCCGAAGCCCATGCCGCCATGCGCCTCGGGGATCGCCAGCGCGGTCAGGCCCAGTTCGGCCAGCTCAGCGTAGACCGCACGGGTCTGGCCGCCGGCCTTGGCCAGGGCGTGGCGGCGTGGAAACTCGAAACCTTTTTCAACCCACTTGGCCACCGCGTCGCGCAGCGAGTTCTGGTCGTCGGAGAAGTTGAAGTCCATGTCAGGCTCCCAGAACCGTCTGCGAGACGATGTTGCGCTGCACTTCGTTCGACCCGCCGTAGATCGTCGTCTTGCGCATGTTGAAGTAGGTGCCGGCCAGCGGCGCGCACAGCGCCGCACCGGCAAAGTCGCCCTGCCAGCCGGCCTCCATCGCCTCGTGCTGGAACGGCAGCGCCATCGGCCCGGCCGCCAGCATCATCAGCTCGGCGTAGCGTTGCTGGATCTCGCTGCCGCGGATCTTGAGCAGGCCGGCCACGTCCAGCGAGTTGCGGCCGCTCTTTTCGGCCGACAGCACCCGCAGCACCATCATCTCGAGCGCAACCACGTCGACCTCGAGCGTTGCGATCTGCTCGCGGAACCGGGCGTCCTCATAAACCCCCTCGGCCTTGGCGATGCGCTTGACCCGCTCCAGCTCCCGCTTGGCGCGGTTCACGTCGGCGATGCCGGTGCGCTCGTGCGACAGCAAGAACTTGGCGTAGGTCCAGCCCTTGTTTTCCTCGCCGATCAGGTTCTCGGCTGGCACTTCGACGTTGTCGAACCAGACCTCGTTGACCTCATGCTCGCCGTCCATCGTGATGATCGGGCGCACGGTGATGCCGGGGCTCTTCATGTCGATCAGCAAGAAGCTGATGCCGGTCTGCGGTTTGCCGTCGGTCGAGGTGCGCACCAGGCAGAAGATCCACTCGCCGTACTGGCCCATCGTGGTCCAGGTTTTCTGGCCGTTGACGATGAACTTGTTGCCGTCGCGCACCGCGCGGGTCTTGAGCGACGCCAGGTCCGAGCCCGAGCCCGGCTCGCTGTAGCCCTGGCTCCACCAGACCTCGCCCGAGGCGATGCCGGGCAAAAAGCGCTGGTGCTGCTCGGGCGTGCCAAAGGCCATGATCACCGGCGCCACCATCACCGGACCGAAAGGGATGATGCGCGGTGCGCCGGCCAGCGCGCACTCCTCCTCGAACAGGTGGCGCTGGACGGCGGTCCAGCCCGGGCCGCCAAACTGGGTGGGCCACTGGTAGCCCAGCCAGCCCTTGGCACCCAGGATCTTGTGCCAGCGCTGCATGTCATCGCGCGACAGGCGCAGTGCATTCAGCACCTTGTGGCTGATGTCCTTGGGCAGGCTCTCGGCCACCCATTGCCGGATCTCGGCGCGAAAGGCCAGTTCTTCCGGGGTGAAGTTCAGGTCCATGGTGTTGCATCTCCGTGCGGCGCGGGATGGCGCAGGTCGCTGTTTTTAGCACGACCGTTCGTTTTGGCTTTGTCCCTGCTGCGACAAACCCCCGCCGGGATAATCCCGGCGATGGCAGAACTGAGCGAGATACCGCCGGCACACCGCCCCGGCGCAGCGGGCCCACACGCCACGCCCGCCGCGGCGGTGGCCGACGGTCCGGGCTACCACGCCACGGTCTGGACGCTGGCGCTGGGCCAGGTGCTGAGCTGGGCGGTGCTGTATTACGGGTTCTCCAGCCTGGTGCTGCCGATGGAGACCACGATGGGCTGGAGCCGCCCGGCGATGATGGGCGCACTCACGCTCGGCCTGGCGGTGTGGGGTGCAGCCACCTACGCGGTGGGCGCGGCAATCGACGCCGGCCGCGGCCGGGCGGTGATGTGTGGCGGGTCGGTGCTGGCTGCGCTGGGCGTGCTGGCGTGGTCGCAAGTCACCCAGGTCTGGATGCTGTACCCGGTGTGGGCGGTGCTGGGCGTGGCGATGGCGGCCACGCTGTACGACCCGGCGTTTGCCGTGTTGACGCAGCGCTACCCGGTGCGCTTTCGCGAGGGCATCACCACGCTGACGCTGGTGGGTGGTTTTGCCAGCACCCTCAGCTTTCCGGCGATCGCCGCGCTGCTGCATGCCGGGCTGGACTGGCGCCAGACGCTGCAAGGCCTGGCCGCATTGCTGCTGGCGGTGGCCGCGCTGCACGCTTGGGCGCTGCGCGGCGCGATGCGGGTGGCCGGCCCGCCGCGCACCGACCGGCAAGCCGATGCCACGCTGCGCCAGGCCTTGCAGCACCGCAGCTTCTGGCTGCTGACGCTGTGCTTTGCGCTGTATGCCTTTGCCCAGGCGGCGATGTGGGCGCATGTGATGCCGGCGTTTGCCGACAAGGGCATCTCCACCGCTGACGGCCTGGTCGTGCTGATGACGGTCGGCCCGGCCCAGGTGGCCGGCCGGCTGCTGTACGCCGCAGTGGGCCGCAACTGGAGCCTGCGCCGGCTGGGCGCACTGGTGCTGGCCGCCCTGCCGGTGGCCATGGCGCTGTTTGCGCTGGGCCGCAGCCTGGCCGCGCTGCTGGTGTTTGCGGTGGTCTTTGGCGTGGCCAACGGGCTGGTGACGATCGTGCGGGGTGGCCTGGTGCCGCTGTACTTCGGCCGGTCCCATGTCGGGCGCATCGGCGGGCTGATGTCGGGCATCGGCCTGGTGGCGCGGGCCACGGCGCCGGTGGCCGCCACCGCCCTGCTGTGGGTGCTGCCGGGCTACCCCGGGCTGATGGGCGTGCTCAGCGCGCTGGGCGTGGCGGCGGTGCTGGCGTTTTGGTGGGCGCGGCCGCCCTGACCCGGCGCCGCGGCGCCCGCCCAAAGCGCCCCTCCCGTCTGGCCGCGCGGGGGTCAGTCCGCCGCGAAGCAGTAGTACAGCCCGCCGCCGCCGGTGGACTTGAGCTGGTCGGCGCTGCAGCCGCGCGACTGGTGCGACGAGTTCCAGGACTTGGCCGGCGCGCTTTCGTTCAGGCCGGTCTTGTCGTGGTGGCCCACCATCGCCGCGCCGTCGCTGCTCATGCGCCAGTTGCCGCAGGTGGAATTGGCATCACCGGCGATGAAGGTGCCGTTGGGCTGCGAGCCGGTCAGCACATCGTGCAGGTTGGGCGTGTCGCCGCGGCCGTTGACGATGTTGCCGGTCTCGGTCAGTGCGGTTTGCTTGCTCAGGTTGTTGGCCCCGTGCAGTTGTTCGACGTCGGTGGCGATGACCACGCCCTTGGCATTCATCCACGGGCCTTTGCCGATCCGGTCACGGGCGTTGATGCCGACCTGGCTGCCCACGGGCTGGGCGCTGAGGTAGGCGCGCCAGGTCCGGTTGCCAGCGCCGGCCGCCGTGGCCAAGGACTGGCAGTGCGCGTCGGCGCCCGCCAGGCCGCCCAGGTCACCACCCTTGCCGGGGCTGGTGCTGGTGACAAAAAAGCTGGTGCCGGTTTTGCTGCCGGGCATGCTGCCGCAGGCAGTGAGCAGGGTGGCGGCGCTGCAGGCCAGCAGGGACCAGCGGAGGGATGGGCGCATGTGCAAACTCCGGATAGGAAAGGGGACTGTGCAGTCTGCCAGAGTCCGCCCCGCCTGCGCAATGCGCGCAGGCCAGCGCCGCCGCCGCTCAGCGCGCCGATTTGGTGGCGGGCTTGGTGGCGGGCTTGGTGGCGGGCTTGGTGCCAGGCTTGCTGGCTGGTTTTGCCGCTGGTTTGGCAAGGGTTTTGGCGGGCGGCGTCGGCGCCGCTTTGGCCGCGGGCTTGGGCCCGGGTGTCGGCCGGGCTGCCGGCTTGGGCTTTGGCTTGGGCGTCTCGTAACGCGTGGGCGCCGCAGACACCACCCCCTTGGTGCGCGCCGTCCAGACCTTGAACGCGTTGGACGTCAGCTCGCGCTTGAGCAACTGCACCACCTGGCCGGGCTCGATCCCGTGCTGCATCAGCACGGTGCGAAATGGCGGCCGGTCGTCCCAGGCGGTCTTGATGATCGCTTCGATCTCGGTCGGGCTCAGTCGGGGAATGGGTTTGGCCATGGGCGGGAGTATCGGCCAGCCTCAGCCCCCGGATTCACGGGCTGGCAGGTTGACGGGACGGCAGCGTGGCCACAACCGTCGGCAAATCGACCATCACCGCCTGGCCGGGTGCCGTGCAGCCGGTGTCGCAGCACTTGCCCGGCTGCCGGTTCTGGGTGATGGCCCGCGCCGGACCCACCCCGTCGCCCGCCACCCCCCGCTCCAGCAGCCGCTCGACCAGGTCCACCTTGTTGCCCACCGGGTAGTTGCGCCAAATCTCCTGCTTCATCGCCGCCGGTGAGCCGCCGCCGTGCAGGCTGATCACGCTGTACCAGCCACCCTGGTAGCCGGCGGTCAGGTCCTCGATGAAGCGCGCCACCTCGATGCGCTGCGCGTAGGGCACGTCGGGGTTGGCGCGCAACACCTCGGACAGCTTGGCGGCGGTCTCGGGGTTGTGGTCCTCGTCCGGGCCGGGCAGCGTCACGATCAGGCCACCGCTCACCGTGTGGGCAATGCGGTGCATGTCGTAGATCTTGGTCGCCAGCAGCAGCTTGCCGATGTTGGCAAACACCGGGTCGGGCATCAGGATGCCGCTCGGCTCGTCGAGTTTGGCGTAGACGCTGGCCGCCACACCGCAGGCAAAAAAGCTCTCGGTGATGGTGATCAGCTCGACCATCTGCTCGCGCAGGGGGGTTTCGGCGCCGGGGTCGAAGCCATTGGCCTCGCACATCAGCGCCGACGCACCGATCAGCAGATCACCAAAACCGGCGCGGGCGCCGATGCAGGTGTGGCGGTGGTGGGTGGCGTAGCTGTAGGTGAGGTGGCCAGAATGTTCCCATTCGCCGGCATAAAACACCCGGTCCATCGGCACAAACACCCGGTCGAACAGGCAAACGGCCGTGCTCTGGCCGTATTTGCGGCTGAACAGTGCTGCGCCATGCTCCAGCTTTTCACCGGGACGGCCGGCCGGTCGGGCGACGATGGTCAGGCCGGGCGCGTCGATCGCCACCGCGCAGCAAACCGCAAAGTCGGCGTCCTCCACCCCCATATTGCGCGACGGCATCACCAGCAGCTCATGCACATAGGGCGCGGCGGTGACGATCGCCTTGGCGCCCGAGATCACGATGCCGCGCACCCCGTTGACCACTGCGTGGTGCTCGACGATGTGCAGGTAGCTGTCCGGGTTGGCCTGCTGGTGCGGCCGGCGGCTGCGGTCGCCCTTGGCGTCGGTCATCGCGATGCCGAGTGTCAAATCCTGGTCCTGCACCCGGTGCAGGTAGTTCAGGTAGCGGCCGGTCGCGTCACCCTGGCCGCGCGGTGCGCCGTGGGCGTCGTCGATGCGCGCCGTCACCTGGCCGATGGCGTTGAGCGCGTCCTGCGTCAGGTAGCGCTGGGCGCAGCCGGTCTCCTGGCAGATCAGCCGCACTGCTTCGAGCTTGTTGAGCAGGTCGGCCGAGCTGGTGTTGATGTGGGTCAGGCGGTTCACCCGCTGGCCGCTGGTGTGCTGCACCGCCGTCATTAGCGGCGCGTAGCGCGGCTGGTGGGCAAAGTCGTAGGTCAGCGCAATCGCGTTGATGCCGGGCTGGAACGCCGGCTCGTCGGCCACGCTGTCGACCCGGCGGCCGTCGACAAACACCCGCGGCTGGGCACGGCGCAGCGATTCGCGAAAGTCGGCGCCGGTCATCAGCGGGGTGCTGCGGGGCTGCGTGGGCTGGGGAGGCGGGTGGACGGTGGAACTCGGGTCGGTGGCGGGTGTCATGCGGCGGCTCCCAATGCCTGGCGCAAACCCGCACTCGCCTGCAGCCGCCCCACCTCGATGCCGTTCCAGTTGACCAGCGCCAAGTCGCTGAGGCTGCGCATGAAGGCGTGTTCGTCGTCGTCCAGCCGCACCCGGGCTTCGATCACGGCGGCCATCACCACCTCACAGGCGCGGCTGTTGTTGCCGTCGTCGATCTTGATCGCCACCCCCAGGCCGGCCTCGGGCAGCGCGGCGCAAAACACGCCCTCGGCGCCGACCTTGCAGAACACCCGCTCGCCCAGTCGCTCCATCACCCGGGTATCGAAACGGCCACTGCCGGCGACAAAAAACGGCGCGCGGGCAACGGCCTGGCGCAGCCGACGCGCAGCGCGGGCATGGTCGGCCGACAAGCCGATACCCGTGGCTACCCGCGCAAAACCGTGTGCCAACTGGCGCAGCGGGACCGCATAGGTCGGGATCGAGCAGCCGTCGGTGCCCACCGGCGCCCGCGCCAGATCCGCGCCCGTGGCGGCGGCCAGCGCGGCGGTCACCTCGCGCATCACAGGATGGTCAGGCCGCAGGTAGCCGCGCACAAACTCGGCCGGCTCGCGCCCGGCGGCACGCGCCATCAGACATCCCACACAGACAAAGCCCGAGTGCTTGCCCGAACAGTTGTTGTGCAGCGCACCGGGCGCGCCACGCTCGCGCGCCAGCGCCTTCAACGCGCCGTCGAAGCTGGGCCAGTGCGCGCCGCATTCCAGCGCCGATTCCGTCAGTCCGGCCTTGGCCAGCATCGCCGCCGCGGTGGCCACATGGCGTGGCTCACCGCCGTGCGAGGCGCAGGCCAGCGCCAGCTCTTCATCGACGAGGCCCAGCGCATCGGCCGCGCCGCTGGCCACCAGCGGCAGCGCCTGCAGCACCTTGCAAGCCGAGCGCGGAAAGACCGGTCGGTCGATGTCGCCCAGTGACTGCACCAGTGTGCCGTCGGCATCGACGATGGCAAAGGCGCCGCTGTGGCGGGACTCAAGCGTGCTGCCGCGCAGTGCATGAACTAAGTCGGGTTGAGAGTGGGTCATGGTGGAGGCGGTGGCCGGGGCGCGGCGGTCGAAGGCGAAGCCCACTTTAGCGCCCCGCCTGGTTTTGCCCGGCCGGTTCACCGGTCCGGCCATCGGCGGCGCCGGTTGTCAAAATCTTGCCCACGACCCACCGTGGGTGCCCAGAGGTCTGCGAGCGCTGCCCAGCCTCAACACAGTTTCAATTCAAGTGATTTGTCGAATTTTTTTACATTTTTTCCGCCAACCACACGCAAGCCGTTGATGGGGTTGAGTGGCACGAAGCTTGCTTTGGCGATGGCGGACTCTAAACCAACCAAAGAGATACTGTGAAAATGCTCAAAATCCGTGAACTTTCGCTGGCCCTCACCCTGGGCATGGCAGCACTGGCAAGCCAGGCTGCCCCGGTAACCATCACCTTCAACGAGGCCGGCGGACCGACCGGAGATCTGACCGGCTCGACCTTCTACCAGTCGTTTGGCATCGCCGGTTTTGTCGACGCTCAGCAGTTCGGACCCGACGCGCGCCTGCCCGATGACAGGCATGGCATCTTCAACAGGCAGGCTTCTGCGTCGATCCTCTTCAGCGAGAGCATGTCTGCGGTGAGCCTGACCTGGGGGGTGGCTGGCGCGGGGATCACCTTCGTCGTTGAACTGTATGACGCGTCGAACATGCTGCTCGACAGCTTCAACTCCGGCGGAGTCGGGCTCTTCGGTGTCGCCAGCTTCACCGACACCGGCGTGCGCAAGATCACCTTCCACGACGGCGGTGCACAAGTTGCGATTGACACCCTCAACTACACCCGTGGTGCCGCAGTGCCCGAACCCGCAAGCCTCGCGCTGGTCGGCCTGGCACTCGCAGGTTTGGCTGCGGCTCGCCGTCGCAAGGCCTGAGCCTGCCCCTGCTTTCCGCTCGATGCGCGCTGGCGGTCACCCGCCAGGCGTGAGCGGATGGCAAGTTGAACGCCTGGTGCTTGTTGGGCTTGGTAACGATCGTGGCGTGACCCGGGCAGTTACCGGGTCACGCCGCTGGTAAGGCAGGCGTGCATCGTCCGTTGGCCGAGTTTCTTGCGGGCCATCGCTCGCGGCCCGGTGAAAATGCACCGATGAGCCCTCCGTTTCAGCCACCAGCGCCGGTGCCACCCCAGCCACGCAATCCGCTGCACGGCCTGACATTGGAGGGCATCGTCACGGCGTTGGCCGCGCACTACGGCTGGGCCGGCTTGGGTGAGCGCATCCCGGTGCGCTGTTTTGTCAGCGACCCGAGCGTGGCGTCAAGCCTGAAGTTCTTGCGCAAGACCCCCTGGGCGCGCGAGAAGGTCGAGAGCCTTTACCTTTTCATGCGGCGTGAGCAGCGCCGTGCCGGGCCGGCCGGCCCCTCCAACCAACCGGTCACCAACCCGCCCGACAACTTGCCCGACAGGCCGCCCGGCTCAGGTCAGGCCTGACGGATCAGCGGCGGCGGCGTGCTCGGCCGCCACCGGCGCCGCTGCGGGTTGGGGCTTGGGTTGGCGGCGCGACTCAAAATGCGCGACCCAGATCGTGGCCGCGCAGATCACCGTGCCGCCGATCAAGGTGGACTGGCTGGGGATGTCGGCAAACAGCAACCAGCCCATCAGCGCCGACCAGACCAGGTCCAGGAACTTGGCCGACTGGGTGGCCGAGATGTCGGCCGACATGAAGGACCGGGTCAGGCAGTAGTGGCCCGCACTGCCCAGCACGCCGCACAGCGCAAACGCGGCCCATTGCCACGGCCCCAGCCACTGCCAGTGCAGCAGCGCCAGCGGCAGGCTGAAGATCGACACCGAGATCGACTGCCACACCACGATCACGCCGGGTGACTCATGCCGTGTCAGCGCCTTGGTCAGCAGGAACGAGGCCGCGAAGACTGGCGCCGACGCCAGCATCAGCAGGTGGTAGTAGCCACCGCTGGCCGAGAGCTTGGGGCCGACCACGATCAGCACGCCGGCAAAGCCCAGGCCGCAGGCCAGCCAGCGGGCCCAGCGCATCGGCTCCTTGAAAAACACATAGGCGCCGATCATGATGAAGATCGGCCCGGTGAAGCCGATGGCCGTCATGTCGGCCAGCGGGATGCGCGGCAGTGCCGAAAACCACAGGCACAGCCCGGCGGTGTGCACCAGGCCGCGGGTGAACTGCGGCCCGACCTGCTGCGGCCAGTAGCCGACAAAACGGTTGTGCGCCATCACCGGCAGCAGCACCAGCAAGCCAAACCCGTAACGCAGAAACTGGGCCTGGAACGGGTCGATGTGCTGCGTCAACGCCCGCATCAAGGCGTTGAGCATCGAGAACGTCAGGCCGGCCGCACTGGTCCACAGCAGGCCCCGGGTGGTGGGGCTCCAATGCGCGGCACGCTGGCTGAGCGATACCCAAGACAGCGGCAAATTCATCGTGCATTGATGCTGCGGCGCATCGGCCCGTTGCGTCAGTCATGCCGGAGACAGCGCCGGCCGGGACAGGGGACATGCCCGTGTGCGGCAGCGCGTCGGCACGGGTGCCACGGACAATCCAGGCCATGAGCCAGCAAGTGATCGGAATCGACTTCTCCAGCCGCCCCAGCCGGCGCAAGCCCATCGTGCTGGCCAGGGGCACACTGCGCGGCGCGGTGCTGCGTCTGGACGGCTTGCAGCGCTTCGACACGTTGGCATCCTTTGGCCAGTGGCTGGCCCTGCCCGGTGCCTGGGTCGGTGGTTTCGACCTGCCCTTTGGCCTGCCGCGTGAGCTGGTGCAGACTCTGGGCTGGCCCACCGACTGGGCAGCCAGCATCGCGCACTACAGCGCGCTGGGCCGGCCCGAGATCCGCGACACCTTTGCCGCTTTCTGCAACGCCCGCCCGGTGGGCGGCAAATTTGCCCACCGCGGCTGCGACGTCCCGGCCGGGTCCAGCCCGTCAATGAAGTGGGTGAATCCGCCGGTGGCCTACATGCTGCATGCCGGCGTGCCGCTGCTGCAGGCCGCGGGTTTGAGTTTTCCGGCCCACACGCCGGGGCAGGGAGACGCCGGCCGGGTGGCGCTGGAGGCCTATCCGGGCCTGCTGGCGCGCGAGTTGATCGCCCGCCGGTCCTACAAAAGCGATGAGCGCGCCAAGCAGACGCCGGACCGGCTGATCGCCCGCAAGGACATCGTCGAGGCGCTGGAACAAGGCCGCACCCGCCTGGGCCTGCGCCTGAAGTTGACAGCCGCCCAGCGTGACGCCCTGGCCGACGACGCCAGCGGCGACGCGCTGGACGCCGTGCTGTGCTTGCTGCAGGCCGGTTGGGCGGTGGGCCAGCCCGGCTGGGGCCTGCCAGCGGCGGTGGATGCGCTGGAAGGCTGGATCGCCAGCGCCTGAGGCGCCACGCTCAGCGGCAGCGACCCCGGCTCCGGCCGGACTGGCGGGCGGGCGGGGCTGACCTGCGGGCAATGTTGCGCCGCAGCAAAATCACCGGTCGACCACCGATGGTCGGCTACCATCAGCCCGCGCTTCCCCCCGACGCCCGGCAAAACGCCGGGCGCAAAACCGGTTCGGCGACCACGACGAGGACAGTGATTGGGCACAGACACCGCATACGCCGAACTGGGCCTGGCCCCGGGCGCGACCGAGCGCGAGGTCAAGGCGGCCTGGCGGCGGCTGGTGTCGCTGTGGCACCCGGACCGCAACGACCAGGCCGGGGCGCTGGTGCGCATGCAGCGCATCAACCTGGCCTTCGAGGCGTTGCGCCAGGCGGGGTTTCCGGTCACCTCTGACGGGTCCGTGCCGGACCCGGCGACGCACAGCACGCCGTCCGCCACGGCGAGCGCATCCAGCGCGTCCAGCGCATCCAGCGCCGACAAGGCCGCTGCGGCTGGGGCCGATGCGCCGCACCGGCGGGGCCGCACCGTCAGCCGCAAGCTCAAGCTGACGCTGGAAGAAGCTGCGCTGGGCTGCACCAAGGTGCTGCGTGGCAAGGCCCACACCACCGTGTGCGCGCCGTGCGAAGGGGCCGGCTGGCGCCCCAGCGCCAGCACCTGCCGGGCCTGCGAGGGCGCTGGCACACAACGCCAGCGCGGCTGGTACGGCCTGTTCGGCAGCAGTGCCACGCCCTGCACCGCCTGCGCCGGCAGCGGCCACCCACCCACGCCCTGCACCGCCTGCGACGGCGACGGCCAGCGCAGCACACCTGGCTACCGGGTCACTGTGCGGCTGCCGCCCGGCGTGCGCGACGGCGACCAGTTGCAGGTGGATGGCCGCCGCATGCGGCCCGACCAGAGCCCGGGCGACCTGCTGATCCGGGTGCAGGTGCTGCCGCACGACGTCTTCACGCTGACCGACGGCGACAACGGCAACGTGCACTGCACGCTGCCAGTCAATGGTTTTGCCTGGCTGGCCAACCGGCCGGCGGTGTTGCCCACGCTGGCGGGCCTGGACACGCTGGTGCTGGACCGTGCACGGCGCGATTACCGGCTGCCCGGCCAGGGATTTCCCGCCACGCGGCGCGGTCCGCGCGGCGACCTGCTGGTGCATGTCGAGCCCTGCTTTCCGGACCGCCTGTCGATCGATCAGGAGATCCTGCTCGACCAGCTGGTGGCCACCGGCATGGGCCCGGAGGGCGGTGCCGCCGATGCCCGGCTGGGTGCCTGGCAGCAAACGCTGAAGGACTGGCAGCACCGCCGCCACGGCCACGCGCCGGACAGCGACTGACCTGCTGGCGCTGCTGCCGGGCCAGCGGCCCGCAGCAGCGCTGCCACCATCGCGGCAAATACCCCGGCTGAACGGCGGCTCAGGAAAACGCCCGTGGCAGGCCGCCCCCCGCTTTGGTATGGTGATGGTTAGCTTCACGAAGCATTATTGACCCCGCCCTGGCCATGCCCGCCCCGCTGACCGACACACCCGCAACCCCCCGCAAGGCCACGGCAAAGCGGGGGACGGGCGCAGCCGCGAGCACCCGGCCGGCCGCGCTGCGCGGGCAGCCCGTCCACGCAAACGCCAGCCAAACCGCCGCCCAAATCGCCAGCCAATCCGCCAGCCAAACCGCCAGCCCGGACGCCAAGTCGGCCGCAGCGCAGGTGATGGCGGTGTTGCCCGGCGTGATGGACGCGATGCGCCAGGTGATGCGCGCGCAGATCGACGGCCCGCTGACGGTGCCGCAGTTTCGCGGCCTGAACTTCATCGACCACCACCCCGGCAGCTCGGTCAGCGCGCTGGCCGGATTTTTGGGCGTCACCTTGGCCACCGCATCGGCGATGGCCGACCGGCTGGTGCGCGCCGGCCATCTGCAATCGCAGGGCAGTGCCACCGACCGCCGCCGCACCGAATTGCACCTGTGCGCCAGCGGCAAGGCCGTGCTGGACCGCATGCGCCACCAGACCCAGGCCGACATGGCGCGCTCGCTGCTGGCTTGCACGCCGCAGCAACTGACCGCGCTGGTGGACGGTTTGGCGGTGTTGGCACTGGCATTCCCCCGGATTGAATCCCTTTGAGCTGTTTTGCCTGGAGACCGCATTGACACGGCCCCTGTCCTCCCCCCCGATGCCAGCGCTGCGGGCGCTACCTGCGCCGCGCCGAACGTTTTCGCCGCGCCTGCACCACGGCCTCAGCCTCTTGCTGCTGGCCAGCCTGCTGTCGGCCTGTGGTCCCCGTACCGCCGCACCCGATCCTGCGGCGGTTACGGCCGGGCTGCCAGCAGCCGCCAGTCCGGGTGCCGGTAGCACCGCGTCCGGCGCGGGTGCGGGGGCCGCAGCCTCTGGCGCGGGCGGGGGGGCCGCAGCCTCTGGCGTGGGTGCCACGGCATCGGCCCCGACCGGCGCCACGCCAGCCCCGCCCGTCAGCGTGACACTGGTGCGCGCCGCGGCACGCGACTTCACCGTGGCGCTGGACGCCAGCGGCACCGTGACCTCGCTCAGCAGCGTGGACGTCAAATCCCAGGTCAGCGCCCAGGTGTTGGCGGTGCATGTCAAGGAGGGCCAGTTTGTACGGCGCGGCCAGCCGCTGTTCACTCTGGATTCGCGCATCGACCAGGCCAACCTCAAAAAGGCCGAGGCCCAGATGCAGAGGGACGAAGCCTCGCTGGCGGACGCCAAGCGCCAGTTGGCGCGCAGCCAGGACTTGCTGCGGCAGAACTTCATCTCGCAAGGCGCGGTCGACACCTCGCTGGCCAACGTGGACGGCCTGCAGGCCGTGGTGGCCGCCGATCAGGCGGCGATCGACGCGGTCAAGGCCCAGCTCAGCTACTCGCGCATCAGCGCGCCGGGCGCTGGCCGGGTCGGGCCGATTGCGGTGTTTGTCGGCAGCAGCGTGTCGCCCACCGGCGCGGCAATGCTCAACATCACCCAGATCGACCCGGTGGCGGTGGCCTTCAACCTGCCGCAGCGCAACCTGCCGGACGCGCTGAAGGCGCTGGCTTCGGGCGCTGGCGAGGTCACGGCACTGCTGCCAGACAGTGCGGCTGCCGGCGCTGCCGGCGCCAGTCCGTCCGGCCTGCGCAAGGGCAAGCTGACTTTTGTGGACAGCGCGGTGGACGGCACCTCGGGCACTGTCAAGGTCAAGGCGGTGTTTGCCAACACCGACCAGGCCTTGTGGCCCGGTGCCTACGTCACCGTCAAGATGGCGTTGCAAAACCTGCCCGACGCCATCGTTGTGCCACAGGCCGCGATCGTGCAGGGGGCACGTGGCACGGCGGTCTTTGTGGCCGGTCCGGGCAATGTGGCGGCGATCCGGCCGGTCAAGGTGCTGACTGCAGCCGGCACGGACGCGGTGGTGTCCGGTCTCATGGCCGGTGAGCGGGTGGTGCTGGACGGCCGGCAGAACGTGCGGCCGGGCAGCCAGTTGGTCGAGCGCTCGGCAGAGCCGGGGCGCAGCGCGACGGGTGCGGCCGGCGCCGCCAGCGGCGGGGTGCGCACACCATGAACCTGTCCGAGCTGTTCATCCGCCGTCCGGTGATGACGGTGTTGCTCAACGTGGCGATCATCGCCGCCGGTGTCATCGGCTTGCGCAGCATCCCGGTGGCGGCGCTGCCGAGCTACAACACGCCGGTCATCAACGTTTTTGCCAACCTGCCCGGGGCCAGCCCCGAGACCATGGCCACATCGGTGGCACTGCAGCTGGAAAAGCAGTTCCAGACGATCCCGGGCCTGGTGGTGATCAGCTCGACCAATACCCAGGGCAGCACCAACGTCACGCTCGAGTTCGATGAGGCACGCAACATCGACCTGGCCGCGGTGGACGTGCAGGCCGCGCTGTTGCGCGCCCAGCGCACGCTGCCGCTGGAGATGACCGCACCGCCCAGCTACCGCAAGGTCAACCCGGCCGATGCCCCGATCCTGTTTCTGGCGCTGACCTCGCCGTCGATGAACCTGGCCGACCTGCAGGACTTTGCCGAGCACCTGATCTCGCCCACGCTGTCCACGCTCAATGGCGTGGCGCAGGTCAACATCTTCGGCGCCAAGCGCTTTGCGGTGCGGGTGCGGGTGGACCCGGCCGCACTGGCCGCCCGCAACCTCAGCCTGGACGAATTGCGGCAGGCGCTGACCGCCGCCAACTCCAGCTCACCGGTCGGCACGCTGGAGGGCCCGCGCCAGATCCTGTCGTTGCAGGCCAACAAGCAATTGCGCAATGCCGCCGAGTTTGCCGACCTGATCATCAGCGTGCGCGGCGGCAACCCGGTGCGGCTGCGCGAGGTGGCACAGGTCGAGGACAGTTTCGAGACGCTCAAGAGCTCGGCCAACTTCAATGGCGAGACCTCGATCACGATCGGCATCCAGCGCCAGCCTGATGCCAACACGGTGGCAGTGGTGGATGCGATCAGGGCCAAGCTGCCGGCCTTCAGGGAGCAGCTGCCGCAATCGGTGCGCATCAACGTGGTCAATGACCGCTCGGTGTCGATCCGCGACGCGCTGCACGATGTCACGCTGACGATGCTGGGCACCATCGTGCTGGTGGTGCTGGTGATCTTCTTGTTCCTGCGGCGCTTTGTGGCCACGGTGATACCGACGCTGTCGCTGCCGGTCTCGCTGCTGGGCGCACTGGCCTTGTTGTCGGCCTTTGGCTACACCATCGACAACATCTCGCTGCTCGGCCTGACGCTGGCCGTGGGCTTGGTGGTGGACGATGCGATCGTGATGCTCGAAAACATCATGCGCCACGTCGAGGCCGGTGTGCCGCCGTTTCAGGCCGCGCTGCGCGGCTCGCGCGAGGTCGGTTTCACGATCCTGTCGATCTCGATCTCGCTGGTGGCGGTGTTCATCCCGATCTTTTTCATGCCGGGGGTGATCGGCCTGCTGTTCCATGAGTTTGCGGTGATCGTCGGGCTGGCGGTGGTGGCCTCGGCCTTTGTCTCGTTGACGCTGGTGCCGATGCTGGCCAGCCGATTCCTGTCGGACGAAGCACACAAGAAGCCGCCCGGCCTGATGGTGCGGGGTTTTGAGCGCGCGTTCAACGCGATGCTGCGGGGCTACAGCCGCACGCTGGACGGCGCGCTGCGCTGGCGCAAGTCGGTGCTGCTGCTGGCACTGCTGACGCTGGTGGCCACGGCCTGGCTGTTCAACGACATCCCGAAAGGGTTCTTTCCGCAGGAAGACATCGGCCAGATGAACGTCAGCACCGAGGGCGCCGAGGACGTGTCGTTCGAGGAAATGCTGCGCCTGCAGCAGCAGGTGGCGGCGCTGATCCGCGAGGACCCGGCGGTGGCCACCGTCAGTTCGTTCAACGGCGGCCAGGGCTCGCAGAACACCGGCCGCATGTTCATCAACCTGAAACCGCGTGGTGAACGGCCGCCCATGAAGGTGGTGATCGAAGGGCTGCGCCAGAAGCTGCGCAGCGTGGCCGGCATCAGCGTGTTCATCCGGCCGACGCAAAACCTTCAACTCGGTGGCCGGCCCAGCAAGGCGCAGTACCAGTACATCCTGCAAAGCGTGCAGGCCGGTGAGTTGAACGACTGGGCCGTCAAGCTGCAGGAAAAACTGCGCGCCGATCCGCTGTTCCGCGATGTCACCAGCGATTCGCAACTGCGCGGCCTGAAGGTCAGCCTGGAGATCGACCGGGCGCGCGCCAATGCGCTGGGCGTGACCATCGACGCGATCCGGTCGGGCCTGTTCTCGGCCTTTGGCGAGCGCCAGGTCAGCACCATCTTCACCTCCGTGGACAGCTACCAGGTGATCATGGAGGTTGCCCCTGCGGCCAAGGCCGACGAGAGCGCGCTGGGCGGTGTCTACGTGCGCGCCAGCACCGGCGCGCTGGTGCCGATGTCAGCCTTCACCACCACCCGCCGCACGGTCGGGCCAACCTCGATCAACCACGTTGGCCAGTTGCAAGCGGTCACGGTGTCGTTCAATTTGGCGCCCGGTGCGGCGCTGGGCGACGCCACCAACCGTATCGACGCGGTGCGGCAAGAGATCCGCATGCCCGACTCGATCATCACCGCCTACGGTGGCGACGCCGCGGTGTTCAAGAACTCGCAAGGCAGCCAGGTGGTGCTGATCGTTGGCGCCTTGCTGGTGATCTACGTGCTGCTGGGCGTGCTGTACGAGAGCTATATCCACCCGATCACGATCCTGGCCGGCCTGCCGTCGGCAGCAGTGGGTGCGCTGTTGACCCTCAAGCTGTTCGACATGGAGCTGACGCTGATCGCCACCATCGGCATCCTGCTGCTGATTGGCATCGTCAAGAAAAACGCAATCATGATGATCGACTTTGCGCTGGACGCCCAGCGCCACGGCGGCATGACGCCGCAGCAGGCGATCCGCGAGGCCTGCGTGTTGCGGTTCAGGCCGATCATGATGACCACGTTGGCCGCGCTGATGGGCGCGCTGCCGATCGCGCTCGGCCTGGGCGCCGGCGCCGAGCTGCGCCAGCCGTTGGGCGTGGCGGTGGTCGGCGGGCTGCTGTTCTCGCAGGCCATCACGCTCTACATCACGCCGGTGATCTACCTGGCGCTGGACCGTTTCTCGGGCAAGGGCCCGGTGCTGGCACCCGAGCTCCCCGTGGCCGAGGCCACTGCAGCAACGATTCCAACGACACCAACAACACCAACGACACCAACAACACCAACAACGCCAGCAACAACATGACCATGACGCCACTGATCCTCACCGTCGCGCCCAACGGCGCCTACAAGCAGGCCGGCGACCACCCGGCCGTGCCACTCACCGCGGCGCATCTCGCCCGCGACGCCAAGACCTGCCTGGACGCCGGCGCCGCGATGCTGCACCTGCACATCCGCGATGCCAACGGCCGCCACAGCCTGGACGTGGAGGGGTACCGCGAGGCGCTGCGCGTGGTGCACTCAGCGGTGGGCAACCAACTGGTGCTGCAAGTCACCAGCGAGGCCGCCAAGGTCTACGCCGCTCCGGCGCAGATCGCCATGGTGCGGGCGCTGCGGCCCGAGGCGGTGTCGGTCGGCCTGCGGGAGCTGGACCAACCTGAGATCGGCGCCGCCGGCCTGGCCGACTTCTTCGGCTGGCTGGCGCGGGAGCGGATCATGACCCAGGTCATCCTCTACGACGCAGCTGACCTGGCGCGCTGGCAGGCCTTGCGCGCCGACGGCACGGTGCCCGACGCGCCCTGGTTCTTGCTGTTCGTGCTGGGCCGCTACAGCGTGGGCCAGGTGTCCAGCCCCCTCGACCTGTTGCCGTTTGTGGCCGCGCACAGCGGCGCCGAGCCCTGGGCGATGTGCGCCTTTGGCGCCACCGAGCATGCCTGCGCCATGGCCGCCGCCGCGCTGGGCGGCCATGTGCGGGTGGGCTTCGAGAACAACCTGCTCACCAAGGACGGCGGGACCGCGTCCAACAACGCCGCGCTGGTGGCCCAATCGGCCGACATCGCCCGCTGCCTGGGACGGCCGCTGGCCAGCGCGGACGACATCCGCCAGCGCTTCGCGGGCTGAGCAGACCTGACGTCTTTACCGGCGACCGAACCTGGCCAGTACCGGCGCACCCACCTTCCCCGGCGTTCAACTTTTTTTTGGAAATTCACCATGCGCAGCCTCCTCAAATCCAACCGCTACACGGCGCTGTCTTGCGCCTTGCTGGCCGTCAGCGGCGGCCTGACGCCGCTGCAATCGGCAGCACAAACCCCTGCTGCCTACCCGAACCACGCGATCCGGTTTGTCGTGCCCTACCCGCCGGGCGGCCCCACCGACCTGATGGCGCGCCTGCTGCAGCCCGAGTTGCAGACCCGGCTGGGCCAAACGGTGGTGGTCGAGAACAAGGGCGGCGCAGGTGGCAACGTCGGCAGTGCCGATGTGGCCAAGCAGTCACCGGCTGACGGCCACACCTTGCTGTTGGCGGCCAGCGGGCCGATGGCGGTCAATGGCAGCCTGTACCGCAGCATGAGCTTCAGCGCACTGACCGATCTGGCGCCGGTGATCCAGATCTCGTCCTTCCCGCTGTTGTTCGAGGTCCACCCCTCGGCCGGCGTCAAGACGGTCAAGGACTTCATTGCCCAGGCCAAGCTGCGGCCGGGCGACTTCAGCTTTGCTTCGGCCGGCAACGGCACGCCGCAGCACCTGGCCGGCGAGATGTTTGGCAAGGCCGCGGGTGTCAAGCTGGCCCATATCCCGTACCGCGGCGCCGGCCCGGCGCTCAACGACCTGGTCGGCGGCCAGGTCAAGGTGATGTTCGACGTGCTGGGCAGCTCGCTGCAGTTTGTCAAGACCGACAAACTGGTACCGCTGGCCGTAACCTCTGCCAAGCGCAGCCCGGCGCTGCCCAACGTGCCGACCATGGCCGAGGCCGGCCTGCCCGGTTTCGAGACCACCGCCTGGCACGGCATCGCCGTCCGAGCGGGCACGCCCGAGCCGATCATCGCCAAGCTCAACAGCACACTCAACGCGATCTTCAATGACCCGGCGTTTCGCAAAAAGTGGGAAGACCTGGGCACACCGGTGGTGGCCGGTACGGCCGAACAGTTCGGTCAGCTGATCCGGACCGAGACGGTGCGGCTGGGCCGGGTGGTGCGGGAGTCGGGCGCGACGGTGGACTAGCGTTTGCGCCAGGCGTTCACGAAGATTGAACTGCGGGCTGCGGCTCTTTGCTGCCTTTCGCCTGGTGTGGATGCGGTCGTTCGACGTTCGACGTGCGGTGTGCTGCGTGCGGCGTGCGGCGCCAAGGCAGCCAAGGCCGTCGGGCAACCGGCACCCTCCATGTCCTCCGAT
>JBKJKU010000392.1:0-3061 GCA_046597355.1 Aquabacterium sp.
ACTTCCTCGATCAGTTTGGGAGCCAGTTTGGCGACATGGTCGACCAGTTGCTGGGTCTCGGTGCGGCTGAGCAAACGCGAGGCCTGCACCTGCATCAAGTGTGACAAATGTGTGGCCATCACGGTCTCGGAATCAACAACCGTAAACCCAGCCATTTGCGCTGCTTCCTTTTGGCGTTCGTCGATCCAGTGTGCCGGCAGACCAAACGCCGGGTCGGTGGTGGCGGTGCCGATCAGCGGCGTCGTGATGCCGCCCGGGTTGATCGCAAGGAACATGCCGGGGAAGGCTTCGCCGTCGCCCACGATCACGCCGCGCAGCGTGATGCGGTAGCCGCTGGGTTTGAGCTCGAGGTTGTCGCGTACATGCACGGCCGGCGGCAAGAACCCCACTTCCTGGGCAAACTTCTTGCGCACACCCTTGATGCGGTTGAGCAGATCACCCTGGCGTGATTTGTCGACCAGTGCGATCAGCCGGTAGCCCAGCTCCAGGCCCAACTGATCGACCGGTTGCAGGTCATCCCAACTGGCCTCGCCATCATTGACCGGCGCCGCGTCGCTCGCTACTTCGGGTTCAGGTGGCACCACCTTGTGCGCCAGCACCCAGGAGATATAGGCCAGCACCGCGCCCACTGACAGAAACACCAGGTGCGGCATGCCGGGGATGATGCCCAGCACGCCCAGGATGCCCGCGGCAATGCCCAGCACCTTCGGCGACACGAACATCTGACCCACGATCTGACGACCCAGGTCGTGTTCCTTGCCCACGCGCGAGACCACCATGGCCGCAGCGACCGAAATCAGCAGGCCCGGAATCTGCGCCACCAGCGCGTCGCCGACGGCCAGCAGGATATAGGTGTCGGCGGCCTGCGAGGCGCTCAGGCCGTGCTGCAACACGCCTATCGTGAAGCCGCCCAGGATGTTGATCAGCAGGATCAGGATGCCGGCAACAGCGTCGCCGCGCACGAATTTCGATGCACCGTCCATTGAGCCGTAAAAATCGGCCTCTTCCGAGACTTCGGCGCGCCGGCGCTTGGCCTCTTTCTCGTCGATGGTGCCGGCATTGAGGTCGGCATCCACCGCCATCTGCTTGCCGGGCATGGCGTCGAGTGCAAACCGGGCCGACACTTCGGCAATACGCTCAGCACCCTTGGTGATAACCACGAAGTTGATCACCACCAGGATCAGGAACACGATCAGGCCGACCGCAAAATTGCCGCCGATCAGGAAATGACCGAATGCCTCGATGACCGCGCCCGCAGCACCCGGGCCCGTGTGGCCTTCCATCAATACGACGCGGGTCGACGCCACGTTGAGCGACAGGCGCATCAGGGTGGTCAGCAGCAGCACGGCCGGGAAAGCGGCGAAGTCGAGCGGGCGCAACATGTAGGCCGCAACCATCATCACCATCAGCGCCACTGCAATATTGATCGTGAAAAAAACGTCGAGAAGGCCCGGCGGCAGTGGCAGCACCATCATGGCCAGCACGGCGATCACCAGGGCCGGCGCGGCCGCACCTTTGACAAAGCTGGTGTAGGGACCCAACAGCGCCTGCAGGTTCTTGATCATCGGGTTCATGGCGACCTTTGCGCTGTGCGCGAATGCGGGTCAAGTTCGAGGGGAACGTCGGGTTCGGGTGGATCGCCCGGCATCGGCGCCTCGCCTCGCAGCGCAGCCTTGAGGCGGTATACATAGGCCAGCACCTGCGCCACCGCGGTATACAGACTCGAGGGAATGTCCTGGCCGATCTCGGCATTGGCGTACAGCGCGCGCGCCAGCATCGGCGACTGCAGCACCGGAATGGAGTGGCTGCGCGCCAGATCGCGGATGCGCATCGCCAGCAGATCGGCTCCCTTGGAGATGACCTGGGGTGCGGCCATGGTCTTCTCGTCGTAGCGAATGGCGACGGCGAAGTGGGTCGGATTCATGACGATGAAGTCGGCCTTGGGCACGGCCGAGACGCTGCCGCTTTGCGACAACTCGCGCTGACGCTGGCGCAGGCGCCCTTTCACGTGCGGGTTGCCGTCGGACTCCTTGTGTTCCTGCTTGAACTCCTGGTGCGACATCTTGAGACGCGACTTGTGCAGAATTTTCTGCAATGGCACATCGATGGCAGCCACGATCAGCATCAGCACCAGCATCAGGCCCACGCCTGTCATGAGCCAGTCGGCCGTGTATTGCAGTGCGGCCATGGACGGCATCATGATCAGCGAGGCGACCGGTTGTATCGTCATGGTCATGTAGACCACACCGATGATCGACAACACGATGACGATCAACAAAATCTTGCCGACTTCGGCGAGTTTGTCCTTGGTGAACATGCGTCCGAACCCTTTGAGCGGGTTGATGCGGCTGATGTCGGGCACCAGCGGCTTGGACGAATTAACCCAGCCGCCCACGGCGATGTTGCTCAGCATGACGGCGACGATGATGACGCTGGCAAAGGACACGCACGCGATCGCACCCCATGTGGCGATGTCCTGCAGCCGGTCGAGCATGGTTGCGGGTGACCGTAGGGTGGTCGCGTCAAACGACATCTGGCGTGCCATATGCAACTGCAGTCGTTCAAACAGGGTCGGCGCAAGTGCAACCATCATCATCGAGCCCACTCCCACCACCGCAAAATTGCCCAGGTCACGTGAACGGGTGACCTGGCCATCGTCGATGGCCTTCTGGAGCTTGCGCTCGGTCGCCGGTAGGTTCTTGTCCTGGCTGTTCGATTCCATGGCGTGGGGGGATGAGGGTTCCCACGATTGTCATCAGCGCTCGCGCAAACTAAAGCCTGATAAGGTGGCGGATGACCCGCCACTTCGCCCTGAATCGCAGCCATGCGACCCCAAGGAGGCCCGAAAAAGCCTACGGCTGCAGGCCCAGCTTCTTGAGGATGTAGATCACCTTGTCCTCGAGGATGGCCTTGGTGAACGGCTTGACCACATAACCGGCGGCACCGAGTTGAGCGGCCAGCAGAATGTCTTCCTTGCGAGCCTCGGCGGTCACCATCAGGATCGGAATGTGCTTGAGTGCTGCATCCTTCTTGGCCTCGGCCAGGAACTCCAGCCCGTTGA
>JBKJKU010000073.1:0-9946 GCA_046597355.1 Aquabacterium sp.
CCACCTCGTCCAGCAGGTCGACCATCAGGTTGCCGTTGCGGAAATCGCCGTGCACCAGTACCGGTGCCACGTCGGCGGGCGCGTGCTGGGCCAGCCAGCGCAGCGCCAGCTGGAACACCGGCCGCACCGTGCCGTGGCGGGCATGCCAGCCGCGCAAATGCTCAACCTCGGCGCGCGGCTGGGTGCTGCGCAGCGGCGGCAGGCCGGCCAGCGGCAGGGCGTGGATGCGGGCCAGCGCGTCGCCGCACTGCCCGGCCAGCGCCGGCCGGTGCGCCGCAGCGATGCGCCGGCCCAGGGTTTCGCCGGACAGGCGCTGCATGACAAAACCCTCGCCCAGGCCGTGTGCGGCTTGCAGCACCTGCAGCACGGCGGGCACCGGCACGCCGGCCTGGCCGGCCAGCGTGATCAGCGCCGCCTCGGCAGCCAGGCCTGGGCCGTCGGCACCGCGCCGGCGTGCGCCGGGCGGTGCCCGCCGCAGGATCAGCGACCGGCTGCCGGCCGCGTTGACCAGATCAAACGCCCAGGTCTCCTGGCTGGCGCCGCCGGACAGGCGCCGCAATCCCAGCACCTGGACGGCGCTGGACGCGCTGGCCGCGCTGGCTGCATTGGCTGCGCTGGACAGGCTGTTCGACAGCGCCGCCGCCAGTTTTTGCGACAGCGCAAGTGCCGCCGGGTCCAACGGTGGCTCAGACAGGCCAGTCGCCATCGCCGCCGCCGCTGCAGGTGTCTACAGCCGCTCGATGATGGTGACGTTGGCCAGGCCACCGCCCTCGCACATTGTCTGCAGGCCGTAACGCCCGCCGCGCGCCATCAGGCCGTGCAGCAGCGTGGTCATCAGCTTGGCGCCACTGCCGCCCAGCGGATGGCCCAGCGCAATCGCACCGCCGTTGACATTGAGCCGGGCCGGGTCGGCGCCAGTCGATTGCAGCCAGGCCACCGGTATCGACGCAAAGGCCTCGTTGACCTCAAACAGATCGATGTCGTTGACCGACATGCCGGCCTTTTGCAGCGCCCGCTTCGTGGCGGGGATCGGGGCTTCCAGCATGATCACCGGGTCGCCGCCGATAACCGTCATGTGGTGCACCCGGGCCAGTGGCTTGATACCCAGGGCCTTGAGCCCCCGTTCGTTGACCACCATCAGCCCGGCCGCGCCGTCACAGATCTGGCTGGCGTTGGCCGCCGTGCACACACCGCCCTCTTGCAGCAGTTTGACCCCGGCGATGCTGGCGGCCGAGGCGTCGAAGCGGATGCCTTCGTCCGCGCTGTGCAGCTCGCCGGTCTCGGTGCCGTCGTTCATGCGCACCGCCAGCGGCAGGATCTCGGCCGCAAATGCGCCGCTGCGGCTGGCGGCAGCGGCGCGCTGGTGGCTTTGCAACGCAAAGGCATCCACCTGGTCGCGGCTGAGGCCGTACTTCTTGGCCACCATCTCGGCGCCGATGAACTGGCTGAACTGCACGCCGGGATAGCGCTGCTGTATTTTCGGGCTGACGTAAAAGCCCATGTCGGCCTTGAGCGCCAGCGTGGTCGGCAGGCCCATCGGCACCCGCGACATGCTCTCGACACCGGCGGCGATGACGATGTCCATGCTGCCCGACATCACCGCCTGGGCGGCAAAGTGCAGCGCCTGCTGCGACGAGCCGCACTGCCGGTCCACCGACGTGGCGGGCACCGATTCGGGCAGGCTGCTGGCCAGCACCGCATTGCGCGCGATGTTGCTGGCCTGCTCGCCGGCCTGGCCGACACAGCCCATGATCACGTCCTCGACCAGCGCCGGGTCGCAGCCGCTGCGGGCGATCAGCGCGTCCAGCACGCTGGCGGCCAGGTCGGCCGGGTGCCAGCCCGAGAGTTTGCCGTTGCGTTTACCACCAGCGGTGCGCGCGGCGGCGACGATGTAGGCTTCTGCCATGGTCCTGCTCCAGAGTTGATTCGCCTGCAATTGTTGGGCGGCGACTGCGGGGCTGCACTCGTCGGAAGCGATGATTCCCGCCGGGCGGCACGGTCGACAATCGCGCCCGATGTCTGCCATGCCCGCCCCCCAACCCTGCCTGACGCTGCAAACGCTGGACCGGGGCTGCGGCCTGCTCGGCCTGCGGCCCTGCGGCCCGGTGCAGGCGCCGGCGCGCACGCCGCTGTTTGGCGCCCGCGGGCCGCAAGTCACGGTGGCTTGCCTGCACTGGCCCGGCTTGCCAGCGCCCGCGCCCAGCACCGCGCAGCGTGCCGCCGCGCTGGACCGCCTGCGCAGCACCGGCCTGCACCCGCTGCCAGCCGCCGGGCTGCAGTGGCGCGGTGAGGTCTCGCCGCTGCCGGCCGACGAGGCGCTGTGGACCCTGGTGCGCGAAAGCGACTTCGCCGACTTCTGGGCCGACACCCTGCCCGCCCTGCAAGCCGAGGGCTGGTCCATCACCCTGCAACCCGGTTTTGCCCACGCCGCGCAACCGGTCACCGGCTGGCAAATCGACCTGCAGCCCTTGACCCAGCCCCGCGGCATGGGCTCTTGGCTGCTGAGCCTGGGGGTGGAGCTGCAAACCCGCGACGGCGTCGAAAAACTGGACCTGGTGCCGCTGCTGGCCCGGCTGATTGCGCGCGACCGGCGCTGGACCGACGCCGCCGCGCTGGACGCGATCCCCGGCGACGCGTTGATCCGCCTGCACATCCCCGGCGGGCGCCGCATCGACGCCCTGGCCGCGCCGCTCAAGGCCATCGTGCGGGCGATGCTGGACGTGCTGGCCCGGCCGCCCCGCAAGGGCGAGGCCGGGCTGGTGCTGTCATCGTGGGAGGCGCAGCGCCTGGCGCTGCTGCGCGCCGGCCTGAAGGACGCGATGGCCAGCCACCCCAGCGCCCGCCGCGATTTTGGTGACCGGTCGCTGCAGGGCTGGGCGCTGCAAGACTGGTCCTTGAAGGGCGACGCCGGCCTGCAATGGCTGGACGCCCTGGGTGCCGGCGCCGCGCCACCGCCGGTCGAGCCGCCGCCCGGCCTGGGGATTACGTTGCGGCCCTACCAGCAGGTCGGCCTGGCCTGGCTGCAGCACCTGCGCGCGCACCGCCTGGCCGGCATCCTGGCCGACGACATGGGCCTGGGCAAAACCGCGCAGGCGCTGGCCCATCTGCTGGTCGAGCAGCAGGCGGGCCGGCTGGACCGCCCGGCGCTGGTGGTGGCGCCGGCCTCGCTGATCTTCAACTGGCAGGCCGAGGCCGCGCGGGTGGCGCCAGCCCTCAAGTTGCTGACGCTGCAAGGCCCGCGCCGGGGCTCTGAGATCGCCCGCATCGGCCAGCACGACCTGGTGTTGACCAGCTACCCGCTGCTGTGGCGTGACGCGATGGCACTGCAGGCCCAGCCCTGGCACCTGGTGGTGCTGGACGAGGCGCAGATGGTCAAGAACGCCGGCAGCCGCACCGCCACCGCCGCACGCCGGCTCAATGCCAGGCACCGGCTCAGCCTGACCGGCACGCCGATGGAAAACCACCTGGGCGAGCTGTGGGCGCAGTTCCACTTTTTGCTGCCAGGCTACCTGGGCGATGCGCGCAGCTTCCAGCGCGACTGGCGCACGCCGATCGAGAAAAACGGCGAAACCGTTCGCGCCCGGCTGCTGGCGCAGCGGGTGGCGCCGTTCATCCTGCGGCGCCGCAAGGACGTTGTCGCGACCGAGTTGCCGGCGCTGACCGAGCAATTGCACCGGGTGGCGCTGACCGGCGCGCAACGGGCGCTGTACGAGAGCGTGCGGCTGGCCTGCGACGAGCAGGTGCGCCGGGTGCTGGCGCGGCAAAAGTTTGCGGGTGCCACCGTAAGCATCCTCGATGCGCTGCTGCGGCTGCGCCAGGTCTGCAACGACCCGCGCTTGCTGCACGCGCCTGGCCCTGCCGAGCAGGTTGCAGCCGACAGCGCGCTGAGTGCCAAGATCGGCTGGCTGCGCGCGACCCTGCCCACGCTGGTGGCCGAGGGCCGGCAAATCCTGCTGTTTTCGCAGTTCACCCGCATGCTGCGCCTGGTCGAGCCCGAGTTGCAGGCGCTTGGCCTGACCTGGCTGACGCTGACCGGCGACACCCCCACCGCCCAGCGCGGGGCCCGGGTGGCGCAGTTCCAGGCGGGTGCTGCGCCGATCTTCCTGGTCAGCCTGAAAGCTGGCGGTGTCGGCTTGAACCTGACCGCCGCCGACACGGTGATCCACCTCGACCCCTGGTGGAACCCCGCCGTCGAGCAGCAGGCCAGCGCCCGTGCCCACCGCATCGGGCAGGCCCGGCCCGTCACCGTCTACCGGCTGGTGGCGGCGGGCAGCATCGAGGAGCGCCTGCTGGCGTTGCAGGCTCGCAAAGCCGCGCTGGCCGATGCGGTGCTGGGCACCCCGCAGTCCAGCGGTGCCAGCCTGGACCTTGCTGGCGACCGGCAGCCGGACAGCAACGCCGACGACCGCCCAGAAATCAGTGCCGAACTCGCGCCGTTTGCGCTGGACGACCTGCAAAACCTGCTGGCGCCGCTGTCGGGCGACTGACCAACAGGTCACGCCCGCGGCTCAGCCCGGGCAGGACTTGGTATCGCGCTGGCCGGTGCGCACGACACTGAATTTGCCGGCCGGTGCGCCCACCGCGGTCAGCACCAGGGTCGCGTCGTCGTCGAAGTGCCCGGTGTAGGCCGAGGCCAGCACCGCGGGCGGCCGGCTGATCGTCAAGCTGAGGTCGCGGCCTTTGAAGCTGCCCGACACCTCAAACTGGCTTTCATTCACGCCATCGTTGACCGTCACGCGCGCAAATTCGAACCGCCCACTCTCGGTGCAGTTCGACCCCGCGGCGGTGTTCAAGAAGAAGCTGACCTTCTGGCCAGGCAACTGGCCGGTTGCCCGGCCGTCGAAGGTGAAGACGAAAAACGGCACGAACAACAGCTCTGTGCCGCCGCCACAGCCGGCCAGTGGGGCCAGTGGCACCGAGGCGGCAGCCGCCAGGCCGGCCAGCAGCAGCTGTCGGCGGCGTGGCAGTGCCCGCAAGACAACATTTGGCACGCGGGTAGATGGGTTCATGGCTTGCTCCTTTGCCCGAGGGCGTTGAGAAACTCCGCAATGCCGGCCTGCAATTGCAGCAGTGCCGGCGCCAGGGATCGCATGCGGTCTTGCACCGCGGCGGGTGCTTGTTTCTGGTCAAAGATCAACTGGGCGTCACCGGCGTTCATCTGCCAGAACGTCTGGTGCACCTGCCAGAGGTGGTCGCGCAGTGCCGCCCACATCGGCAGCACCGGCGCCGGCCAATCGCGCGCCAGCGTGCCGTCGTAGCGGTTGCGCGCATCGCGAAAGCGGTTGACCGCCGCGTTGTAGTCTTTGCTGAACTCGACAAAGCGCGGTTGGGGGATCGTCCGCTGCAACAGCAGTTGCTGCAGGTTGTTGACGCCAAACAGGTAGTGGTCCAGCGTCTCGGCCAGGTCGATCTCGGCCGCGCGCGGGTCGGTGGGCGGGATGTTGCGCGCGTCCACCAATTGCCCCCAGTCGCCCGACTGTGCGCGCAGCCGCGCCATCAGGCTGTCGATGCTGTGCACGGTAAAGCTCAGGTCGTCGGCATCGGTGACCAGGCCGACGATGCCGTAGCCGCTGAGCACCGGGCCGCCTGACGCGCCGCCGCGCACCCCGGCAAACTCGACGCGCAGGTTGTCGCGGCTGTCGCGCACGCTGGCGATCGCGCCACTGCGCGCGGCCACGCCGCATTGCTGCTGCTGGCCCAGCAGCCAGGCCTCCTGGCGCACGGCCATGCGCGCTTCGGCTGCCAACGCCGGTGCCACCAGTTGGTAGCCGGCGGGCCGCAGCACCCGCAGCAGCGCCAGGTCTTGCCCGCCGGCATCAAAACCGTCGACCCGCTCGGCCGCGCGCACGACCGGCGCGCTGCCGTCGCCGTCGCCGGCGCAAAAGATGAGCTCGATGCGGCCGGCCGCGGCACCCCGCGGCGGCGGGTCGGCGGGCACGCGCGCGGCCACCACGTGGCGAGCGGTGGCGACAAATACATGGCGCGCCGTGGCGCCGACGACCAAGCCGAAGCCATGCTCTTGCAGGTCGATCGAGCGGATACGGACCACGTCAGGCATCAGGCGCTCGCCCAGTTCGGGGCCGGTCAGAAAGCCGGTCGGACTGGTCGCTGGGGTTGCCGCCGCCGCGCCGACCATGCCCGTCATACTGATCAGGCCTGTCATACCGATCAGGCCGACCCAGCCGGCCGCCAGCCTGCGCAGCGCCCGCGCCCAAACCCCGTTGCAGAGGCGGGCCGTCACCGCACCCAGCCCCCCACTTGCTGGCGTATCCAGGCGAGTGCACCCCACAACACCGCTGCCGATCCCCACAGCAGCTTGACCAGGTGGTGGCGCGCCGCGTATTCGAGCAAGCTGGGCTTGAGCGAGCGGCTGAACTCACCGGTGCGCCAGTCGAGCCGGCGTGCCGACCCGGTGAGCTTGAGCGCCAGCGTGGCGCCGGCGACCACCTCAAAACGCTCGACGACCAGGCCGTCAAGTGCCAGCCCATCGCCGGCCGACAGCTGCAAGGTCTCACCGGTGGCCGGCAACATCACCCGCCCCGCCTCGATGCTGGACCCGACCGCTGCCACGGCGCCGGCACCTGCGCTGGCGCGCCGCTCGGTAAATTGCAGCGCCTGCGGGCGCAAGTCGGCCCACCGCAGCACCGATTCGCCGGGCCGGGCCAGCGTCAGCAGCAGCGGCGGCGTTGGCTGGGTGGGGTGGGCTGTGTCGCCAGACACCAGGCGCAACCATTCGCCATGGTCAAACCTGCGCTCCAGCGCCACGGCGGCGTCGTTGAGCAGCAGCGCGGTGCGGCCGCGCAGCTCGATGTCGGCCACCACCGGTGGCCGCTCGCTCTCGACTTGCATTTCGAGAGCGCCGGCGCGGGCACGCAGCGTCAGCCGTGTGCCGGCAGGCAGTTGCAGGCTGCGCAGCCGCAACTCGTCGGCGCGCACGGCAACCCGGTCGGCGGACTCGGCCTTGGCGGCGCGCACCAGGCTGTCGTCAGCCGACTCGAGTGTCGAGAACCCCTCGATGCGCAGCTCACCGGCCACCACCACCGGCGACAGCGTGCTGGCCTCGGCCAGCACCAGCGTGACTGCGGTGGACTGCAGGTCCAACGACAGCGGCACCACCGGCACCGAGACGGCAGCGGCGATGCTGAGCACGGCGGCCACGGCCGCTATCGGCCACAGCAGCGCCAGCCAACGTCGGGGGGCGTTTGCGGCCAGCGCAGCCAGCGCGCTGTCGAGCATCGCCAAGCGGTCGCGCAGGTCGCGCAAGTCGGCCAGCGGCGTATCGCCAGCGGCCAGGCTGCTGGCAAGCTGGGCGCTGAGCGCGGCGCGCTGCTGGCGCAGGGCGTCAGTCAGCGGCGGCATCGGCAGGGCCAATGATGGCAAAGCGCAACAACGGCAACGCGCGGCCGTCGTCGGCCGCCACGGCCTGCACATCGACCCGCAGGCCCTTGCCGTCTTGCGGCAGATCGATGGTGATGGCGGTGCGTTGCCAAGCGTAGCGTTGCGCGTTGGGCAGGTCGGTCCAGGCGGCCATCGGGCCTGCATCGGCACCGGCACGGTAGGCGCGCCAGGCGATCGATGACACCGGCACCGACACCCGCACCACCGCCAGCGCCTGACGGGCCTCGAGCGCCTGCGCCGAGAGCGCCAGCGGGGCGACCGCCGTCAACGCCGAAGGGTTGGCGAGGCGCGGCGGCGCCAGCGCCAAAAACCCCAGGTCGGCCCCACGCAAGCCCGTGGCCGCCAGCATCGGCGCCGCATCCCAACGCAGCAGCTGGCCCACTGCCAACGGCGCATCGACCCGGTAAAACGGCCCTGACCGAAGCGGCTGCACCAGCACGCGCAGGGGCATCCGTGCATCAGCCCGCAACTCGAACACCGTTGCCGCAGCATCGTTACCGGCCGCGGCCGGCCCGCGTGTCAGCGACACCAGCTCAATGAAGGGCTGCGAGACGTTGCGTGCAAAAAATCCCTCGCAACGTGCGGGGCCATCGACCAGGCCATAGGCCGGCACGCGCCCGACGGCGGGCTGAAGCCGCGCGCACTCGAAGCCCTGCGCCTGGGCGCGTGCTGGGGCGGCAACCCAGACCAGCACAGCAAAAACAAGCGCAATCAAAGGCACGCGCGGTGCTCCGGTGCAGCGCAAAACCGGCCCGGCCACTGCGGTGTGCAGCAACGCGAAGGTCTTGCGGTGCCAGTGTCAAAGCAAGCGGCGGCCAGGTCGATCCCTAGAAAGCCGCACGGGCACCGGCGCGGCCATCAGTGCAGGCACCGACGCGGGTCCGGCGCGGCCATTGCCGCAGCGCAGCAGCTGCCTCGACGCCGGCCGAAGTCAACCGCGCCTCTGCGGGATAATCGCTCCGCTTTCGGCCCATCGCCGGCCGACGCCACCCGCAAGTGGCGCTGTGTTACCCCAGTCCACCCTCCAGACCACCCCGGCAGACCCCCACACCATGGCCCAGTACGTCTTCACCATGAACCGCGTCGGCAAGATCGTGCCACCGAAGCGGCAGATTCTGAAGGGCATCACGCTGTCCTTTTTCCCCGGCGCCAAGATCGGCATGCTGGGCATCAACGGCTCAGGCAAGAGCACCTTGCTCAAGATCATGGCCGGCGTGGACAAGGAGTACGAGGGCGAGGCCACCCCGATGCCGGGTCTGAAGGTGGGATATTTGCCGCAGGAGCCGGTGCTGCCGGCCGAGCAGACCGTGCGCCAGGTGGTTGAAGAAGGCATCGGCGGCGTGCTGGCCGCCAAGAAGCGGCTCGACGAGGTCTACAGCGAGTACGCTGACGAGAACGCCGATTTCGACAAGCTCGCCGCCGAGCAGGCCGAACTGGAGTCGATCATCGCCGCCGCCGGCAGTGAAAACACCGACCTTCAGCTGGAGCTGGCCGCCGACGCGCTGCGCCTGCCGCCCTGGGACGCCGTGATCGGTGTGCTGTCCGGTGGTGAAAAGCGCCGGGTCGCGCTGTGCCGCCTGCTGCTGTCCAAGCCCGACATGCTGCTGCTCGACGAGCCGACCAACCACCTGGACGCCGAGTCGGTGGACTGGCTCGAACAGTTTTTGAAACGTTATTCGGGCACCGTGGTGGCCATCACCCACGACCGCTACTTTTTGGACAACGCGGCCGAGTGGATTCTGGAGCTGGACCGCGGCCAGGGCATTCCCTGGAAGGGCAACTACTCCGACTGGCTGGACCAGAAAGAGCGCCGCCTGGAGTCTGAGCAAAAGAGCGAAGACTCGCGCATGAAGGCGATGAAGGAAGAGTTGAAATGGGTGCGCAGCAATGCCAAGGGCCGCCAGGCCAAGAGCAAGGCGCGGCTGGCCCGGTTCGAGGAACTCTCAGACGTTGATTACCAGAAACGCAACGAGACCAACGAGATCTTCATCCCGGTGGCCGAGCGCCTGGGCAACGAGGTGATCGAGTTCAAGAACGTCTCCAAGAGCTTTGGCGACCGGCTGCTGATGGACAACGTCAGCTTCCGGGTGCCGGCGGGTGCCATCGTCGGCATCATCGGGCCCAACGGCGCCGGCAAGTCCACGCTGTTCCGGCTGATCCAGGGCAAGGAAAAGCCCGACACCGGCGAGGTGATGACCGGCAAGACCGCGCAACTGGCTTTTGTCGACCAGAGCCGCGAGAGCCTGGCCGCCGAGAAGACCGTCTGGCAAGACGTCTCGGGCGGGCTCGACAACATCGTCGTCGGCAAGTTCGTGATGCCCAGCCGGGCCTACCTGGGGCGCTTCAACTTCAAGGGCAACGACCAGCAAAAGCTGGTGGGCAGCCTGTCGGGCGGTGAGCGCGGCCGGCTGCACCTGGCCAAGACCTTGTCGCAGGGTGGCAATGTGCTGATGCTGGACGAGCCGTCCAACGACCTCGACGTGGAAACCCTGCGCGCGCTGGAAGACGCGCTGCTGGAATTCGCCGGCAGCGTCATGGTCATCAGCCA
>JBKJKU010000165.1:0-14402 GCA_046597355.1 Aquabacterium sp.
CGATTGGCCGGCGTTCAGCCAGAAGGTCGTCGAGCAGCGCCTGGGCCTGGTGTTCAACGCCTACACCACCCAGATCGAGCCGCACGACACGATGGCCGAATTGTTCGATGCGGTCACGCGCACCAACACCATCCTCATCGACTGGTCGCGCGACGTGTGGGGCTACATCTCGCTGGGCTACTTCAAGCAGCGGCTCAAGGACGGCGAGGTCGGCTCATCGACCATGCCGCACAAGGTCAACCCGATCGATTTTGAGAACGCCGAGGGCAACTTTGGCCTGGCCAGCGCGCTGCTGACGCACCTGAGCCAGAAGCTGCCGGTCAGCCGCTGGCAACGCGACCTGACCGACAGCACCGTGCTGCGCAACATGGGCGTGGCGCTGGGCTATGCGGTGCTGGGGCTGGATTCACTGGCGCGGGGCCTTGACAAGCTGGAGATCAACCCCGCCGCACTGGCCGCCGACCTGGACAACGCCTGGGAGGTGATGGCCGAGGCGGTGCAAACGGTGATGCGCCGCCACGGCCTGCCCGAGCCCTACGAGCAGCTCAAGTCCTTCACCCGCGGCCAACCGATGACGCGCGAGCTGATGCAGGGTTTCGTCGCCGCGCTGGCGCTGCCCAGCGCCGAGAAAGTCCGCCTGCTGGCCATGACGCCGGCCAACTACACCGGGTTGGCCGCCGAGCTGGCGCGGCGCATCTGAGCCCGAAGCCCCCGAAACATACCGCCATGACCTTCACCGACCAGCTGCAAGCGGCCGAGCGCCGTGCCGATTCGATGCTCTGTGTCGGGCTGGACCCGGAGCCGGCTAAATTTCCGGGCGCCTGGCGCGGTGATGCGTCGCGCATCTTCGAGTTTTGCGCGGCGATCGTCGACGCCACCCACGATCTGGTCAGCGCCTTCAAGCCGCAGATTGCGTACTTTGCGGCGCACCGCGCCGAGGACCAGCTCGAACGGTTGATGGCCCACATCAAGCGGGTGGCGCCGGCGGTGCCGGTGATCCTGGACGCCAAGCGCGGTGAGATCGGCGCGACCGCCGCGATGTACGCGGTCGAGGCCTTCGAGCGCTACCAGGCCGACGCCCTGACGCTGTCGCCTTTCATGGGTTTTGACTCGATCGAGCCCTATTTCAAGTACGACGGCAAGGGTCTGATTCTGCTGTGCCGCACCAGCAACCCGGGTGGCAGCGACCTGCAAGCGCAGCGCTTGCAGGGCCCGCAGGCGCCGGATGCGCCGGGCAGCGCCAGCCAGCCCGGCGACCGGCTTTTCGAGCACATCGCCCGCCTGGCCGCCGGACCGTGGAACGCGTCCGGCCAGCTCGGCCTGGTGGTGGGCGCCACCTATCCGGCCGAGATCGAGCGGGTGCGCACGCTGGCGCCCACGCTGCCATTGTTGATCCCCGGCGTGGGTGCGCAGGGTGGTGATGCCGCCGCCACGGTGCGCGCCGGTTGGCGCGGCAGCGTCGGGCCAGCCGGCGTGCACAGCACCGGGCCGGTCATCGTCAACTCCTCGCGCGCCGTGCTCTATGCCTCGGCCGGCGACGACTTTGCGGCCGCCGCGCGGGCGGTGGCCGACGCCACCCGGCGCACGCTCAACGCCGCACGCTGAGCCGGCTGCCGGCCATCCGGCAGCGCCGCTGGCCAGGCGGGCGCTGTCCGGTCCGGCCCGAACAGACCGGCTGGACGGGGCCTGAACGCAGGTTCAACTCTGCAGTTTGCTGCGAAACTGATCGGCTGTCAGTTGCGTCAGCCGTGGCCACCCCTCCCTCTCCCGCCCCGATCGAGCTCGACCTGCACCATGCCATGCAGGACAGCCTGCTGCGTGCGTTTTGTGCGGTCGCCGCGCTGGTCTGCACGATGGGCGTGGCCTTCACGCTGCTGCGAGACAACCCGCTGCCGATGCTCAACCAGGGCTTCATGGTCGGCATCTACGCCGTGCTGGCCCTGGGCTTTGCGGCGATCCACCGTCTGCCGCCCGAGCGTGCTCGGCCCTTGCTGGCGCCGCTGTTGCTGGGTGCGCTGGTGGCGGTGAGCTTGTTGGGCTGGGTCAGCGGCTGGGGCCTGCAAACGCCAGGGCTGGTGATGTTTGGCCTGGTGGTGCTGCTGGCCCACACCGTGGGTCCGGCGCGGCTGGGTTGGGCCAGTACCGGCCTGGCGCTGGGCGGCTTGCTGACACTGGGCGCCGCAGAGCGGCTGGGCCTGGTGACCGAGCCGCCTGACGGGCCTGCCTTTGGCGTGCGCCTGGTGCTGGCGTGTGCGGCCATCGTGACTGGCACGCTGATGGGCCGGGTCATGGCCAGCCTGGCGCGCCAGCACCTGCGCGCGGCCGACGCCCGCGAGCAGCGCTTCCGGGCACTGCTGGGCATCGCCGCCAGCGCCTACTGGGAGACCGACGCCGAGCTGCGCTTGAGCCATTTGTCCCGGCGCAACGCGGCCGGCCAGTTCGTGCCGGTGTTGTCGATGCTGGGGCAGTTGCCCTGGAACATCGCGGCGCTGGACATCGATGACGACAACCTCGACCTGATGCGGGCCGAGATGGAGGGCCGAGTCGAACTGCGCGACCTGGCCTTCAACTGGCAGCATGCCGACGGCCAAACCCACCACTTTCTGGCCAGCGGCGAGCCCCGGTTCGATGCCGACGGGCGGTTCATCGGCTATTGGGGCGTGGCCCGCGATGTCACTGGCGAGCATGTGGCCCACCAGGCGCTGGCCCTCACCGAGACCCGTTACCGCGACCTGTTCAACCGCATCCCGACGCCGCTGATGCTGCACCAGGGCGGCGCCATCGTCGATGCCAACCCGGCCGCAGCGCGCCTGCTCGACTACGACTCGGTAGCGCAAATGCTGGGCAGCCGCCTGGTGGCCGATCACGTCGCGCCGGACCAGCAGGCCGCTGTAACGGCCCGGGTCGCACAAATAGAGGCGCTGCCGCTGGGCCAGGCCATGCCGCCGCTGGACGTGCGGCTGCTCACCCGCAGTGGCCGGCAGCGCACGGTCAGTTCGGTGGGCACGCGCACCGACTTTGCCGGCCAGCCCGCCGTGTTGTCGATCGCCTTCGACGAGACCGAGCGCCGCAAGGCGTCCGATGCGCTGTTGCGATCGCAAGCGCTGTTGTCCAGCGTGGTCTCGCTCAGCCCGGACATCATCACGCTGTCCGACCTGGACACCGGGCGCTATGTGATGGTCAACAACAGTTTCTGCCGCCTGGCCGGGCATGCCCGGGCGCAGGTCGAGGGCCACACCTCGCACGAACTCGGCCTGTGGCGCGATGCTGCCGACCGCACTGCGCTGTTGCAGGACATTGCGGCCGACGGCGTCGTGCAGGACCGGCTGATCTGCTTCAAGACCCGCGACGGCCGGGATCTGCCGTTGTTGATGTCGGGCATCCGTTTTGACAGCGACGGCGTGTCCTACCTGCTGCTCAACGGTCGAGACATGTCCGAGCCCAGCCGGGTGCGCCAGGAGCGCGAGGCCATGCTGGCGAATGCCTCGGTGGGCATCGCGTTCACCCGTGATCGCCAGTTTGTGCTGGTCAACGCCCAGATGGAGGCGATGTACGGCTGGGCGCCCGGCACTTTGACAGGCCAGCCTGGCCAGGCGATCTGGGCTGACGCGGCCGACTACGCGGCGTTTGGCAGCGAGGTTGGCCCGGCACTGGCGCGCGGCGAGGCCATCGACATTGAACGCCCGGTGCAGCGGCGCGACGGCAGCCCGTTTCTGGTGCGGCTGCGCGGCAAGGCCATCGACCCGCTGAACCCCGCGACCAACGGCACGATCTGGATTGCCGAAGACGTCACATTGGCGCGCCGCGCCGAACAAGAACTGGCCCGTGCGCGCGATGCTGCCGAGGCCGCCAGCCAAGCCAAGAGCGCCTTTCTGGCCAATACCAGCCACGAGATCCGCACCCCGTTGAGCGGTGTGCTCGGGCTGGTCCGGCTGGCCCGAGAGCCCGGCCTGCCACCCGCGCGGCTGCGTCGCTACCTCGACCAGATCAGCGAAAGCGCCGAACAGCTGGCGGCCACGCTCACCGACATCCTGGACGTGGCCAAGATCGAGGCCGGCAAGCTGCAACTGGAATCGGCGCCGTTTGACCTGCACGCGTTGCTGCGCACGCTGCAGCAGACCTACGCCACGCTGGCCGTCAGCCAAGGCCTGACGTTCGACGCGCAGCTGGACCCGTCACTGCCGGTCTGGGTGCGCGGTGACGCACTGCGGCTGCGCCAGATCGCGGCCAACTACTTGAACAACGCGCTCAAGTTCACGCCCAGCGGTGGCATCCGCCTGCTGGTGATGGCGCGCCCCGGGGGGGGCCTGCGGTTGGAGGTGCACGACACCGGCCCGGGCATCGACGCGGCCACCCAGGCGCGCCTGTTCCAGCCCTTCACCCAGGCCGACGAATCCACCACCCGGCGCTATGGCGGCACCGGGCTGGGCTTGTCGATTTGCCGTGAACTGGCCCTGTTGATGGGCGGCAGCGTGGGCCTCAGCAGCCGGGACGGGCAAGGCAGTTGCTTCCATGCCGAACTGCCGCTGAAGCCGCTGCCTGGCGGCGCGGCAGTGCAGCAGCCTTTCGCCGATGCCGTCCACCGGTTGCAAGGCGCCCGGGTGCTGCTGGTCGAGGACAACAGCGTGAACATGCTGATCGGCGTCGCCCTGCTTGAGCAATGGGGCGCGGTGGTCACCGAGGCCGGTGACGGCCTGCAGGCCCTGGCGGCGGTGGCGCAGGCGGCGGCCGATGGCCGGCGCTTCGACGCGGTGCTGATGGACCTGCAGATGCCCGGCATGAGTGGCCACGAGGCCACGAAAGTGCTGCGCGCGACCTACAGCGCTGAGCAACTGCCCGTGATCGCCTTGACCGCAGCCGCGCTGGTGAGCGAGCGTGAGCGCGCCGCGTTGATCGGCATGAACGACTTTGTGACCAAGCCGATCGACCCGTTGCGCCTGCGGGCGGTCTTGTTGCGGGCGCTGGGCGGCCCGGCGGACACCACACCCACGCCACTGGCGTGACCTGCGCCACGCCGCGCTGCCCCGAACACCGGGGGCTGGCGCCCCGCCGCCGCTCAGGCGCTCAGGCGCTCAGTCGAGCGTGACCTCGGTGCGCACCGTACCGGCGCGGTCGGCCACGGCAGTCAAGGCGACGCGGGTACCGCGGGGGGCGTTCACCACCCATTCGGCCACGGCCCGGTCGGCGGTGATCTGGCGGGTCGGCAGGAAGGCCTGCAACGAGGACTTCGGGCCGTGGCCCTCCAGTTGTGCGCCCTCGATGCGCAGCTTGCCGGTCTGCAGCGTCAGGCCGGGCGGCGGGTGCAGCTCAAACACCACGCCCCGCACCATCTTGCGCTCGATCGCACGCTGGGTGACGTAGCTGGGCAGGTAGCCGGCGTTGGCCACCGCAAAGCGGATCCGCCAGGTGTCGCCGCCCAGCGACCGCACCTCGGCCCGCAACAACTCCAGCTTGGGCAGCGACAGGCCGAGCTGCGTCAGCCAAGCCGGGAAGCGCGCCACCTCGCGCTCACGCAGGTGTGGCGGCGGGTTGCGCCAGTAGTTCAGCCGGTCCCAGCCGCCCAGCTCGACCATGCCCAGCTGCGGATGGCGGTAGGGGTACCAGTCGACATGCGCCAGGCCGTTGCACTGCTCGTCGCTCCATTTCAGCAGCTTCAGGTCGTCCTCGGGCGGGTGGTCGCGGTACCAGTGCACCCAGTCGTAGCCGGTGATGCCGGCCTCTTTGTTGGGCGCCCAGATCTCGACCGTCCAGAACAGCGCGCCCAGGTGCTCGTAGATCCAGTCCTGGGTGCCGGTGATGACCTCTTTGGGGTGGTACTTGAAGTCGTGGTAGGTGCTGACCGCCGGGTAGCCGGTGAGCTTCTCGCCAATGGCCGAGAGCCGCTTGATGATCCACAGGTCTTCGGGCGTCATCTGCTCGTCGCTCATCGTGCCCATCGGGCGCAGGATCACGCCGGAATGGGTGTGGAAGCTGACGGCCGCGCCGATGTTGGGATGCTTGACGATGAAGTCCACCATCGCCCGCACCTCGGGCTCGCTGGCGGGGTACGGCCCGGCGCCGGTCTGCTCAAATTCTTGCCGCCACATCGACGGAAAGTTGCGGTTCAGGTCCAGCCCCTCGCGGTCGGGGTTGACCTTGACCTGCAGGCCGTCGTAGTGGGCCAGCGTGCCCTCGGGCATGATGCGCCAGTAGCTGCCGCCAAACTCGCCGGGCTGGCGCGGGATCATCAGCCGGGCGTCTTCGGGGTGGCATTTCCAGGTGCCGTGCGGGTCGGGCAGGCGCATGTGCAGCACCCGGCCGTCGCCGTCGATGTCCTCGGCCGTCAGGCCGTCCACAGCCTCTTCGTCCCAGGGATAAGGCCGGGTGGACGAGCGGATGTAACGCGGCTTGTCGGCCAGCGCCAGCTCGGCGCCGTCGGGGTTGAGCCGCGGACACAGGTAGACGACCCGGCTGTTCAGCAACTGGGTCATGGCGTCGTCGCTGCCGTGGCCGGCCACGAGCTGGTGCAGCCAGTACAGGCAGGCGGTGGATGCGGTCAGCTCGCCGGCGTGGATGTTGCCGTCGACCCAGAACGCCGGCTTGTCGATGTCGGCACCGGTGGCGGTGTTGGTGACTACCGCCAGCCAGATGTCGCGGCCCTCGAAGCTCTGGCCGAGCGAGCGCAACTGCACCAGGTCGGGCCGCGCGGCGGCGTAGTCCTGCAACAGCGCCGTCAGCTCGGCGTGGCGGTAAAAGGTGTCAAAACGCGGGACGGGCAAAGCAGCGGGTTGGGGCATCACGGGTAGGGGCTTGGAGATCGGTTGGAAGCGTGATCGAGTGTCGCAGAGGCCGGTTCTGCCGGGGCTTGGGACAAGCCAGTGGAGGCGCTGTTTGACATGTCCGGTGCACGGCCCGGCAAGGTGCTGCCGCGCTCGCCCGCCAGCCACATCAGCACCAGCAGCAGCGTCAGAAAACGGGGTGCGTCGGTCAGCGTGTTGACCGCGCCACAAACCCCGGCCGCCAGCAGCGCCGCCAGCACCGCCGCGCCGTTCAGGTCGCCGCGCCAGGCGCGCCGCGCCGCGGCGCACACGGCCAGCCCGCCCGCCAGCGACCAGGCCAGCACGCCCAGCCAGCCCTGCTCGAACCACACCGCCACCGGGGTGCTGTGCACATGCCACGGCGGGTCGACGTCGGTGCTGAAGAACCAGTGGTCGAGCCCGGCCGAAAAATCACCGTTGCGCAACAGCGGTGGGGTGCGGCTGTCGGGCCGGGTGCTCGGGATAGCCGGCGTGGCGTCGGCAGCTTGCGCCGTCAGCACCAGCCGGCTGACGTCGACCGTGCCGTCGCCCGGGCCATGAAACACCGCCAGCTTGACCGGCCGGCCGACCCACCCCCGCGAGCGGGGCCAGCCCTCGGTCGACAGCACCAGTGTGACCGTGCGCCAGGCGGTATTGGCAGCGGGGTCGGCATTGCCAGCGGCGGCAACAGCGGCAACAGCGGCAACAGCGGCAGTAGCAGCCGTAGCGGCGGCGGGTTTGTCGGCCTGCACAGCCACCGTGGCGCAGGCGACCGAGGTCAGCAGCCACTTCTCGCACAGCATCACGCCCAGCACGGCGCTGGCCGGGCCGCGCACGTCCAGCGCCAGTTGCAAGCGCTGGCCGGCCTGTACCGGCACCACTTGCTCGATGTAGACCGGCGCACCGGTGCCCAGGCGCAAGAAGCGGCGGCCGGGCTCGTCGGCCAGCGCATAGGACCCGGCATGCACCGGCTCGGCGCTGCGCCAGTAGTGGGCCGCCGGGTAGCTGCCCAGGCCGGCGCCCAGCAGCAGATTCAGGCCGCCGGGCTGGCGCAGGGTCACGGCATCCTGCCAATGCGCCAGGCGCACCGCGTGGTCGCGCGCCAGATCAGCCAGCCGGGCGCGGGCATACGGCCCTGTCAACACCGGCAGCGCCACGGCGGCCATCAGGACCAACACGCCGGCCACGGGCAGCAGCACGGGGACGCGCTTGCGGCCCGGCGGCAGCGTGGCGGCGTGCAGCCCCGCCTGCGCCGCGTTGACAGCCGACAGCCCGGTCGTCAGCCCGGCCGTCAGCCCGGCCGCCAGCCTGGCCGCCATCCCGGCCATCACCCCGGCCACCACCAAGCCGGCGCCGTAGCCGTTGCGCGAATAGGTCACGGCCAGGGCGTAGGTGCTGGCCAGCACCAGCGCGCCTGCCGCCGTGCGCCAGGCCGCCTGGCCCGGACGCAGTACCGCCCACAAGCCAAAGGCCGACCCGATCGCCAGCCAGCACTCGATGTAGGCCCCGCCGGTGTGCATGGTCGAGATCGGCCCGGAGATGCGGTAGTCGCTGGCAAAGTCCAGCAAGCCCGGAAACGCCAGCCGCTCCCACCCGACTTGCAGCACCGTGAGCGCCAGACCCGTCAGCACGCCGCAGCCAAACACCACCTGCTTGGCGGCGCTGGCCTGGGGCAACCGCTTAAACAGCGCCACCCAAGCCGCCGCCCAGAGTGCACCCTTGAAGATGCGCAGCGCGTTCCAGCCGCTGTAGTAGCTGGAGAAGCTGTTCAGGTCGGGCCATTGCCACGGCAGCAGGCCACGCAGCGCGGACAGCGCCAGGCTCAGCCCCAGCAAGCCCAGCGCCGCTGTCTGCAGCGCGGCAAATCCGGCGGGCGCACCCGACAAGCCGGGCGGGCGAGCCAAGCCACGGCCGACCGGCCGGCTGCGGTGCCACCCGACGGCCAGCACCGCCAGCAGCAGGATGTCGAACTCGTCCCAGAAAAATCGGCCGGTCCAGGGTGCCAGATCCAACACCGGCAAGGCGGCTGGCAGCAGCGCCAGCGCCAGCACCGGCCGCCACCAGACCAGCGCTGCGGCTGCCGCCACGCCGGCCGCAACCGCCGTAGCGCCCCAGGGCAGGGCCAGCGCAGACGCCGCCGCCAGCGCCAGCAACGCCGCCGTGCACAGCCCCGCCAGGCCGGCGCCAGCGGCCTGCGTCGTGGTGGCCGGCGGACTGCCGGCTTGCAGCGGGCCGGGCGCAGAGGGTGCGCTGCCCGGACAGGCGTTGTTGGCGATGGCGTCAACGTCGGCCGCCCGCATCGGCGACAAGGCCCAGCCCGCCAGGCGCATGGCCAGCCAGCAGGTGGCCATCGCAATGACCACGTTGGTCGGGTCCGGGTGCAGACTGGACAAGCCGAGCTTGCCGGTCTCGATCACCGCTGCCAGGCCCCCAGCGGCCAGCACCACGCCGGCCACCGGCGCGCGCCGGTGGCCCAGCAAGGCGGCCACCGGCAGGTACATCAGCGCCACGCTGCCCAGGCTGAACACCGCTTCGGCCTCGGTGGTGTAGTAGTGGTACCAGAACGGCATCAGGCGCACCGCTGCCCACTGCGCCTGCCAGGTCTCCGGACCGCCCCAGGTTTGCGTCCACCAGCCGTTCACGCCGGCCAGCAGCCCCAGGTACGGCAGCACCAGCCCCGGTTTGACCCAGCGCCAGGCCTTGGCCCAATGGGCCGCGCTGCGTTGGCCCGACAGCTGCCCCAGCAGCACGCTGCCGAGTTGCGCGCCGAGGGCCACGCCGACCGCACGCGTCAGCACCGAAAACCCCTGTGAAATGCCCGAGGCGATGGCCAGCTGGCCGCCCTCGATCAGCAGGCCCAGGCCGGCGCCGACGAGCAGTGCCGGTGCCAGGCGCGCTCGTCGGGGAGGTTGCGCCCACCCGGCGCGCTGACCGGCCCCGGGCAGGCGCGCAACCGGCCGCCAGGCCAGCCAGATGCCCACCGGTACCGACAGTGCCACCTCGACAGCCAGCAGCACGCCGAGCAGCCAGCCGCGCTGCCGCGACGCCGGTGCCAGCCACCAGCCGCAGCTGTCCGACGCCAGCTTGGCCTGCCATTCAGCCGCCGACAGCAGCAGGTCGAACGGGAACAGGCCCAGCAGCAAGTACGCCGCGGCATAGCCTTCCAGCAGGCGCGGCAGCAGGCGCTGACCGTCCTGTGCCCAGGCGCGCTGCAGCGCCTCGGCCCAGCGGCCGGCCTGCGGCGCCAGCACCACACCGAGCAGCGTGCCCAGGCACTCGGCCATCAGGTCGTTTTGCGACACCGTGCGGGACGGGAAAAACAGCTGGCTGAACTCGACCGCCAGCGCCAGGCCACAGCCCAGGGCCAGCGCCGACAGCGCAGCCCCCCAGCGGGCCAGCCCGCGGTCACCCCAGGCCGCACGCAGGCACTGCGCCAGCAGCAGACCCACCGGCAGGTACAGCACGCCGTTGGCGACCCAGTCAGCGCGCGACTCGACCCCCAGTTGCAAAAACGGGATGGCTTGCCAGCGGGCCAATGCCTGCGCCATTGGCAGCGGATGCAGGTCGAACGGCAGCAAGCTGCCGTAGACCACAAAGACCAGCCAGCCCAGGCACAGGGCCCAGCCCGGCCGGGCGCGGTTCAGGGCCATGGCGGGTGTTTCAGGGGCCAGACAGCAAAAAACCCAGCGTGACAACGCTGGGTTTTGGCGTGCCTGCGCAGTCTGCAGGCCACAGTCAGGCGGCCGCCGGCCCGGGAGCGCGGCGTGTCGCGGGCACTAGCAGGGAACCTGGCCTGCCTTCAAGGTCACCGGATCGAATTTTTCTTGCGTGCTGACATTGCAGAACAAAAACTGGCCCGTGGTTGTGGCGTTTGCCGCGCATACCGCGTAGGCATAGGTGCCGCCCGAGCCGTAGTTGTAGGTCACGGTGGGCAGCGGATTGTTGCGCGAGGCCACGCCGGCCTGCCAGGTGCCGACTTTTTCTGACGGATCAGTGGTGCTGGTCGGGCCGAGCTTGTAGTCGATCAGGTTGCCGCTAGGCTGGTGAAACTCTTGCCAACGCTCGCTGCCGCGCACGGCGCAGGCCGTATTGCCCTTGACCAGCGCTGCCACATCGGTGCGCTGGATCTTGCTGGCATCACAGGGGCAGGGCGCCGCCGTCTGCGCCGTGGCTTGGCCAGCCAGGCCCAGCGCTGCGATCAAACCCACCCAAATTGCTGTTTTCATGATTCCATCCCGTCCAGACAAAGTTGGAGGTGATCCTAGACGATGCGCCAGCAGCGAACAAGCCGATGCGGCCGCACTCCCCCGATTCGGGGGTCGGGCCTGTCAGGGCGCTTCGGTAACGCCAGGGGAGCCGGCCGGCGACCGCCCGCCCAAAAATACCCGCAGCTCACCTTGCGCAAACGCCGTCCAGGCCTCGCCGCGGGTCAGGGGCTGGGTGGCCACCAGCGCCACCCGGTCGCCCGGCGTGGTGAGGGCTGCAAAGTCGACGCTCAGGTCGTCGTCGGCGAGGTGGGCTGCGCCGAAGGGGTGGCGCCGCTCCAGCCAGTGCAGCTGGGTGCTGCAATGCGCCCACAGCGCCTGGCCGTTGCTGAGCAGGCAGTTGAAGGTGCCGTGCGACGCCGGGATCGGCAGCAGCTCGGCCAGGGTGCAGCGCAGCTCTTCGATCGACGGCACCGACGCATGGGCCTTGGCCAGCTCCTGCATCAGCCAGCAAAAGGCGCGCTCGCTGTCGGTGTCACCGACCGGGCGGAACGCGCCGTGCAGGCGCGGTGCAAAGCCTTTCAAGTCGCCGTTGTGGGCAAACACCCAGTAGCGGCCCCACAGCTCGCGCACAAAAGGGTGGGTGTTTTGCAGCGCCACCCGGCCTTGCGTGGCCTTGCGGATGTGGGCGATGACGTTGCCGCTGCGGATCGGGTAGCGCTTGACCATGTCGGCCACCGGTGAGGCGCGGGCGCTCTCGGGGTCGACAAACAGGCGCACGCCGCGGTCCTCGAAAAAAGCGATGCCAAAGCCATCCTTGTGCTCGTCGGCCCGGGTCGCCAGGCCGGCGAACGAAAACATCACGTCGGTCGGCGTGTTGGCGTTCATGCCCAGCAACTGGCACATGGCGGTGGCTTTCAGCGGCCCGGCAGCAGCAAGCGTGACAGGCCGCGCAACGACACCAGGCTGCCGGGGTTGCCGGTTTCGTCCAGCACACGCGACATGCCGCGCAGGACGCGCGCGCTGCGCTGGGCGCGCCAGATCAGCAGGTCGGTCAGCCAGGGGTGGTCGTTGACCCGGCTGGCGCGCTGGTAGAGATCAAAGCGCGGCTTGAGCGCCCGCAACGCCGCCTCGTAGCCGGCACGCAGCGCGGTGTCGTTTGTGGCGTCGTGTTTGGCGTTGTGTGAGGCGTCGTGCTCAGCGCCGTGTGGCGGCATGCCTGGCGGCGCCACAGCGCCCTGCGTGAGCGGGCCAATCAGCGCCTCGGCGGCGAGCAGGCCGGTTTCCATCGCCTTGCCGATGCCCTCGCCGGTGAAGGCATAGGTGCTGCCTGCCGCCTCGCCGGTGACGAGCAGGCCGGGCCGCGAGAAGCGGGCGCCGTCGAGTGAGCAGCGCAGCGGTGCGCCCTTGATCTCGCCGATCAGCGTGCCGCCGGCCATCAGCTCGCCGGCAGGGGCATAGACGCGGGTGAAGGCGGCAAACAGCTCACGCAGGTTGACGTCCTCCATCGTGGCGCGGCCGCCCACCTGCTTGCCATGGCTTTGCGCCAGCCCGACCCCGATGTTGAACACACTGTCCGGCCCCGGAAAGATCCAGCCGTAGCCCTTGCGCAGTTGCTTGTGCCACACCACCTCCAGCGCGGGGCGGCGCTGGGCCATCGCCGGGTGGTGCACATAGCCGCGCAAGGCGATGCCGGTGGGGGTGTGGCGATCACACAGGCCGGCGGCCATCAGCGCGCGCGGCACGGCGCCGGTGGCCAGTACCACCCAGCGGGCACGCACCTCGCACAAACCCAGCGTGGGGGATTTGAGGCGTGCGCCGACCACCGGGGCCTGGCTGTCCGCATCAGCGCCGGCCAGCAACGGCGCCTCGAACCGCCAGGGCGCAAAGAACTGCGCGCCCGCGCGTTCGGCGGCGCGCTTGAGGATGTCGTCCAGCTCGCGCCGCGCCAGCACTGCCAGCTGCCCGGGCACGTCAACCCGGCCGCCGCGCGGACCGATGCAGGCCACATGCGGCACGTTCAGCGCCCGCGCCATCACCTCGTCGTGCACGCCCAGGCGCCGCAGCGCATGGTGGGCGTCGGGGATCAGGCCGTCACCGCAGACCCTGTCGCGCGGAAAGGCCTGCTGGTCGACCAGCACCACCTGCACACCCTGGCGTGCCAGCCACTGGGCACAGGCACTGCCGGCGGGGCCGGCGCCGACCACCAGCACGTCGCAATTTGTTGGGGGCAGCGCGGACGTGGGCATGGCGGGGCGGTGGCGGTGGCGGTGGCGGTGGCGTAGGTGGTTGCGGGCAGCAGTGGGTGCGGTAGCGGCCGGCGACAGCGTCGCGTGGCAGCGCGCCGACACAGGCCAAGGCCCTGCCATTTCATTGTAGGCAGCGCCCACCGCCGCCCCGGCCGGCCTGCAACGCCGGTTTGCGCTACAGGCGCCCCAGGGCAGTCTTGGCTTGGGGCCACAACGGAGCTGGCCGACTCAAAGCACTGCGCCGGCAAGCACCCGCCGGCAGTGGCTGCACGGCGGGCGGGCTGCCGCGGCTATCGGGGTTACCGGACCTGCGCAGCTTTCACCTTCAGCCGCCAGGCATGCAGCAACGGCTCGGTGTAGCCACTCGGCTGCGCCATGCCCTTGAACACCAGGTCGAGTGCTGCCTGGAAAGCCGCGCCCTGCGGATTGCCGGCCATCGGCGTGTAGGCCGGATCACCCGCGTTCTGGCCGTCCACCACCGCTGCCATGCGGGCAAAGGTGGCCCGCACCTGGGCCTCGCTCACCACGCCGTGGTGCAGCCAGTTGGCAATGTGCTGGCTGCTGATGCGCAGCGTGGCACGGTCTTCCATCAGGCCGATGTTGTGGATGTCGGGCACCTTGCTGCAGCCCACGCCCTGGTCAACCCAGCGCACGACATAGCCCAGGATGCCCTGGGCGTTGTTGTCGATTTCCTGCTGGCGCTCATCAGCCGTCCAGCCGGCCTGCGCCACCACGGGAACAGTCAGCAGCTTGTCGAGGATGTCGTTCCGCACCGCCTCGCGGTCGCTGGCGGCGTCGTCAGCCTCCAGCGCTTGCTGCACCGCGCTGACGTTGACCAGGTGGTAGTGCAACGCATGCAGCGTGGCGGCGGTGGGGCTGGGCACCCAGGCGGTGTTGGCGCCGGCCTTGGGGTGGCCGATTTTTTGCTCCAGCATCGCGGCCATCAGGTCGGGCATGGCCCACATGCCCTTGCCGATCTGGGCCCGGCCGCGCAGGCCGCATTGCAGGCCGACCAGCACGTTGCTGCGCTCGTAGGCGGCTATCCAGGCGCTGGACTTCATGTCGCCCTTGCGCATCATCGGGCCGGCCAGCATCGAGGTGTGCATCTCGTCGCCGGTGCGGTCCAAAAAGCCGGTGTTGATGAATGCCACCCGGCTGGCCGCCGCGGCGAT
>JBKJKU010000299.1:0-7562 GCA_046597355.1 Aquabacterium sp.
CATAACCGCGAGGCCGCGCCCAGCCGGCGGGTTGCAGCACGTGAGGATAGTCGGACATCGTGCTCTCTCCTTGACAGCGGCTGCGGACTTGGGGCTTCAGTCGCCCTGGAACACCGGCCGCTGGCGTGCCACAAACGCGTCATAGGCGCGGCCAAAATCCTGCGTCAGCATGCACAGCGCCTGGGCCTGGGCTTCGGCCTCGATGGCCTGCTCGATGGTCATCGCCCACTCCTGCTGCAGCATGGTCTTGGTGATGCCGTTGGCAAAGCTGGGGCCGGCGGCAAGATCAGCGGCCAGGGCGGCGGCCTCGGTCGCCAGCGACTCGGGCGCGCACAACCGGTTGAAAAACCCCCAGCGCTCGCCCTCCTCGCCGCCGAGCGAGCGGCCGGTGTAGAGCAACTCGCTGGCCCGGCCCTGGCCGATGATGCGCGGCAGCATGGCGCAGGCGCCCATGTCGCAGCCGGCCAGCCCGACCCGGTTGAACAAGAAGGCGGTCTTGCTGCGGGCGGTGCCCAAGCGCAGGTCGGACGACATCGCGATGATCGCGCCGGCGCCGGCGCACACGCCGTCGATTGCCGCGATGATCGGCTGCGGGCAGCCGCGCATGGCCTTGACCAGGTCACCGGTCATGCGGGTGAACATCAGCAGCTCAGGCGCTTTGAGGCGCAGCAGCGGGCCGATGATCTCGTGCACGTCGCCACCCGAGCAGAAGTTGCCACCGGCGCCGGTGACCACCACCGCGCGCACGTCATCGGCATATTTCAGCTGGGCAAACAGGTCGCGCAGCTCGGCGTAGGCCGCAAAGGTCAGCGGGTTTTTTCGCTCGGGCCGGTTCAGGGTGATGGTGGCGACACTGGCGTTGAGCTGCCAGTCGACGTGTTGCGCCCGGTAGCCGGCCAGTGGCTTGCGGTTGCCGGCCAGCAGTGCCGGATCAACGCGGTCGGGGTTTTGATCGGTCATGGTTTGTCCTTTTTACCGGCTGTGGGTTGGCCGTCCGGCGTCGGATCGGGCAGGTTCGTCAGGTGCACCCGCAGGGTGCCGAGCTGGCCGTAGACCTGCTGCATGGCGCTGCTGTCGAGCCCGGCAAACAGCGCCAGCACCCATTGCTCGTGCGCGCTGGCCATGGCCTCGAAGCTGCTGCGGCCGGCGTCGGTCAGGCGCAGGATCCAGGCGCGGCGGTCACCCGGGCTGGGCTCGCGCTGCACCAGGCCTTCTCGGGTCAGCTCGTCGGTCAGGCCGGTGACGTTGCCGCCGGTCACCATCAGGCAGCGAGACAGGTCGCCCATCTTCAAGCCCTCCGGCCGGCGGTACAGCTGGGCCAGGTAGTCGAACCGCGGCAGCGAGATGCCAAAGCGCTGGCGCAAGCGGCGGCTGATCTGGTCTTCGACCTGGGTGGTGCAGGCCAGCATGCGCAGCCACAGCTTGAGCGCTGCATGGTCGCCCGGCTCGCTGCGGGACTCAAAGCCCAGCCCATCGGCCTGGGCCAGCAACCGGTGGCTGGTGTCGGCTTTCATGCAGCACCCAGTGCCGTTTGCTGCTGCCCGCGCTGGGCCAGCGCTTCAAGCTGGCGCTGGGCTGCCTGGTACGGTGCCGGCCACCGCATGGCGGTGTAGCCGATGCGCGCCGCCTCACTCAACGTCCAGGCCGGGTTGGCCAGGTGTGGCCGGCCCACCGCACACAGGTCGGCCCGGCCTGCGGCGATGATGCTGTTGACATGGTCGGCCTCGCTGATCGCGCCCACCGCGATGGTGGCGATGCCGGCCTCTTGGCGGATGCGGTCGGCAAATGGGGTCTGGTACATCCGGCCGTAGGTCGGCTGCTGTGCCGCGCTGACCTGGCCGGACGAGCAGTCGATCATGTCCGCGCCCGCGGCCTTGAAGGCTCGGGCGACCCGCACCGCATCCGCCGGCGTGATGCCACCGTCCACCCAGTCGTGCGCCGAAATGCGCACCGACATCGGCCGCTCGGCGGGCCAGGCGGCGCGCACTGCGGCAAACACCGCTAGCGGGTAGCGCAGGCGGTTTGCCAGGCTGCCGCCAAAGTTGTCGCTGCGGTGGTTGGTCAGCGGCGAGATGAACGACGACAGCAAGTAGCCGTGCGCGCAGTGCAGCTCCAGCCAGTCGAAGCCGGCCTCGGCGGCACGGCGGGCGGCGGCGACAAAGTCGTCTTGCACCTGGGCCATGTCGGCCTCGGTCATGGCGCGCGGCACCGCACCGTCTGCCAGGTAGGGCTGGGCCGAGGCCGCCATCAGCGGCCAGTTGCCGGTGGCCAGCGGCTGGTCGGCACCCGCACCCTGCCAGGGGGCGTTGGTCGATCCCTTGGGGCCGGCGTGGCCAATCTGCAGGCCGATGGCGGCGTCGCTGTGCTGGTGGACGTGGTCCACGATCCGGCGCCAGGCGTCGCGCTGGGTATCGGTCCAGATGCCGGGGCAACCGGGCGTGATGCGGGCATCGGCCGAGGTGCAGGTCATCTCGGCCATCACCAACGCCGCGCCACCCATCGCGCGGGCGCCCAGGTGCACCAGGTGGAAGTTGCCGGCCACACCGTCCACGGCCGAATACTGCGCCATTGGCGAGACGATGACGCGGTTTTTCAGCGTCAGCCCGCGCACGGTGTACGGCGTGAACATCGGCGGCGGCGCGGGCTGGCCGTCTGCCACAGCCACACCGGCGCGGCGCGCAAACCAGCGCTCGTAGCCGCCCAGCCAGGTGGCGTCCCGCAGCCGCAGGTTCTCGTGGCTGATGCGCTGGCTGCGGGTGAGCATCGACACCATGAACTGCGGCGCCTCCAGCTGGTCGCAATAGCGCTGGCCGCAGACCTCGAACCACTCCATCGCGTTCCAGGCGGCGTTTTGCAGCCGCAGCACGTCCACATTGCGCAAGGCCTGGTAGCGCGCCAGCAGGTCGGGGATGGACTGGGCTGAATTACCGGCACCGGCACCGGCACCGGCCTCGCGCCGCTGGTCAAACAGGCGTGCCAGCTCGATCGCGTCCTCGATCGCCAGCTTGGTGCCCGAGCCGATCGCAAAGTGCGCCGTGTGCACCGCGTCGCCCATCAGCACCACCTGGCTGCGGCCATTGAACAACGACCACTGCGCACAGGTGATGCGCTGGAAGTTGAGCCAGGCCGAGCCGCGCAAATGTCGGGCGTTGCTCAGCAGCTTTTCGCCCTGCAAGTTACCCGCAAAAAGTTGCTCGCAAAATGTGATTGACTGTGCCGTGTCGGCACCGTCCAGCCCATGCGCCAGCCAGACCGATTCGGGGCACTCGACGATGAAGGTGGCCGTGTCGGCATCGAAGGGGTAGACATGGGCCTGGAACCAGCCGTGCTCGGTCTTCTCGAACAAGAAGGTAAATGCGTCGTAGTGCTTGTGGGTGCCCAGCCAGATGAAGCGGTTGGGGCGCGTGACGATGTCGGGCTTGAACACGTCCGCATGGCGGCTGCGGATCTTGGAGTTGATGCCGTCGCTGGCGATGACCAGGTCGGCATCCGGGAAGTCGGCGTCTGACCCGGCGTCGCACTCAAACACCAGCTTCACGCCCAGTTGCTCGCAGCGCAGCTGCAGGATATTGAGCAGCTTCTTGCGGCCGATGCCGACAAACCCGTGGCCGCCCGAGCGGATCACCTCGCCCTTGAAGTGCAGCTCGATGTCGTCCCAGTGGTTGAACGCCAGCTCGACCTGCGCGGCGGTCACCGGGTCGCAGCGCCGCATGTTGTCCATCGTCGCGTCCGAGAACACCACGCCCCAGCCAAAGGTGTCGTAGGGCTTGTTGCGCTCGACCACGGTGATGTCGTGCGCCGGGTCTTGCAGCTTCATCAGCAGACTGAAATACAGGCCAGCCGGCCCGCCGCCGACGCAGACGATCTTCATGCACTTCTCCGATCATCCACGCCGGCCTGATCGAAGCCGACTAAATGAATGACTGGTAAATACTTTACTACTGAATCAGTTTGACAGAAACCTGGCGTCAACCCGTAGGCATGTGTCCGCCGTTAGGCGGCGCCAAACTCACACCGGATCCCAGGTGAACACATCGCCCGACCGGTCCAGGCTGTAAAAGCTGGCCTGCAGCGCCGGCATGGCGTGCGACGCCACGGTCTCGGCCGTCCAGCCCTCGCTGCGGTGCACGCTGCGCTCGGGCCGGGGCTGGCTCATCAGAAAAATCTCGTTGTTGCGCACCGCAAAGATCTGGCCGTTGACCGACTTGGCGGCGTCGCTGGCCAGGTACACCGCCACCGGCGCTATCTTGGCCGGCGTCATTTGCTGGATGCGGGCGACGCGGGCTTTTTCTTCGGGTGTCTCTGTCGGGATGCTGCCGATCATCCGGCTCCAGGCAAACGGTGCGATGCAGTTGCTGCGCACGTTGAACTTTTGCATGTCCAGCGCGATGGACTTGGAGAGTGCCGCAATGCCCAGCTTGGCCGCAGCGTAGTTGGCCTGGCCAAAGTTGCCGATCAGGCCTGAGGTGCTGGTCATGTGCACATAGGCGCCGCTGCCCTGCTCCTTGAAGTGGGTGGCTGCCGCCCGGCTGACGTAGAAGCCACCGTACAAATGCACCTTGATGACGGTGTCGAATTCGTCCACGCTCATCTTGTGAAAAAACCGATCCCGCAGGATGCCGGCGTTGTTAACCACCGCGTCGATACGGCCAAACACATCCATTGCGGTTTGCACGATGCGGTTGGCGCTGGCCACCTCGGACACGCTGTCGGTGTTGGCGGTGGCCTCGCCGCCAGCGGCGCGGATCTCTTCGACCACGCGCTGCGCCGGCCCGGCATCTCCGCCCTCGCCCGACACCGACGCGCCCAGGTCGTTGACCACCACCCGGGCGCCCTGCGCCGCGCATTGCAGCGCGATGTCGCGGCCAATGCCGCCCCCCGCGCCGGTGACCAGAACGACCTTGCCTTCGAGCATGTTGCCTTGTGCCATTTTTCAAACCTTCAGGGGTGGGTGGGACATTGAGCGGCGGTCTGTGCCGCCGCCGGGATCTGAAACGCCGACGGTGTTGCGGCTGTGGACGCGGCGCGGGCCGGGCCGGGCTGTCAGCGCTTGCCGCCGTCCATGGTGCGGGCGATCAGCTCTTTCATCACCTCGTTGCTGCCGCCGTAGATGCGGCCGACACGGGCGTCGGCATACAGCCGGGCGATCGGGTACTCGTTCATGTAGCCGTAGCCGCCGTGCAACTGCACACACTCGTCCACCACCTGGCCCATCATCTCGCTGACCCACCACTTGGCCATGGCGGCCGTAGCCAGGTCCAGCGTGTCCGCCAGCGACCGGTTGATGCAGTCATCGACAAAGCTGCGCGCGATGCTGAGCTTGGTCTGGCATTCGGCCAGCTTGAACCGGGTGTTCTGCATCGCCATCAGCGGCTTGCCAAAAATCTGCCGCTGCTGCACATAGGCCAGGGTCTCGTCTACCGCGCGCTGCATGGTGGCCACGCCACCCACGCCGATGATCAGGCGCTCCCGCGGCAGTTGCTCCATCAGTTGCACAAAGCCGCGGCCCGGCTCTGGCCCCAGCAACTGGTGGGCGGGCACCCGCATGTCGTCAAAGAACAGCTCGGCAGTGTCCACCGTGTGCTGGCCCACTTTGTCGAGCAGCTTGCCGCGCCTGAACCCCGCCAGGCCGTCGGTCTCGACCATGACCAGGCTGATGCCCTTGCCGCCTTGTTCTGGCCCGGTGCGCGCCACCACGCAGATCAAATTCGCATGCAAGCCATTCGTGATGAAGGTCTTGGCGCCATTGATGACGAAGTGGTCGCCGTCTGCTGAATCCACACGCCGGGCGGACGTGCGGATCGCCTGCAGGTCGGTGCCGGCGCCGGGCTCGGTCATGGCAATCGCCGCCACCAACTCGCCCGTGGCCATCTTGGGCAGCCAGCGCTGCTTTTGGGCCTCGCTGCCATAGCGCAGGATGTAGTGGGCAACGATGCCCGAGTGCACGCTGTTGGAGAACCCACCCGCCATCTTGTAGGCCAGCGCCTGGGTGATCACCACCTCGTGGCCGAAGTGGCCACCCCCGCCGCCGTAGGCCTCCGGGATGCTGGCGCACAGCAGGCCGGCCGCGCCGGCTTTGGTCCAGATGTCGCGGTCGGCATGGCGCTGGGCGCGCCAGCGCTCGTCGTGCGGCAGGCAGTCGCGATCAGCGAAGCGGTTGGTGGTGTCGGTCAACTGCTCCAGGTCGCTGTCCATCCAGCTCGGTTTGGGAACGATGATGCTCACGGCTTGCCTCCGGCGCAGACCAGGGTCTGGCCGCTGATGTAGTTGCTCTCGGGCGAGCAGAACAGGTAGACCGCACCGGCCGCCTCCTCGGGCGTGCCGGCTCGGCCGATCGGGATGGTGCTCTCGGCCGATTTGAGGATGTGCGGGTTCACGCCCACCAGAATCTGCTGGCCGTCGATGTCGATGTGGCGTGCCTCGTCGGCCGAGGCCTCGGTCAGCCGGGTCTTGATCAGCCCAAACGCGACGCTGTTGACATTGACCTTGTAGCGGCCCCACTCCTTGGCCAGGGCCCGCGTCAGGCCGTTGATGCCGGCCTTGGCAGCAGCGTAATTGGCCTGGCCGGCGTTGCCGTAAACCCCCGAGGTGGACGAGATGTTGACCACCTTGCGGAACACCTCTCGGCCGTCGGCGGCCTCAAGCCGTGCTGTGTCACGGATGAAGCCTGAGGCCGCGCGCAGGATGCGGAACGGCGCGGTCAGGTGCACGCCGAGGATCGCCTCCCATTGCTTGTCGTCCATCTTCTGGATCACGTTGTCCCAGGTGTAGCCGGCGTTGTTGACGATGATGTCCAGGCCGCCGAGTTGCCCGACTGCCGCGCCAACAAAGCGCTCGGCAAAGCCGTCCGCTGTGACGTTGCCAACGCAGGCAATGGCCTGGCCACCGGCGGCCCGGATCGCCGCCACGGCCTCGTCGGCGGTGCCGGCGTCGAGGTCATTGACGACGACGCTGGCGCCCTCGCTGGCCAGTTTCATCGCGATCGCCCGGCCAATGCCCCGGCCCGAGCCCGAGACGATGGCCACCTTGCCTTGCAGCTTGCCCATGGTGATGTGCTCCTTGTTGAAATGTACGGATTGGATTGGGTGGCGTGCGGCGCCTGTCAGTCCAACGCGATCACCGCGTCGCCTGTCAGCTTGACCTCGCCGTGCTGGTTGGTGGTTTGCAGCGTCAGTCGTGCGCGGCGCTCGGTGCCGTGCGCCACCTCGGCCTCAAACAGCTCGGTCACGTGGCCGGTGCAGGTGATTTGATCCCCGACCTGGGTGATGGCGACAAAGCGCACACCGTACTCGCGCAGGTGCTGCTGCGGCACCCAGTTTGTCAGCAGCCGGCCCAGGTGGGCCATCGACAACATGCCGTGGGCAAACACATCGGGCGCGCCGCCGGCGCGGGCAAAGTCGATGTCCACATGCATCGGGTTGTGGTCGCCCGAGGCGCCGCAGTACAGCGCCAGCGTCAGGCGCGACACCGGCGGCGTGGTGAAGGGCGGCAGGGTATCGCCAACCTCAAGTTGCCGGTAGTCAACCATGTCGCACCACCGTGATCGCTTTCAGGTCAGCCAC
>JBKJKU010000311.1:0-5319 GCA_046597355.1 Aquabacterium sp.
ACGACGGCGGCCCCGGCGGCGTGGCCTCGAGCCCCATCGCCATCATCGACCGTGGCGCCGTGGGCGGGCAGCGCAAGGTGGTGGGTACCTTCTTCACCCACGGTCGTGAATCGCACGGGCTGTGGACCAACCCCGAGAACACCCTGCTCTACGTGGCCCACGAACAGGACGAGTTGCCCGGCACGCCCAACGCCGGCCAGACGGTGTGCAGCGCCTTCGATGTGAGCGACCCGCTGCGCCCGGCCTTCATCGCGCAGATCCCGCTCGGCAACCTGGCTTTGCCATCGGGCCCGCTGCGAAACAAGAAGAGCATCAACCTGGTTTACGTGCGCGTGGGCGCGAAGGGGCAGACGGCATGAACGACACGCAGCGTAAGCAGGGTACGCATGGCGCGCATGGCGCGCACGGCGCGCACGGCGCCCGCGACAACAGCGTCAACGCCTTCCAGCGCGAGATGGACGCGTCGATGGCGCAGATGATGCAAGACATGCACAGCCCGGGCTACGTGGGCCATGCCGATGTCGACTTCCTGGCGATGATGATTCCGCACCACGCTGGCGCCGTCGATATGGCCCGGCTGGTGCTGCAACACGGCCGCGACCCGGCCACACGGCAGCTGGCCGAAGACATCATCGCCGGCCAGACGATCGAGATCGAAAGCATGACGCGGCGGCTGTCGGCGCTGCGGCAGCCAACGCGTGCGGGTGCCGCGGCTGAATTCCCGTCGCTGGGCGGCACCCGGGGTCCGTGATCGTCAGCCCCAGGCACAGCGCTGTTGAGCGCCGCGGCATGAACGGCAGGCTTCGGCGCTCTTGATCAGCATGCTGTTCCAGTCCGCCGAGTCCCGCTACAACCAATGGGTGCGCGAGCACTACCGCTTTCTGCTGCGCAGCGCTTGGGCGCTGACCGGCTCGCGTGCGATTGCCGAAGACGTGGTGCAGGACTGTTTTGCCAACGCCTGGAAGCACCGCGCGCAGTTGCGCGACGCTGCACTGGCGCGGGCCTGGCTGTTCCAGATCATGCGTCGCGCCGCGTTCCGCCAGGCCGTGCCAGGGATGCAGTCGCTCGACGTTGAGGACCCGCCCGAGCAGGCCGCCCCCGACGCTGGTCTGGACGACAAGCTCGATGTCGTCAAGGCACTCGCCCGGCTTGCGCCCATTCACCGTGAGGTACTCGTGCTGTTCTATTTCGATGACATGCCCACCGCCCAGATGGCCGAAGCGCTGGAAATCGCGCCCGGTACCGTGCTGTCACGCCTGGCCCGCGCGCGGGACGCGCTGAAGCTGGTGATGGGCGTGCCGCTGAAGGCGCCCGCTGGCGCCCGCGTGACGCCGATGCGAAAGACCCTGCCATGAAGCCCCCCACCGCGGCCCGATCCGCCGAACCCGAGGACAGCGCCTTCGACCTGCGCGCCCGCGCCGAACTGGCGCTGGCCTTCGAGCCCGTTGACGCCCCGCCCAAGCTGTACCGCAGGGCGCCACCGCTGATGGCGCGGCGCAGCGTGCAGCGCGTCATCCTGGGACTGCTGCTGGTGGGCAGCGGCAGTGGCACTGTGCTGGCGATACGGCCGCCCGAGCTGGTGCGTGGCGCCATCGAGCACGAGTATTTTGAACGCACGCTGCGCGGCAACTTCATGGACAGCGCGCCCTTGTTGCAACACCTGGGACTGGGCTCGATGCAGGCAGTGCCCGGCTTTCCGCAGCTGATGCGGCCCTGCGACATCGACGGCCACCTCGTCTACCACCTCACCACCTTCTTTGAAAAAGGCGGCATGGTCACCGTGTTCGCTTTTGACCAGCCTGTGGCGTTGTCCAAAGGCAGCGGCTGGTGGGGCAACGTGCACTGGCAGGTCATCACCTCACGCGACGGCAAGCCGCTGGTGCTGGTGGCACAAAAGAAGCAAGCCATGGCGGTGGCGCAGGCCCAGTTGAACGCCGATATCAAGCCCGATTCAACAACCCCGACCCCGACCCCGACCGCGAAAGAAACACGCGGAACAAGGCCTTGAACGGGCAACCGGATGCGGGCGGTGAAGGCGCCGTCGGCCCGCTACCCGACGCGTTCAGGCCCGACGCGGCGCGGCTGGCCCAGGCCCTGCGCAACGGGCTCGGTCAAAGGCATCCGCGCAAGGCCCTGCAGCGACTCGAGCCGACCGGACAGCGTCGGCGGCAGGTGGCAGCCGGCAGCCTAGAGCGCCCGCTGCGCCAGTGCCCAGGCAATGTGTTCAGCCACCAGCGCATCGGCCGCGGGCAACGCCTGCTGCAAGGCCAGCGCCAGCGCCGCATCACCGGTCTCACGCCAGGCATTGCCCAGCGCCACCGCCAGGTTGCGGCGCCAGCGCTGGAATCCGATGCGGCGGATGGCGCTGCCCTCGGTCTGTTGCAAAAACGCGGCTTCGTCCCAGTCCCAGAGTTGCAGCAAGGTGGCATGGCCGACCGCCGGCCGGGTGTCGAAGTCGGGCAGCGGGCTGCGCTGTGCAAACTTGTTCCAGGGGCAAACCAGCTGACAATCGTCGCAACCGTAGATGCGGTTGCCGATCAGTGGCCGCAGGTCGGCAGGGATCGCACCGCTGTGCTCGATCGTCAGGTACGAAATGCAGCGCCGCGCGTCCAGCCGGTAGGGCGCCACGATCGCGCCGGTCGGGCAGGCAGTGATGCAGGCCGTGCACTCGCCACAGTGGGCGCTGACCGGCGCGGTCACTGGCAAGGCCAGGTCGATGAAGATCTCGCCCAGGAAAAACATCGACCCCGCGTCGCGCGACAGCACCAGCGTGTGCTTGCCGCGCCAGCCAATGCCGCTGCGGCTGGCCAGTTCGACCTCCAGCACCGGTGCTGAATCGGTGAACACCCGAAAGCCCAGCGGGCCGACAACCTGCTGCAACTGGGCAGCCAGCGTTTGCAGCCGGGCGCGCAAGACCTTGTGGTAGTCGCGGCCCTTGGCGTACAGCGACACCACCGCCTGCTGCGGATCGGCCAATCGGTGCTCGGCCGCTGCCTGCCACCCGCTGGGCTGGCTGGCAGGCAGGTAGTCCATGCGCGCGGTAATCACCCGCAGCGTGCCCGGCACCAGCTCGGCGGGCCGGGCACGCTTCAGGCCGTGGGCGGCCATGTACGCCATGTCCCCGTGGAAGCCCGCCGCCAGCCAGGCCAGCAGGCCGGGCTCGGCGCTGGTCAGGTCCACATCAGCCACCCCGATCTGGGAGAATCCAAGCGCAGCGGCCCAGACTTGCAGTTGCGCCCACAGGCGCGGCAGGTCGGCGCTGCCGGCGGGGGCATCTGCCGCCGCCTGGCCCGCCAACACGGCCACCCCCACCGCCTCAGCGATTTGCCCTTGCCACGCCCCTTGATCGACTGCCACCCCCTGATTCTAGAAACCCGCCGGCTGGTCTGGTCTGATGAGTCCGCTTGCCAGGCCTATGCCCGCCATCTGGCCGCCCAGCCCGGCGTTGTCCAGGCCTTCATCGAGCTGCAAGGTCCGCTGGGCGCCGGCAAGACCACCTTTGTGCGCCACCTGCTGCGGGCGCTGGGCGTGGCCGGGCGCATCAAGAGCCCCACCTACACCGTGATGGAGCCCTACCTGCTGGCCGATGGCAGCGAGGCCGCGCATTTCGATTTCTACCGGTTCAGCGACCCGCGCGAATGGCTGGACGCAGGCTTTCGCGAGGTGTTCGAGCAGCCCGGCCTGAAACTGGCGGAGTGGCCGGCCCACGCTGCCGGCCTGCTGCCGGTGCCCGACCTGCGGCTGCTGATCGAGCCCGACGATGCACGGCGCACGGTCACGTTGCAGGCCCACACCGCGCTGGGCAAGGCCTTGCTGGCATGAGCACGACGCCACGGCCGACCGCTGACCGCCACAGCCATGCCGGCAAGGGTGCCGACACGGCGCCGGTGCCGCCAGCGCCCAGCCGCCGCCGCGCCCTGCAACAGATGGGTGCGCTGGCCTTGGGCCTGGGCGCAGCCGACCTGGCGTTTGGCGCTGCCATCGTGGCGGTGCGGGTCTGGCCGGCGACCGACTACAGCCGGGTCACGATCGAGAGCGACCAGCGCTTGAGCGCCCGCCAGTTTTTCACCGACAACCCACCGCGGCTGGTGGTCGACATCGACGAGCTGGAGCTCAGCCCCGCGCTGCGCGAGCTGGTGGGCAAGGTGCGGGCCGACGACCCGTTCATTGCCGGCGTGCGGGTGGGCCAGAACCAGCCGCGTGTGGTGCGCCTGGTGATCGACCTGAAGCAGGCGGTGACGCCGCAGCAGTTCACGCTGGCGCCGGTGGCCGCCTACCGGCACCGACTGGTGTTTGACCTCTACCCGACCGAGGCGCCGGACCCGCTGCTCACGCTGATCCGAGACCGCGAGCGCGCCGAGACACTGGCCGCCCGCAGTGTTCAGGATGCGCTGGGCGAGTTCATCGGCCGGGTGGACAAACCGCTGGCGCCCGCACCAGCCGTGGCGCCCACCATCCCCGAGCCCGGTGCGGCACGGCCCCCGCAGTCAACGCCCGCCCCGGCACCTGCGCCCAGCCCGCTGCCCGCCGACGAGCAGCGCAGCATCGACCGGCTGGTGGTGGTGGCGATCGACCCCGGCCATGGCGGCGAGGACCCGGGCGCCGTCGGCCCCACCGGCCTGCGCGAGAAGGACGTGGTGCTGGCCGTGGCCTTGAAACTGCGCGACCGGCTCAACAGCGTGCCGGGCATGCGGGCGATGCTGACCCGCGACGCCGACTTCTTTGTGCCGCTGCATGAGCGCGTGCGCAAGGCCCGCCGGGTGCAGGCCGACCTGTTCGTGTCGATCCACGCCGATGCGTTTTTCACACCTGAGGCCCGCGGTGCGTCGGTGTTTGCGCTGTCAGAGAACGGCGCCACCAGCGCCGCCGCCCGCTGGATGGCCAACAAGGAAAACGCAGCTGACGGCGTTGGCGGTGTCAACCTGGCGGCCGTCAAGGACGCCCAGGTGCTGCGCGCGATGGCCGACATGAGCACCACCGCCCAGATCCGCGACAGCCTGCGCATCGGCCGTGAGGTGCTGGCGCTGATCGGCAAGGTCGGCGCGCTGCACAAACGCAGCGTCGAGCAGGCCGGTTTTGCCGTGCTCAAAGCACCCGACATCCCCAGCATCCTGGTCGAGACCGCGTTTATCTCGAACCCGGAAGAAGAAGCCCGGCTGCGCGACGAGCGCTACCAAGACAAGCTGGTCGAGGCGCTGCACACCGGCATCCGGCGCTACTTTGCGCGCAACCCGCCGTTGGCGCGCCAGCGCAGCCTGTAGGCCGCCGGCCGGCCCGGGTGCTCAGGCCGGCGTGGTGCGCCCGGCGCGGCGCGATCGC
>JBKJKU010000314.1:0-45853 GCA_046597355.1 Aquabacterium sp.
CGTCCTGCAGCTGGGCCACCTTGTTGAAGTCGCCCTGGCGCTTCAAGCAGCAGATCGAGACCTTGAAGCGCCAGGGCGACTTCAACAAGGTGGCCGAGCTGCAGTACGGCCAGTTGCCCGAGCTGGAGAAAACGCTGAAAGCCGCGCTGGACAAGGAATCGGGCAAGGCCCGTGGCGCCAAGGACGGCACCGGTGGCCCGCAGCTGCTGCGCACCCAGGTGGGCGCCGAGGAGATCGCCGAGGTGGTGTCACGCGCCACCGGCATCCCGGTGTCCAAGCTGATGCAGGGTGAGCGCGACAAGCTGCTGCAGATGGAGGACAAGCTGCACCAGCGTGTGGTCGGTCAGGACGAGGCCATCGTGGCCGTGGCCGACGCCATCCGCCGCAGCCGCGCCGGCTTGAGCGACCCGAACCGGCCGCTTGGCAGCTTCTTGTTCCTCGGCCCGACGGGTGTTGGCAAGACCGAGCTGTGCAAGGCGCTGGCCGGCTTCTTGTTCGACAGCGAAGACCACATGATCCGGGTCGACATGAGCGAGTTCATGGAGAAGCATTCGGTGTCACGCCTGATCGGCGCGCCGCCCGGCTATGTCGGCTACGACGAGGGCGGCACGCTGACAGAAGCCGTGCGCCGCAAGCCCTATTCGGTGCTGCTGCTCGACGAGGTTGAAAAGGCCCACCCGGATGTCTTCAACGTGTTGTTGCAAGTGCTGGACGACGGCCGGCTGACCGACGGCCAGGGCCGCACGGTGGATTTCAAGAACACCGTGATCGTGATGACCAGCAACCTGGGGTCGCACATGATCATGCAGATGGCCGGCCAGGACCCGGAGTTGATCCGCGAGGCGGTGTGGGGTGAGGTGAAGACCCATTTCCGGCCCGAGTTCTTGAACCGGATCGACGAGACGGTGGTGTTTCACGCACTCGACGAGGCCAACATCCGCGAGATCGCCAAGATCCAGTTGAAGCTGCTCGAGGCCCGGTTGGCCAAGATGGAGATGAAGCTGGAAGTGTCGGACGAGGCCGTGGCCGAGATCGCCAAGGTCGGGTTCGACCCGGTGTTTGGTGCCCGGCCGCTCAAGCGAGCGATCCAGTCTCGCATCGAAAACCCGGTCGCCAAGCTGATCCTGCAAGGCCGGTTCGGGCCGAAGGACGTGGTGCCGGTGGACGTGCGCGACGGGCAGTTTGAATTCGGGCGCGTCGTGCACTGAGCCTGACTCATCCAGGGCACCGGGCTGCCGCATCGCGCGCTGCGCGGCGGGTCGTCGGACAGCACGTGTGATCGGCGGTGTAAGTTTGTCGGCCCCGCATCGACTGACGGATTGATTTTTCCTAACCGTTCAGTTGATCGAGGTCGTTCATGAAATTTACCCATTGGTTGATGTCTGCCGCATTGCTGGCCGCGGCCACCGCCACCCAGGCGCTGGAGATCAAGCCCTACACCGGCGCGGCGCTGTCCGATGCGCAAAAGGCTGGCAAGCCGGTGGCACTGCACTTCCACGCCGACTGGTGCCCGACCTGCAAGGCCCAGGAAAAGTCGCTGGCCGCGCTGAAGGCCGAGTCCGGCCTGGACGTGCTGTTGCTGGTGGCCAATTACGACACCGAGAAAGCGCTGAAGTCGCGCTTCAAGGTGCGCAGCCAATCCACCCTGGTGGTGCTGCACGGCGACCAGGAGCGCGCCAGGCTGGTCGGTGACACGTCCGCCGACGCGATCCGCACCGCGCTCAAGTCAGGCCTGTGAACCGCCGGCCGAGCAAGTGATGGCACTGGCCTTGTCCCTGCCGCAGCTTGGGCTCAGCCTGGCTGCCGGCAGCCTGACCACGCTGTCGCCGTGTGTCTTTCCGCTGCTGCCGCTGGTGCTGGGCGGCGCGGTGCGCGGCAACCGCTGGTCGCCGCTGATGATGGGCCTGGGCATGGTCGTGTCCTTCGCCGCAGTGGGCATGCTGCTGGGGGCCTTGGGCCCGGCACTCGGCATCGACGCCGACAGCGTGCGCACCGGCGGCGCGGTGCTGATGCTGGCGTTTGCCGCCGTGATGCTGGTGCCTGCGCTGGGCGACCGGTTTTCGGGTTGGATGCAGCCGATCGCCAGCGTGGCCCACCGCGCCTCGGTGCGGCTGGAGGGTCAATCGCCGATCAGCGCTCTGGCGCTGGGCGCCGTGCTGGGCCTGGTGTGGAGCCCCTGCTCCGGGCCGCTGCTGGGGTCGGCCTTGACGTTGGTGGCCAGCGAGGGCGGTCTGGTGCGCGGCGGCGTGGTGCTGGCCGTGTTTGGCCTGGGGGCGGCGATCCCGCTGGTGCTGGTGGCCCATGCCTCGCGCAGCGGCTTTGTGCGGGCACGCGGCTGGGTGCTGGCCCGGGTGGACAGCCTGCGGCGCGGTTTTGCACTGCTGCTGGGGGCGCTGGGTTTGGCGATCCTGACCGGCGCCGACAAATGGCTGGAAGCGCGGGTGCTGACCTGGCTGCCCGAGGGTTGGGTCAACCTCACCGTGGGCATCTGAGGCAGCGTTGAGTGTTCGGGATGTTGCCTGGGCCTTTGCCCGGAAATCTGCCCGGTTCGGCACCGCTTCGTGCAGGTCTGCGCCGGTCAGTCGGCCAGCGGCAGGGCCAGGCACAACCGCGTGCCGCCCTGCGGTGCCGGCAGCGGCAGCAGGCTGCCACCATGCAGCAGGGCCACCCGCTGCGCGATGGCCAGGCCCAGCCCGCCAATGCCGCCGCCTGAGCGTTTGATGGGCGGGTCGCGCAGCGAGGATTGCTGGCCCAGCCGGTCGTGCAGTTCGGGCGGCAGGCCGGGGCCGGCGTCCTCGATCAGGATCTGCGCGCTGGCGCCGTTGCGCTGCAGGCTGACCCGCACCGGCGCGCCGCCGGGCGCATGACGCAGTGCGTTGTCGATCAGGTTGCTGAGGGCGCGTTCGATCAGTTGCAGGTCACCTTCCAGCTCCAGCCGGCCTGGTGGCGCGCCGGCCAGCGTCACCAGTGGCGGCTGCTGGCCCAGCTCGAATTTCTGCACCGCGTCGGTCACCAGTTCGTCCAGGTTGAAGCGCTCGCGGTGCAGCACCTGGTGGTCCGATTGCAAGGCCGCCAGTTCAAACAGTTGTTGGGACAGCCGGCGCACCTTGTCGCTTTGCGACAGCGCGGCGGCGAGCAGCCGGTCTTGTTGCGGGCCGGCGCGTCCGGTGGGTGCCGCTGGGGGGCCGGCGCCGCCAGCCAGGGCCTCAAGGTGGCCGTGCAGGGCGGTCAGCGGTGTGCGCAGGTCGTGCGCCACGCTGGCCATCATCTCGCGGTGGGCGCTGGCCTGCTGCAGTTCGCGGGCGGCCTGCTGCTCGATGCGCGCCGTCATGCCGGCGTAGGCGGTGGCGATCGCCTGCACTTCATCACCACCGGCTGCAGCCTTAGCCTTGATCGAGGCGGTCCGCCCCGGGCCCAGGCTGTAGCCGCGCATGCTGCCGGCCAGCCGATGCAGCGGCCGTGTCAGCCGGCGCAGCGCCACGGCGCCGAGCAGCAGCGTGAGCAGCGCACCCACGCCGGCCACCAGCGCCGCACCCAGCCACACCCGCCGCAGGCTGACATCGCCAGCCACCTGCGCGCGCGCGCCGCCGTCCAGCACGATGTAGAGGTAGCCCGGCGGCTTGTTCTGGCCCGGACGGGGCGGAAACATCGCCGCGCTGAAGATGCGCTGCGAGGCGCCGCCCATCGGATCGGTGCCCCGCAGCGGCAGCGCCGCGCCGGCCAGAAAGGCCCGCACCGGCTGCAGGTCCACGCTGGGCTGCCGCACCATGCCGGGCTCACCGATGTAGGCGGCGACCTGGCCATCGGCATCCAGCACATAGGACTGGATGCCGGGGTTCACCACCATCAGCATCTGCAGCAACGCCGCACGGGCTGCGGTGTCGGCCTGGCTCGGGTCGGCGGTGGTGATCTCTGGCCAATGGCCGACGATGTGCTGCGCCAAGCCGTGCGACAAGCGTTGCAGTGACTCCTGTTCGTGCTCGGCCGCCACGCTGCGGCCGAGCACGGCGATCAGCCCGGCGTAGGCCAGCAGCAAGGCCGCCAGCGTCAAGGTCAGGCGGGTGGTGAAGGACGGGCGGCGGGGGTTCATGCTGTGGATGACGCGGCGGTGGGGTCAAATCGGTAGCCGACGCCCCATACCGTGACGATGTGCAGGGGCAGGCGCGGGTCGTGCTCGATCTTGTTGCGCAACCGGTTGATGTGCGAGTTGACGGTGTGCTCGTAGCCGTCGAAACCGGCGCCCCAGACACGCTGCAACAGTTCACCCCGACCAAACGCCTGGCCGGGGTGGCGGGCCAAAAAATGCAGCAGATCGAACTCCCGCAGCGTCAGCGGCACGGGGGTGTCGCCTTGCAACAGCTCACGGCGCGTGGTGTCGAGCTGCCAGCGGCCGAAGCGCAGCACCGGTGCCGCCGCTGGCGCTGCCCGAAGTTGCTGCACACGCCGCAGCAGGGCACGCACCCGGGCCACCAGCTCCAGCATCGAAAACGGCTTGGCCAGGTAGTCGTCGGCGCCCAGCTCCAGCCCCAGCACGCGGTGGGCCTCGGCTGATCGGGCGCTGAGCATGATCACCGGCACGTCGGGGTGCGTCTGTCGCAGGTGGCGGCAGACGTCCCAGCCGTCGGCGCCGGGCAGCATCAGGTCCAGCAGCACCAGGTCCCAGCGCTGGCGGTCGATGGCTGCCATGGCCAGCCCACCGTCGGCCTCGCGGTGCAGGCGGTAGCCGGCCTGCTCCAGGTGCAGGCGCAGCGCATCGGCGATGGCGTCGTCGTCTTCAACCAGCAGCAGGTGTTGGGGCATGGCCGATTCTGGCGGATGGTCGCGTAGCAGGGCGGCCAGCCCGCGGACGACCGGCGCGCCGCGGTGGCCGCTGAGGGCTCAGTGCTGGGATGCTTGGCGGCGGCGCGCCAGCCAGCCCATGCCCAGCAGACCGGCCAGCATCAGCGCGTAGCTTTGCGGCTCGGGCACCGCAACGGCGGAAAACGAGATCCGGTAGACATCGCTGTTGGCCGCAAGCTGGCTGTTGAAGGTGTAGCCGGCGCCGGTGGTCAGGCCGTTGAAGCCATAGAACTCGGCAAAGTTGAGCGCCACATTGGAGTTTTGCGGGCTGCGCAGGCTGTTGTTGCCGACAAAGGCGGCCGCGGCCGGGTCGAACACCTCCGAGCCGGCATCCCAGACTTCATGGGCCTTGACGTTGATCGTGCTGATCTGCAAATTCCCGCTGCCGTTGAACAGCTTGTACTCGGTGGGCGAATCGTTGCCGATGAAAAAGTCGTTGCTCGGGATCGCCATCGCAGCAAAGGTGAAGTACGGGTTGACCGCGGTGTCGACCATGTACATCGCCGACTTGCTGGCCCCCGGAAACAGCGGCCCACCGATGGTGCCGCGTACCGCGCCAGGGTCAGCCGCGCCAAACGCGGCCTGCCAGACGCCGCCGGCGCCGCCCTCGGCCACCGAGACGATCGCCGCGCCGGCCACGCCGCCCAGGTTGAAGGCATCGAAGCTGCCGTTGTTGAAGCCCAGGTGCAGCGGCGCAAACGAGACGCTGCTGGCCGGTGCCAGGTTTTCGATCGTGACCGTCACCTGGACCGGCACCGATTGGGCGGCGGTGGCCGCAGCCAGCAGCGCGGCAGCAGTGGACAGGCGGGCGAGGGGGACAGTGCTGATGAACGACATGGGCGGGCTCCTGGCGGTGGGTTGTGGCGGGCCCGACCGTTCGAGCCCGCTGTACCGATGCTAGAAATTGCGCCTCACCGAGTCCTCACCGCCGTGTCACGGCGCGGGGAACTTTGGATTGCCGGCGCGCCCGCGATGGTGGTTGCCGCAGTGGCCGCCGGTCAGCGCCGTGCCGCCATCACATGCCGGGCCTGCACATAGCCAAACGCAAAGTCCACCGACTCGTCGATGTTGCGGACGATTGCCTGGCGCTCTTTTTCGGTCGTGAAAAACGCCAGGTCCGCGCTGTGGCGGATGTAGTGAGGCGGCATGCGGTTGAGCGCCACGCAGGCCACGTCAGCCATCAGTTCGGGGTCGTCGGACACGCCGGGGTAGCGGGCTGACGCAGCGATCACCGCCGCAAACACGGTTTTTTCGTGGGTGTTGTGAACCGATGAGAAATCCATGGCGGGCGCTCCTGAGGCGGGTCGGGGATAGAGTTTTATCGGTCAGCCGGTGCATCAACTTGAGTGCGCCCGGCGGGGCTGCCGGCGCACTGGCGGGGCGGGGCCGGCTTGCAGCACTGCACAGTCCGCCTGCAGCGACAGTCGCCGCGGTGCCATCCGCCGTGCCTGGGCATCATTACCATCGGAAGTGGCCCATCGGAGAGTTGCACCGTACGACGTTTCGAGGGCCTTGCTGGAGCACCCATGACCGCGATGTCCGCCAACACCACCGCCAACCCCACCGCCGTCCCGCCCCTGCGCCAGGACGCCACCGTGATCGGCCTGGTGGGCCTGGCGCACGCGGTCAGCCATTTCAGCCAATTGCTGCTGGCGCCGTTGTTTCCGTGGCTCAAGGCCGACTTCAATGTCAGCTACACCGAGCTGGGCCTGCTGCTCACTGTCTTTTTCGTGGTGTCTTCCATCGTGCAGACGGCCTCGGGCTTTGTGGTGGACCGCTTCGGCCCGCGGCCGGTGCTGTTGGGTGGTTTGACCCTGCTGGGACTGGCTGCGCTGGGCTATGCCAGCAGCCAAAGCTATGCCATGTTGGCAGCCAGTGCGGTGCTGGCGGGTATCGGCAACGGCGTGTTTCATCCGGTGGACTACACCTTGCTCAACCGCAAGGTGCACAAGAGCCGGCTCGGCCATGCCTACAGCGCCCACGGCATCACCGGCACGCTGGGCTGGGCTTTGGCACCGGCGTTGATGGTGCCGGTGGCCCTGCTCGCAGGATGGCGCACGGCCATGCTGTGTGCCTCGGCGGTGGCGTTTGTGGTGCTGGCAGTGCTGTGGTGGCAACGCGATCGCCTGGCGCTGGACCTGGCACCCGCAGTCGCTGCCGGTCAGCCGCTGGCTGCGGGCACGGCTGCTGCAGCCGGCTTGGCGACCCACCCTGCCGAAGGCCCGTTCGACTTTCTGCGCATCCCGGCGGTGTGGATGTGTTTTGGCTTCTTCTTTTTCTACGCGATGGCCTTGAGCGTGGTGCAAAGCTTTGCGCCCGAGGCGGCGCGGCAACTGCACGACGTGCCCTTGCAATGGGTGGCGATCTGCCTGTCGGTCTACATGGTGTGCAGCGCCAGCGGCATGGTGCTGGGCGGGTTTTTGGCGTCAGACCCGGCGCGTTGCGAGCGGGTGGTGGGTATCGGCATGGGCTTGGCGGCCTGCGTGGCGCTCAGCGTGGCGCTGTTGCCGGTGGCGCCCGGCATGGTGCCGGTACTGTTCGGCCTGATGGGGCTGGTGTCGGGCAGCGCCGGGCCGTCACGCGACCTGCTGGTCAAGCGGTCCACGCCCGAGAACGCCAGCGGACGGGTCTTCGGGGTGGTCTACGCCGGGCTGGATATCGGCCAGGCCCTGGCGCCGCTGGTATTTGGCCGGCTGATGGACCTGCACCAGTACCGCAGCATCTGGATCGGCCTGGCGCTGGTGCAACTCGTGCTGATCGTCAGCGCGTTCAACGTGCGACGGGTGCGGCGTGAGCTGATCCCCGCGGTGGCTCCGGCTTGAGTGCCTGCCGCTCACCCCTCCCGGCACCGCCGGCGGCCATGCCGATAATCGGTGCGCCATCCCCTTCCGCCATCACCGCCCAAATCCCATGACACCCAGACCCGCCGGTCACGTCCTCGTTGAAGCCCTGATCGCCCAGGGCGTGCACACCGCCTTTGGCGTGCCCGGTGAAAGCTACCTGGCGGTGCTGGACGGTTTCCATGAATACCGTGACCAGATCCGTTTCATCGCCTGCCGGCAAGAGGGCGGCGCCTGCTTCATGGCCGATGCCCAGGGCAAGCTGAGCGGCGCGCCCGGCATCTGCTTTGTCACCCGCGGACCCGGCGCCACCAACGCCAGCATCGGTTTGCACACCGCCTTCCAGGACTCCACACCGCTGATCCTGTTTGTCGGTCAGGTGGCCAGCGACCAGCGCGACCGCGAGGCCTTCCAGGAGCTGGACTACCGCCAGGTTTTCGGCCCCGGCACGCTGGGCATGGCCAAATGGGTGGGCGAAGTGCAGGACGCCGACCGCCTGCCCGAATACGTGGCGCGGGCGTTCCACACGGCGCTTCAGGGCCGGCCCGGCCCGGTGGTGCTGGTGCTGCCCGAGGACATGCTGACCCAGCTGACCCAAGCCCCGGTGCTGCCGCAGGTGCAGGTCGCCCAGGCTTGGCCGGCACCCGGTGCCTTGCGCACGCTGCGCGAGATGTTGCTGGCGGCACAACGCCCGCTGGTGATTGCCGGTGGCAGTGGCTGGGACGCCGACGCCGCCCGCGCGCTGCAGCGTTTTGCCGAGAACTGGCACCTGCCGATCGGTTGCGGCTTCCGCTTTCAGGACACGTTTGACAACCGCCATCCGCTGTATGCCGGCGATGTCGGCATCGGCATCAATCCCAAACTGGCGCAGCGCGTGAAGGACGCCGACCTGATCATCGCGCTGGGCGTGCGCCTGGGCGAAATGACGACCGGCGGCTACACCCTGCTGGCGGTGCCCCGGCCGGCGCAAAAGCTGGTGCACATCCACGCCGGGCCGGAGGAGTTGGGTCGGGTCTATGCCGCCGACCTGCTGCTGCAATCATCGATGGCCAGCGCCGCCAAGGCGCTGGAGTCGATCGCCGCGCCCGGCGATGTGACCCAGCTGCCCTGGCGGGACTGGACCACCGCCGCCCACGCCGACTACGAGGCCAACCACGTTGCGCCGCCGGTTGCGCCGCTCGACATGGCCGTGGTGATGAAAACGGTGCAGCACCTGGCGCCCGCGGACACGGTCTACACCAACGGCGCCGGCAACTACAGCGGTTGGCTGCACCGCTATGTGCGCTACTTTGGCCTGCAGCACCACGGCCGCACGCAGCTGGCGCCCACCTCGGGTGCGATGGGCTATGGATTCCCGGCGGCGGTGGCGGCGGCCCTGCTGCACCCCGAGCGCACCGTGGTCAACGTGGCCGGCGATGGTGATTTTTTGATGACTGGGCAGGAGATGGCCACGGCCACCGGCTACGGCGCGAACCAGGGCGCTGGCCGCCTGGTCTGCCTGGTGGTGGACAACGGCACCTACGGCACCATCCGCATGCACCAGGAACGCGAGTATCCGGGCCGGGTCAGCGGCAGCGACCTGTTCAACCCGGATTTTGCGGCGATGGCACGGGCGTTTGGCTGGCGCGCTGCCACGGTGCACAGCACCGGCGACTTCGAGGCTGCATTTGCCTTGGCGCTGGACGCCGGCGCGCCCATGCTGATCCACCTCAAGCTCGATGCCGACGTCAGCACCACCCGCGGCACGCTGAGCGCCATGCGCGAAGCAGCGCGGCAAGCGGGCCGCTGAGTTCCGGCGCCGCTGACGTCGCTGGCCAGGGTGCGCCCGGTACCTGCAGCACTCGACTTTGTGGGATGGCGCGGCCTACGCCATCGCGCTACCATGGCCCGCCAGTAGGCGGATTGGGCGGTGGGCGGTTGCAACTGCCGGCGCCACCGGCGCTATGAAGCAAGGAGGATGGTGTCATGAACTCAACTTTTTCTTGGCGTGGTGCACAACGCGGGGCGCTGTTGTCTCTTGTGGTGGCCGCATCCTGGTCGGCGGGTGTCGCTGCGGCCGCAGATCCAGTGGACTTGGGTCAAGCAGTGCCAGATGTCCAGGCCATCAGCGAAGGCCTGTTTCCCGAGGATGCCTGCAAGGAACTGCAGCAGGCGGGCTACAAGTGCATGGGCTTCAAGCCGGCGGTGAGGTTCTCGCTGCCGGCCACCGCCTTCAAGCTGGGGTCGGCTGAACTGCCGGACTTGCTGCGCCAGCAACTCGACCGCTTTGCCGAGGCGATGCGGGGCAAGCGGGGCAGTGGCCGGGTGGTGCGCATTGAAGGCCACGCTGACGCGACCGGATCGGACGAGATCAACGGCCCGCTGTCCCAGAAGCGGGCCGAGGCGGTCAAGGACTACCTGGTCAAAGGCGGTGCCGACCAGGGTATGTTGCAGGCGGTGGGCATGGGCGCCAAGGCCCTCAAGGACAAGGCCGATCCGCGCGCCGCTGAAAACCGCCGGGTCGAGATCGGTCGTCTGGCGCCACCCTGATCGGGTGCCGGCCTGGGGTATCAGCGGGGGCGGCAGGTTCGCCCGCGGGCGGCTTGCTAGTGCAGGCTGGTGCCCGGATGTGGCGCTAGCGAACGGTGTCGAACCGGATCACTGCAGCGCCAAACTCGTCCTCACAGGGCGTCGCACCGGGGCAGATGGCCCGCCCGGCCTGAAGCGGCACGCGGGACGCGGGATGCGCAGCGGCAATGCGCTGGGCATCCAGTCCGACCGGCAACAGCCGGTACGGGCCGTCCTTGCGCGGTTGCAGGGCCGCAAAATCACGTTCACGGGACGACACCATCACCAGCAGCAGCGTCGGGCCGACCGGCTCCGTTGTCTCGAAGAAGATAGGCGGCTGCGGCAGCTTCAAGGATTGGTTCTTGCGCACCTTCTGGCTGCCGACGGTGGCGTTGGGGTAGATCAGCATCAGTGATCCATCGGAGCTGTAGGCCTGCACGTACAAGTAGCCGTCGCGCTCCGATTGCACCGTGAACGACAGCTCGTCGTGCCCGATGCGCAACTGGGACTTGGTGGGCAGCGCCTGGAGGTTGAAACCCGGTGTCTGGGCCTGCTTGATGCGCTCGAATTCCGTGCCGACATCAAATCCGGCCGCAGCGGTTGCAGCAAGGCCGGCTGCGGGTGTCGTGAGCGGGCCGGCTGCCACCGCCGGACTGGCGCCGGGAGAGTCGGTTGCGGGTGCGGCCGGCACGGTCGGTGCAGCGGCTGGTGTGGACTTGGCTGTGGCCAAGTCGGCGCCTGCTGGTCCCGCTGCTGACGGGGCTGGCCGTGGCGCTGGGCTGAGCGCGACGTAGGCGCTGACAGCCAGGCCCACCACCACCACTGCGCCTGCCGCCACGGCGATGGTGGTGGTGTTTTTGCGTGGTGCTGCCTGGCCGACCGGAGCGCCAACAGCCCCTGCCGGCGCTGCCCGCAGCGGCGCAACGGCAGGGGGTGGCGGGGCGCTTGGCGGCCGGGCGCTGCCGTCCAGCCCCAGCTCTGCCCGCAGTTGCTCGATGGACTGGGTGCGCAACTCTGGCTTGATGACCAGCGCGTGGTCGATGGCGGCCAGGAAGTCGTGGCTGTAGCGGCCTGCAGCCGCCTGGGTCAGCGGCACGAAAGTGTCATTGAGCAGCCGGCCCACCGATGGCGGTGGCGTTTTGCCCATGATGGCAAAGTACACCACCGCGGCCAGCGCGTAGACATCGGTCCACGGGCCTTGCTTCATGCCGGGGATCTCGGCGTACTGTTCGACCGGCGCATAGCCCGGTTTCAGGATCACGGTCAAGGCCTGGGTCATGTCACCGATCACCCGGCGCGCCGCGCCAAAATCCAGCAGCAGCGGGCGCTGACTGCCGGCCAGCATCATCACGTTGTCCGGTGCAATGTCGCGGTGGTAACACTGCTCGCGGTGGATCACCGCCAGCGCCTCGGTCAGCGGGTCCAGCACGCCGCGCAGCCAGGCCTCGGCCGGCGGGCCGCCCAGGTCGCGCAGAGTGTCCTTCAGGGTCTTGCCTTCGTAAAACGGCATCACCATGTAGGCCGTGCCGTTGGCCTCCCAGAATCGGTAGACCTTGACCAGCGACGGGTTGTCAAATTGCGCCAGCAGGCGGGCCTCGTTGACAAAACTTTTTCGACCGGCCTCAAAGGTCTCACGGTGGCGCTCGGACTTGACCTGTACCTGGTTTTGACCAGCACGCGCGGCCAGCACCGAGGGCATGTACTCCTTGAGCGCCACCCGGCGCTGCAGCGAGTGGTCAGTGGCCAGGTAGACGATGCCAAAGCCACCTTCGCCCAGCAGCGCCGTGAGCTCGAACTCGCCCAGCATCGTGCCGACCGGCAGGCCATTGCCCATGTCAACACCGGCGGGTGATGCCGGATCCGGTTGCTGCTGAATCTGCGTGCGGTCGGTGTCAGCTGGGTTGGCCAGCCGCAGGGTCGGGTGCGGGCCATCGGCGGCCGAGCCAGACTCGGCGGGGTTGGTCCTGCCCAGGGGCCGGATCACAGTGCGGTCGTCGTCGGGTGTGTCGGGTGTCATGGTGTGGCAGGCGGAATGCAGCGTCAGATTGTGGCGCCAAGCAGCTTGGCAGCGCAGTCTGGCAAGCCGTGAGACACCCGCAATTGGGGGGGCTGCAACTCGGGGCTGGCATACCAGAAGGCCAGCCCGCCTTGCTGTTGTTGCCACAGGGCTTGTGCCTCGAGGCTGAACAGCTGGCCGATGTCGCCGCGCGGTGGCAAGTCCAGGTTGGCCAGGGTGCCCGGCGTCTGCGGCCGCACGCCCGGGGTGGTGGGCAGTGCCTCGAGATCGACGCTGGCCATGCGCGCCAATTCGGCTTCCAGCCGGTCTACGCTCCAGTCATCCTGCAGCGCATCGGCCGCCAGTTCGTCAAGCCTGGCCAACCAGAACCACAGGGATTGCATCTGCCCGACCGTGGCGGGCAGGGGCTGCACTGCCTGCGCGATCGTGAAGGGAAAGTACCGGCCCACCCGGTCAACCGACGGCATCAGGATGCCGGCCCAAGCCTGGCTGCCGGCCGCGCCAGGCAGTACTCCCGGCATCAGCAGGAAGCGAAGGCTGGGCGCTGCCAGGTAGTCAGGCAGCCAGCCGTCGGGATTGCGCTCGCGCAGTTGCTGAAGGCCGGTTGCCAGCCAGTTGTCCCAGGGCGCGAGGAACGCCGGCGGCAAGCGACGCGAGGCAAAGTCGCCCAGCGACGGCAGCTTGCCGTGCCAGCCGGGTGGATCCAGCGCGCCGCTCAAGCCGGGCTCACCTGATCGGTGCCGAGCAACAAGCGGCGGCTCACAAAGCCGCCGGACACCGGAACTGCTTGATCTCTTTCATCTGGAACGGGTTGAAGACGCTGGCCGCGATCACGTCGACCTTCGCTTTTTTGCCGTCCAGGTTCATGAGCAGGCTGAACTTTTCAGGCACAGACGACGGCTGCACCTCGTAACGGTCGAACAGGCGGAACAGCGCCCACGGACCTTCGAACAAGGCCTTCGGGCCGGCGTCGCCCAGCGCCGTGCTCAGCTTGATCTGCACTGCCACCCGCTGGCTGGGCCAGCCGATCGCGATAGACGCACCGCCGGGGCTGAGTTTTTGCACCTGGCCGTCGATGTCGAGCACCAGTTCCTTGAGGGCGGGATCGACCTCGGCGAGCCGCATCTCGATCTTCATCGCCGGCACCTTGCCGCCGCTGCGGAAGAAGACCTCGCGGATACGGGCGGCACGCTGGAACTCGGCCAGTGCGGCGGCCTGCACCGGCTTGCTGCCGTCGCCCAGGGGTTTGTAGGTCCAGGTGGCAGCCGAGGTGTCGACCAGGTTGGCCAGGCGCTTCTGGAAGAAATCGTCCATCAGGCCGCCGCCACCAAACAGCTGCCCCATGTCCTCGGGCAGCACGTCGGACCGTGAGCCGCTGGCAAACGGATAGCGCCCGGTGATGGCCCGATTGCAGAACTCGGCGATCGGTTTAAGTTCGGTCGCCAACCCCTGGATTTCGGCGCTGCGGCCTTGGCTGGCGCCGGCGTCGGCCAGTTGTTCCAGCATGGCCCGGATCGGTGCGGGTTGTTGACCGGCTGCGGCCTTGACCTTCTCGGCACCGCCGCCGGCAGGTGGAGGTGACTTGCTTTTTTGTGCCGCGTCGACCGCGCTGAGCTGGGTGTACAACTCGCCGAACATCTTCAGGGTTTCATCGATCGGCGCCGGCTGCCCGCTGACCTGGCGGTGGATGCCGGCAAAGTGGTCGTCGACCATGCGCTCCAGCGGTCCGCCGCTGCCACTGGCATTGGGTGCTGCGGCGCCGACCAGCTTGGCGGCGTCGTCCTTGGCCTTGGCGGCCAGCTTGTCCAGCGCACCGGCGGCGGCCGGGTCGGGTACCAGCCGGGTTTCGGCCGTCACGCCGCGCAGGTAGGCGGCCAGTGGCGAGTCCACCGCCGACAGGGTGCGGGCTACCGCGATGCTGCGGTCCAACCCGGTGAGCTTGACCAGCCGAACATCTGCCAGGAACCCATCCCAGGTCTTGATGTAGTCCTCGAAATAGAGCCGGCGTACCTTGTCAGTCACGCCGCCGCCCATCGCCACGTCCTTCAAGCGCGCGGGATCGCTCTTGAGGCCCAGCACCCAGGATTCTTCGCGGGCCAGTTGCAAGGTCGATTTTTGGACTGCGGGCTTGACGATCTTCTCGTAGCCCTGGCGGGTGAACAGGCCGGACACGCCCTTGTTCAGCGGCTCCTTGCTGGCGCGCTCGAACACCTGGGCGGCGTTCGGACCGGCGGCTGCCGCCAGATTGAAGTCTGGCGCATCGCCGGGCCTGAACTGGCGCTTGATGCGGCTGTAAACGCGGTATTCCAGCGGGTAGGCGGCCAGCATGTCGCGCACGCTGCCCACCAAGGCCTCGTCCTTGGCTTGCACCGCGCGGGGCGGCCCCAGCGCGAGCAGGGCGTCGAGGTGGCTGTCGAGGGCCGCGCGCTGTTCGGGTGCCATGCGGCCATAGTTCTGGTCCCAGTCCAGACCGATCCAGGCCCGCAGCGTGGGCGCATCGAACTGGTCTGGCGTGTACAGCATCAGGTAGGTCTTGAGCGCCTCGTAGGCGTTTTCAAGGTTGTCCTTGCTGGCCGCGCGCAGCCGTTCCTCCAGCCGCCGCACCACCCGCGGCATCAGTGATTTGTCGAGCAGGCGGTGGTAGGCCAGCAGGGCAGCGGCGTCCAGCTTGTCGCCCTGGTACAGGCCCAGGCCATTGAGCATCGGCGGCTGGTTGATGTCGAAAGCGTCGGTGCGCGCCGCGTCGTGTACCGCGGTCAGCACGCTGGCCAGCGGCGCGACGTCGGCGCTGGTGGGCGGGGGCAGGGCGTCGACCGACTGCTTGAGCGCAGGCAGGCGCTCGGCCACCAGCGCGGCATGGTCCAGGTTGCGGGCCCGGCTCACCGCCCAGCCCACCAGCACCACCACACTGACCAGGCCGATGGCGGCCATCACGCCACCCCGCAGCAACCGGCGCTGGCCCTCGGCCTTGGGGTTGGTGGTGCCCAGTCCACGTTCGGCAAACACCACGTCTCGCAGCAGCCGGTGCAGGAAAAAGCTCTTGCCGCGACCACCCGGCACTGCGGCGGCACGGGCATCGATACCAAACGACCGGCCCAGCGCACCCATCACCCGGTCGATCGGCGAGCCCTCCTGGGTGCCGCTGGTGAAGTAGATGCCGCGCACTCGGGGTGCAGCTTCCAGCGATCCGCCGCCGGCAAACACCTGACCCAAGAAGTCGCCCAGTACCGATTGCAACGATGCGAATTCTTGCGGAAACCCGAACATGGCGGTGCGTTTGAGCACGTCGCGCTCGCTCTCCATGCGGTCGACCAGTTGCGCCACCAGGCGCTGCTGCAACTGCTGGTAGAGCGCCGCAAAATCGGGCAGGGGATCGGCCTGAGGGGTTGTCGCCACGCCATCGGCAGGGAAAGTAAAGCCCCAGACCTGATCGCGCTCGTCCTTGCTCAGGGCCTCGAAGCTCTCGTTGAAGCCGCCGATCAGGTCGGCCTTGGTCACCATCACATAGACCGGCGCCCGCACGCCCAGTTTGCTTTGCAACTCTTGCAGGCGGGCGCGCAGCTTGGCGGCATGTTCAGTGCGTTCGGTCGGGCCTTGTTGCAGCAGATCCTGGATATTGACGGTCAGCAACACGCCGTTGATGGGCTGGCGGGGACGGGTTTTTTTCAGCAGGGCCAGGAAGTTGTCCCAGGCGCTGGCATCGACGTCGCGGTCACTCTCCTGAGTGGTGTAGCGGCCGGCCGTGTCGACCAGCACCGCGTCCTGGGTGAACCACCATTCGCAGTTGCGGGTGCCGCCCACGCCTTGTACCGAGCCTTTGGCGGCATCGCCCAGCAAGAACTGCAGGCCGGCATTCATCAGCGCCGTGGTCTTGCCCGAACCCGGCGCGCCGATGAAGATGTACCAGGGCAACTCATACAGGTACTGGCTGCGTCCCAACCCCGACCCTGTGCCGCTGGCCTTGAGGCGTTGCACTGCATCGTTGAAGCGCTGCGCCAGCACCTGGGCCTCTTTGTCGGTGGCAGATGGACCACCGCCCAAGCCGGCCAGCAGCGCGGAGTTGGTCCGGCGCCGCTGCCAGGCGAGCCAGGCCAGCCGGCCCAGCCAGATGCCCCACATCAGCACCAGCACCAGCACGCGCACCCACACCGACTCCAGCGGCCGGGCGCTGCCGATGGCCACCAGCGGGCCGATCCACCAGATCACGGCCGACAAGGCCAGCAGGCCCAGCGAACCCATCACGGCTGGGCTCAGCAACCATTGCAAAAAACGCTTCATCGGGGATGTCCGTCCAGGGCTTGCGCGGAGTGGGTTGGGCGTGTCAGTTCTGGGCCGTTGCCGAGAGCATGATCTCGACCCGGCGGTTGCGGGCGCGGCTGTCGGCCGTGCCGTTGTCGGCCACCGGCTCGGTGTCGGCCCGACCTTCGGCGTTCAAACGGTCGGGTTTGACCGTGGCGGCAAGCAGCTTGCGCACGCTCTCGGCACGCTCTTTGGACAGGTGCCAGTTCGACGGGAAACGCAGCGACCGGATCGGCTGGTTGTCAGTGTGGCCGCTGATCAGCACCGGCCCGGGTACCTGGTTGAGTGCGGCCGCCACGCGCTCGAACAGGGGCTTCGCCCGGCTGGCGACATCGGCGCTACCGGGGTCGAACAAGGTGTCGCCCAGTACCGTTACCGTCGAACGGTCAGACAAGTCCTTGACCTGTACCGCACCGGCCGCGATGTCGGCCTGCAGCAATTGCGCCAGTCGCGGCGGGGGCGGTGCACTGGTGAGCGCCACGGTCGGCAGGGCCGGTGCCTTGGCGACCTTGGCATCCAGCGCCTGCAGTGCGCTGAAGGTGGTGTCGGTCTGCACGTTCAAGGCAAAGCGGAGTGCGATGAACACCAGCATCAACAGCACCGCTGCCGCTGCGGCCACCACCCAGAGTGCAATCCCGTCGCGCAGCCGCTGCGTGGCCGTGGCGACGCCCTGCCACTGCGAGGACAGCGTCTTTTCAACCGGCCCGGCCAGCCCGCGCAGCATCTGGGCGAGCCGCCCACGCAAGTCGTCGAGTTGGGCCCGTCCGTTGTCGAGCACCCGGTAGCGGCCCTCGAATCCCAATGACAGCGTGACGTAGACCAGTTCCAGCAGGTTGCGGTGCTGCGACGGGTTCTCGGCCAGGCGGGTCAGCAACTGGAACACCTTCTCGCCGCCCCAGCTCTCGTTGTGAAACTGCACCAGCAGGCTTTGTGATGCCCAGGCGCCCGAGCCGCCCCAGGGCGTGCTCGAGGCCGCTTCGTCGAGCAGGGTGCACAGCACATAGCGGGCGGCGATGACCTGGTCGTTGGGCAGGCCTTGCGCCCTGGCACTGGCTTCGAAACGCCGCACCGACTCGGCCAGCGACTCACGCAGGGCGGACGGGTTGGGGTGACGCGCCATCGCCCGCAGGCGGGGCGCAGCGGACAACAGCGGCGCGGCGGCTTGGACCAGCGGGTTCAGGCTGGCGTGGGCCGGCAGTTCATCGCTGTTGTGCGCGCCGGGCTGCGGGGGGGTGGGTGCTGCCCAGCCCGAGCCGGCGGTTGCCGACGCAGCCGGCGGTGGCGCAGCGCCGTCGGCCGGGCGCGGGCCACGGCCGGCACTGGGCTTGATGATGGTGCGGTCGGATTCGAACGCCGCGAACGGATTGGCTGGGGGGTCTTTGTCGCTCATCGTCTGCCTTCAATCGCGGGTCTTGGCCGCGGGCTTCAACCCCGGATCGCCCAGAACTCGAGCGCAAGCCCAGGAAAATCACCGGCGATGTGCATCGCCAGTCCGCCGGAGGTTTCGAGCTGCTTCCACAGCTCGCTGCCGCGGGTTTCGAGCTCGAAATAGGTAAAGCCCGCGTGGAACGGAATCTGCCGAGGCGCCACCGGCAGGGGCCGCAGCATGACACCCGGCAATTGCAGCTGGATCAGGTCGCGCAAACGTTCAGCCGGACCGATCTTGACCTGGGTCGGAAAGCGCGCCCGCAATGCGTCCCCCGGCATCTGTGCGTTGACCGCCAGCACAAAGCTGGCCGTGCGCTGCAATTCAATGTCGGCAATGATCGCCACCCGGACGCCGTTCTTGCGCTCCTGCAGATCGAGCGGGATCGCGGTCTGTTCCAGCACCATCGACAGCGATTGCCGCAGGTCTCCCATCAGCGTCCGGAAACAGACCGCCAGGTCGTCATGGCGGTATTCGGGGTAGGCGATGGGACGGCGCTGCTCCCGAAAGGTGGACAACTCACCGGCCAGTGCCAGCAGCAGGTCATACAGGCGCTCGGGATGCAGCACGGGCAGGCGCTGCAGATGGGCGAACAGCGGCTGAAACCGGTTGACCACCTGCAACATCAGAAAATCGGCGATCTCGCCGACACCGGCACGGCCCGGCTGCACCATGCGCGCGGCCAGCGCCTCGCCACGCTGGTGCAGCATGCCGTGGATCTCGCGCAGGCAACTGTCAAGCACCGGATGGGCGGTAGCGTGCAGCATGGGCGCGACAAAACCCGGGTCCAGCGCCACGCGTCCGTCGGCGCGGCGTTCGACGATGCGTGCCACGCCGACTGTGGTGTAGCCCTCGTTGGCGTCACGCGCCAACATCAGGCGCAGGTTCAGGCGACCGATCTGCAGCGGTGCTTCACGCAGGCTGGTGGCGTGGCTGTCAGCCACCTCGATGTTGGCGGCTCGAAACCGCGGCGGCATGGCCGTCTCGCCGGCTTCGACATCGCTCTCGGCGACGCCGGGCCGTGACATCGCCACGGCCAGCACCACGACTTGGTCGCGTGCATCGGCCGGCACTTCGAAAGCCGGCGGCGCGGGGTCGTCTCCCGGGACCGAAAACACCTGGCCATCGGGCAGCACGCCGCGCGCGCTGTTGACCGCAATGCGCCCTTGCAGCAGGGCCGCATCGTCCACCTGTAAAGCAAAAAATCCCCACAACCAGGGCAGCGATGAGGTCAGTCGCCCCTCAAGTTGCCGGCTGGCGTAGCGGTCCTGCTGCTGGAAGTGCTGTGGTTGAAGGAACATGCCCTCGGTCCACATCACCTTGTTGTACCAAGTCATCGGGGGGCTCTGTTCCTGGGTCCGCTTGGGACGATCTTAGGGCCTGCCTGGGCCAAGTTTGGTGAAGTCTGACTGGCGGCAATCCGTCGGAAGTCGTACGTCAGCGGGTGTGATTTGGTGGCGGACGATACACGGCTGCGCTTGGTAAGTCATCTGGCGCGCCATTGAGGCAAACTCCCGCGTGTTGTGGATGTTGCCAAGCGTAACTTGGCGCTACCATAGCGCGCAGGCCAGCCGGCAAAATTTGTCGGTCATCGGTGAGGCGCCCGTTCGGGCTGCAGGATTTTGAACATGGCAGATCGTCCCAGCGCTGGGAGCTGCCGCTTTGATGCAGAGGTGAAGCCAATGACACACCATCTTGACGGGCTTTGTGCAACGGTGCGCGGCACGGTCTTGGCGGTCAGCCTGGTGGCGTTGCACGCCGCAGCCTGGGCCCAGCAGGCCGAGGCGGTGGACATGGGGCAGGCCATGCCGGACGCCAAATCCGTGGCCGAAGGGCTGTTCCCCGAAGACCAGTGTGAGCAGTTGAAGGCGGCGGGCTTCAAGTGCATGGGATTCAAGCCGACGATGCGTTACTCGCTGCCGGCCACGTCGTTCAAGGTCGGATCGGCTGAACTGCCGGACTCGCTGAAAAAGCAGTTGGAGGTGTTTGCAGACGTGTTGAAGTCCCGGCGCGGCACCGGCAAGCAAGTGCGCATCGAAGGCCATGCCGATGCGTCAGGCGCGGCCACCGCCAACCTGGCGCTGTCGCAAAAGCGCGCAGAGGCCGTACGGGAGTACTTGGTCGAGAAGGGCGCCGACCCGGCGATGTTGACGCCTGTGGGTGTGGGGGCCAACGTGCCCAAGAATGGCAAGGACCCGTTTTCGCCCGAAAACCGCCGTGTCGAGATTGGCCGGGCCGAAGCCCCTAATTGACCTCCGGCGCAGCCGACCCGCTCGCATCAGGCCCGCAGCATGCGGGCCTTTTTCATGGGATCTGCTCGGTAAACTGACCCGGCGTGGCAAAGGTGATCTCGCCGGCCCACATGCACATCAGCTTGGCGCTGTCGTTCAACGCTGGCGCATTGGCCACCAACACCTTGGGTGAGCCGGGCATCCAGGGTGCCACCGTCACGGGAATACAGGGCATGGGTGTCAGTGCGCCCATCGCCGCAGCGGTGGCCGCGATGACCATCGGGTTGGCGGTGCTCTTGCACATGCCGAACGGTGGAATGTTCATCATCGGCACGAAGTCCATGATGTTGCCCGCCGGCATGTTGCCGGTCATCACCATCTTGGGCGTGGCAATGAAGTTGGAAGGCGCCAGGCCCATCGAGCACTTCATCATCGCGCCGGTACACACATGCATGGCCATCGTCGCTCTCCTGGCAGGCCTCAGGCCGGGCGGGTCCACACCACCAGCGCGGTGAAGTTGTCGTGGCTGGACTTGTGGGCTGCGGCAGCAACCACCCCGTCCGACAAGCTGTCGAGCCAGGCACGTGGCGTGGCTGATTCGGCAAGCGTGCGCTCCAGCATCTCGTCGTTGATGAACTCCCACAGCCCATCGGTGCAGAGCATGAAGACATCGCCGGGTTGTATGGCGTCCAGGCCCTCGGCACTGCTGACCTCCAACTGGTCGGCCGGCACGCCCAGCGCCGAGCGCAACTCGCTGCGCTGGGCGTGGCCGTGCATCTGAGCCTCACTCATCACGCCGGCATCGACCAGCGCCTGCACCAGGCTGTGGTCGCGGGTGCGTGCATGCACCCGCCCGCCCCGCAGCCAATAGAGGCGTGAATCGCCGGCATGGGTCCAATGGGCCTGATGGTCAACAAAATCGATCACCAGGCAGACGGCCGTGCTGTGCATGTCTGCCCGCGGCGTGCCCGGCACCCGTTGTTCGATCAACGAGACATTGGTCTGGCGCAGCAGGCTGCCCAGCGCGGGACCGTTGTGCGTGGGTTCCCGCGAAAAGCGACCGATCAGCTCCTGGACGATGAGCTTGGACGCGATGTCGCCGCCGCCGTGACCACCGGCGCCGTCGGCCAGTACACAGCACAGATGGCGGTCGGAGTGCCAATGCCCACAGGCATCTTCGTTGTAGTTGCGACCACCACGGTCGGTAAGCAGGGCCACTTCAAGTGCCAACATGGCCGTTACCTCCGTCCGGGATCGGCCTGCAGCCGATCGAGCTGGGCCTCGTAGGCCTGCAGGAAGGCCTTGCCGAACAGTTCGTCGAAATCGTCCTGTGCTTCACTGGACAGCTGGCCGAACAGCTGTTGGAACAGCTCCCAGAGCTTGGCCTTGCGGCTGGACGGGATCAGGTTGGACAAGGTCGAACGGCTGCTCAGCTGGGCTTCAAGTTGCTGTGGATCGAAGCGCTGCAGCACACCGTCCAGTGCGGCCTTCATGCCGGCCATCACGCCCAACTGGTGGGCCCGCAGGTCATCAAAGGCGTCGCGCACGGCACTGGCTGCCGGCATGAAGCCGGGCGTGGTGGGCGACAACAGGTGTTGCAGCGCCATTTCGACCGAGGGCGAAAACTTCAGCGGGTTGTTTTCGCGCGCAACGATCATCGTGACCTGGGCCCGCATCTCGCGCTTGAGCGCGGTGCGCGCCAGCAGCAGCTCGACCGCGCCGCGGGTGGACTCACGCAGCAGTTGGCCGATCAGCAACATCAGCTCAGGCGAGAGCGTCTCGATGCGCACGCCGGGCGCGCCCAGGCCCTGCAACAGCGCGGCGATCAAGGCCGCGTCATGGGATGCAGTCCGGGGCGACACGGGGATGTCCAGCGTGGCACTTGCCGCTGCCTGCGTGGGTGGCGGGGCTGTTGCTTGGAAGGGCGCGGCTTGCGCCGAAAAAGCAGGTGCGGGTGTGGGTGGGGGTGTGGGTGTGGCGACCTGCGCCGGTGGCACCGCATCGGCAACCCCATCGCCCCTCGGGCGGCCCGGCAAAGTGACCACCCGTCCGTCACGTGGCGGGTCATCCCAGCTGAAGATTGCCCCGGTGGGCAGACTGGCCGGCGGCTTGGACGGCGCTGCAGACGCTGCTGCGACCGGTGCCGCAAGCGGCGCGGGCGCGCGGGGCAGTGACATCGGCGTGTTCAGCTCGGACACGTGATCGGACCGGCTCGCCTGTGCAATGCCGACAGGTCGGTCCAATGACTTCAGCGGATCGGCGTGCGCGGCCATGTTGGGCTGCATCAGCATGGCCTGCTGGGGCGTGGCGCCCAGCGGATCAGCGCCGCCAGACGGCCCACCCAGGCCGAACAGGTCGTCCAACGAATCCATTGCACCCGGCCCCATGGCCGAGCCGATCGACGAGGCGGGCACCAAGGCGGGCGCATCGTTGCCGGGTCGTGGGTCAGGGGCAAGAAAATCCCAATCGTCGTCCAGCAAAGCCGATGGCGCGACTGGTGGACGTGGTGTCGCGGCAATGGGCGGCGGTGCAGGTGCCGGCCAGGCTGGCGCCGACGGCGGCCCGCCCCAAGCCGCCGCCGCGGGCGCCGCCGGCGGCTTGGTCCAGGATGTTGCTGACAGCTTGGGCGCCAGGGCCGGTCCCGCCAGACCTTGTGCACCGTCGCCGAACAGGTCGTCGAAGGCGCCGGCCGCGCCTGCGCTGGCGGCTGCAGCCTGTGTGACCTTCAGCAGATAGCCGCCGATCTGCACTTGGTCGCCGGCTTGCAGCGGCTGCTCCCGGCCGCTGGGCACTTCACTGCCGTTGACGGCAATCGGGTTGCTGCCGTTGTCGACGATGGTGTACTGGCCACTGCGAAACAACACCTTGGCGTGCAGGCGAGAGATGCTGCGTTCAGGGTCGGGCAATACCAGCTGGTTGCCTTCGGCACGGCCGATGCTGCCGCCCAGCTCGTCAAAACTCGCCGACAGTCCTTCAGCCGGTTGGCCGCTGTAGCTGAGCACGGTCAGCACAATCATGCAATCGCTCCTGAAATCATGGGGTGCTTGGCAGGGGCACGGGCCTCAGCGCAGCACATAGAAACGGCCTTCGACGGCGGCAATGCGCAGCGTCCAGGTGACTGTGCCGCCACCTGCCACTGGGCTTTGCAGCAGAGCGGTGCCCTCTGCGGTCAGGCACTCCACCATCCGACCACCGGCCACGGACCGCAACCTGATTTTGCCCGCCGCTGGCAGGGCCGGCTTGAGGGCCTGGGCGGCATGCAGCGCCTGTATGTTCTGACGCAAACGTGCCACATCGTCGGCCAGGTTGCGCTGGTAGGCCAAGGCCAGTTCGTCAAGCCGCAGCCGCGATGCCTGGATCAACGGCTCGGCGTCGCCTTTGGCCAGGCCAACGGCGATCGGCAGCAAGTACGCGGCCAGGTCCTTGAGCAGCGTCGGGCTTTCGGTGATCACGGGCGCATCCAGCCAGCGCCAGCGCGGAAACGCGATCGGCAGGTCCACCGACTGGAACACGCTGGCCGGTGCGTCGAACACGACGTCGGCCGCCGGCGCCCAGTCGAGTTGCGCCAGCGTGCGCGCGCTGGCGGGGGTGGCCACACTGTCCACCCTGGGCAACAGCAGGCGCAGGCTGGCGCCGGACTGGCCGTCTGACAACATGGGCACGGGTTGCACGCTTGCACCCGGCGCCGCCGGATGCACGACCAGTTCAAGCGCGTTGCTGCCCAGTATCGTGAACTCGTGCACCGGCAAGGTGACCACGGTCTGCGCGCCGCTCACCCGCGCCACCGGCACGCCGTTGAGCAGGGCCTCTGCCGTGCACCCCAGCGCCTCCAGGCGCAGCACCAGCAAGCGCTCCATCAGCCCAGGCTCCAGTTGACCAGGGTCAGTGCGGGCAGCAGGGGTTGGAGCAGCTGTTGCTGGCCCAGCAGCGGGTCGGTGACCAGCAGCGGCACGGCAACTGGCTCAAGTCGCAAGCCCACAAACCATTCCCAGCCGCTGCATCCTTTGGTGCAGGGACGCAGACCGGCCTCGCCGACCAGCGCCCCGGTGGCCGGCCCGGCCAGCTGCAACACGCTGCCCGTGGCGTTGGCCAGAGGTTCCAGCGTCAGTTCGACCGGAAACCGCCAGCGTGTCACGACCGCCATCAGCACCTCGTTCAAGGGCGGCGTCGGGGTGTCGTGATGAACTGTCTGGCGCAGTGCGGCCTGGCCTGCCAGACGCAGCATCAGACGGCTGCGTGTGCCCGCCAGCGTCAGCTCGCCCCCCAGTTGCAGGTCCGCCAGGCAGCCGATCAGATCGAGCTGCGCCACGACGCGCATCAGGGCCTGGCCGTCCAGCCCGCCCGGCCCGTAGGCCCAACCCCAGGTCAGGCTGGCTTTGCCCGCCAACAGGCCCAGCATGGCGTCCAGCCGCACCGACGCCAGGCCGGGCAGCAGCTCCCAGGCGGCGGCCAGTGTCTGCAGTCCCAGCGCCACGGCGCCATCGAGGCCGGCTTCAAATTGTTGCTGTAGCGCCGTGGCATCCTGCGCAACGCCGTCTCGCTCAATGCGGCAGCGGCTGCGGCCGGGTTGCCAGGCGCGGGGACCGGGCAGTACGGACTGGCTTTCGGGCGCCGCACGCTGCAGGTCCAGCCACCACTGGGCGGCCGGCCAGACCGATACCAGCGTCTGCACCGGACCGATGGGTTCACCCTCGTCGCGCAGGCCGCAGACGTCGATTTCCAGGCGGTGCAGCTCGGGCGATGTTTCTTCGGCGATAGCGCTGCCCGGTCCGGCGCGTGGCAGCGGCTGGTCGCGGGCCACCACTGGCCAGCTGGCGGCCTTGGACTCGTGGCCAGTCCAGACCCAGCGGCCATGGGGGCCCGAAAAACCCAGCACCGGATGCACGTCGCCATTGCACAGCGCGAATGCCCGCACCCGCACCTGCAGGTGTGCCTGCGGGCCGTGTCCGGCCGGGTTCGACAGCATGGCGACCAGCTTGGGCGCTGGCCGGCTGGCATCGACGCGCAGCGCCGGCGGCATCACCACCGCGCTGCGTTGCCACTCGGCCGCTGCGGCGCCCTGGCCCAGCCGGTACTGCAGTTGCCAGCTGTCGTCCAGCACCCGGATGTCGGCGGCTTCCAGGTCGCAGGCCGCAAGCGGTGCCGGCGCGGGTTCCGGCGGGTGCATCCGGCCCTGGCTGCCAAAGGCAGCAAAGGCCGTGATCAATTTGGCGTCGGCGGCGGCCAAGGCGTGGGGCTCTATGCGGGCGCCAGGCAGGCGCTGCAATTCGACCAACGAGCGTTGCACCAGCTGGTGCACGGTGAGCCAGTCGCGCGACGCAGCCGCGCCCGCATTGTCCCGGCCTGCAGCGAGGATCGCCTGCGCCCATTCGAAGCCAGGACGCTCGTGGTAAGCCGGCCCCCAAACGAACCACAGGTTGGCGAAGCGTGCCACGCTGGCGGCACGGACCAGGCCCTGTTCGCCGGCCTGTTGCACCGCCAGATCGATGAAGGCCGGATAGCGGTCGCCCAGCCGATCCGGCATGGCCGGCCACTGGCCTGCCAGCATGTCGGCCAGCCGTTTGACAAAGCCCCGCCAGGCGGCGTCTTCCAGGGTTGCGGCGTCGTCCGGGCGCATGGTCTGCGCCTCAGCGGTGCGTCAAAGGGTCTTCGGGCAACTCCGGGGCTTCCGGTGCATCGGGCTTGGTCGGGTCGACCGGCGTCGCACCGCTGCCCGAACCCGGCGATCCGCCCGAATTGATCTTGACCATCATCCCGGTGATCGACACGCCGTCGGGGCCGAGCACGATCGACGACGCACCGGCCTTGATGCTGATCTGCACCCCGGCTTCGATCACCACATTCATGCCGCCCTTGATGTGCACGTTCTGGCCGCCCTCGGCGCCCAGGTTGGTGCCGATCTTGAGGTGCATGGCGGTGGCCGACTTCAGCGAGACCGAAGCGCCCGATGCGGCAGTGATGTCCTTGGCCGTCTTGAGGCTGAACACCCCGCCACCGTCAAAAAGGATGTCTTTGCCGGCCTCGACGTTGAACTTGCCGTCAAACTTCTGCTTGACATCCTTGGCCACGGACAAGTGGTGTTCGCCTTCGACTTTTTCCTTCCGGTCGCCGGCGACGCTGCGGTGCTCGTCCTTGCCGATCTTGCTTTTCAGCGTTTGTTCGATGAAGTCGAGCCGGTCCTTCTGGGCGTGGAACAACACGTATTCCTTGCCGGCCTTGTCTTCAAAACGCAACTCGTTGAAGGCGTCAGTAGCACCTTTGACGCTGCGGCTCTTGACGGTGCTGACGCTGGCGTTGTCCGGCAAGGCGTAGGGCGGCATCTGGGCCGCGTTGTAGACCCGGCCCGTGATCAGCGGTTGGTCCGGGTCGCCTTCGAGGAAGTCGACCACCACCTCCTGCCCGAGGCGCGGCAGGGCGATCATCCCGAAACCGTTGCCGGCCCAGGGCGACGCCACCCGCACCCAGCAAGAACTGGTGTTGTCATTTTTGCCCAGCCGGTCCCAATGGAATTGCAGCTTCACCCGGCCGTACTTGTCGGTGAAGATGTCGCCAGCGTCGCCGGTGCCGACTACCACTGCCGTCTGCGGGCCTGCCACGGTCGGTTTGCGGGTGGTGCGGGCGGGGCGGAACGGTTCGTCAAAGCGCTGCACCGTGAAGCTGCACAGAAAGCCGCTGTCCGTGTCGTCGCCAGACTCGTAGCCGGTCTGTTTCATGTCGATCCGGGTGGCCAGCACGGTGTAGGCGGCGTTTTGGTCGGCGCGCGGATGCTCTTTGAGCGAGAACTTGGCGCCGGCTACCAGCCCGGGCGTGTTGGCCTCGCCGGTATAGCGGCCATAACGGGCCGCCGCTTCGTCCAGCCGGATGGTGGCCAGGTCGTCGCCGACGGCCTTGTCGGTGAAGCGGCCGGGGTAGTCGTAGACCTCGTGCTTGGCCTCGGTGTGGCTGCGTTTGCTGGTGACCTGCCGGGCCATCAGGTCGGTGCTGGGCTTCTCGAAGTCGTAGTCACGCAGGCTGAACTTTCCCGATTGGATCTCGTGGTGCATGCGCCACTGGAAGATCACCTGCTGCTCGGCCAGCGCATTGCCTTGGTCAATCCGGTAGGGGGTTGTCTCGTAGCCAGACGTGGCGGCGTGTGCGCCGGCGTCATCGGCCAGCACCAGGTCGTGCTTGTCCTCGGCATGCGCAAACCAGTAGAAGATGCCTTCTTCTTCCATCAGGCGGCTGACGAAGTTGAAGTCGGTCTCTCGGTATTGCACGCAGTAGCCGCGTGGCTTGTGGCTGCCGGTGGTCTTGTCGACCACGCTGCCGTTGTACTCGGCGAAGATCTCCTTGACGATGGTGATCACCGACTTGTCCTGAAAGACCCGCAGGTCGGCGGACCGTGTCAGCAGCCACAGCCAGGGCCGTGCGGTGATGCGGTAGGTGGCGTGCCGGCCGTCGCCGCCCTCGATGCCAAACGATGCCACGATGCCGTTGAACCAGCGCTTGGCGCCATTGCCCAGGTCGATCGACACCGCAACCGGTTTGCCCAGCAGGCTGTCGGGCGCAATGGTGAGGTCATCCGATACGGCAATGATCTGGTACTCGAACAGGCGCGAGACTTCTTCAAGCGCTGACATCGACAAAAAGCCCAGCTTGTCGCCGGCGCCGGACTTCAGCGTCATCTGCATCGGCTTGAATTGCTGCGCCATAGATCCTCGATTTGGTTCAGTGCGGGCTCGTGGCGCGGGCCGCGACCAGCCAACCGGTGACCGGCTTGCCCCCCTCGTTGCGCAGGTTCACCGCCTCGGCACTGATATCGGTCCAGCCCGCGTCCCGAAGTGTGGCCAAGACATAGGCCCGGCTTTGACTATAACGGCCGTGTCTGCGCAAGACGTAGTTGGGTAAGTCGTCGATTTCGGCCCCGGATTCGCTCGCGGCTGCGCCCTGTGTTTGCGTACTGTCCTCAGCAGCGCGCTGCACACTCGACACCTCGGTCGCTACCTCGGTCGCCACTTTGGTCGCCACCACTTCGCCGTGTGCTTCAACCGTGAACACCAAGCTGCCACCAGGTCGCACTGCGCTGTTTGCGGCCACCGCAAACGGGACCAGATCACCAAAATAGCACAGCGTATCGGCCGACGCCAGCAGGTCGTAGGCGGCTGGCTGACTGGCCAGAAAGGCCACCAATTCGGCCTGGATCAGGTGGTCATAGAGCCGCCGTTCCACGGCCTTGCGCAGCATGCCCTCGGACAGATCGACGCCGGTCAGGGCACGCGCAAACGGTGCCAGCAGCGGACCACACAGGCCGGTGCCGCAGCCGCCATCCAGCACGTCCAATGCCTTGGCCGGGGCGCCCATACGCCGGGCGACTTCAGCGGCAACCAGCGCTGGCGCCTGGTACGACAGGTTGGCCAACTTGGCATCAAAACTGCGCGCAAACGAATCGAACATGCCGGTGACGTAGGCATCGGCGGCACGCACCGGCACGTGCTCGCCGGTACAGGCCGCCAGGTGGTGCCGCGGGTACGGGTCATCGGGTTCGGCAGCGATCCACGCGGTGAGCACCGCGCAGGCCTTGTCGGTCAGTCCCAGGTGCAGGTAGGCCATGGCCAGCAGGCCGCGCAGGGTGCGGCTACGCGGTGCCACCACCAGACCCTGGTCGCATTGCGCCAAGGCCTCGCTGTCGCGGCCCAGGCCCAGGTACAAGCCAGCCAGGTTCTGTCGCCAGTCGGGATTGGTCGGGTCCAGTTCAACCACCCGCCGCAGCAGCCGCTCGGCGTCTTCAGCGCGTTGGGTCTTGCCCAGCAGCAGGCCCAGATTGCTCATCGCATCCAGGCGGCTGCCGTCCAGTTCAATGGCCCGGCGGTACAAGTCCTCGGCGGCTGCCAGGTCGCCGCGCTCGACACAGACGTTCGCCAGATTGTTGTGAAACATCGCCTCATCCGGATTGGCAGCAATCGCCAGCTGGATCAGGTCGTGAGCCCGGTCAAAGTCGCGGTAATGGGCGGCCAGCAGGCCCAGCAGGTGCAAGGCGTCGGGTTGCTGTGGCGCTTGGGCCAGCACCTTGCGGTAGATCTGCTCGGCTTCGTCGAGTTGACCTGCAGCGTGGTGCTGCATGCCTTGCCGCAACTGTTCGACCAAGGCTTCGTGGGCATTGCTGCGGATCACTGACATCGGGTTCCTTGCGCTGGATGCAGCCGCTGACGGACACTGTTGGCCTTGCTCGCTGCGCCTGGGCTTTGCCGGGTGTCGTGCAAAACCAGCCCCAGGGAGCCTAGGATGCCGGGACGTATGGAGTTCAACCTGAGTTTAAGCCGCGGTCAGGTCGCGCCGCGCCGCACTGGCGGGCCGATGCGGCTGCTGGTGATGGCCGATTTCAGCGGCCTGCCTCCAGCTCAACGGCCGGCGCTGGCGCAAAGACCCACGCTCCGGGTTGATTTTGACAATCTGGACACCGTGTTGGCCCGGCTTGCACCGCGCCTCACACTGCCTGCCGGTGAACTGGCGTTTGCGGCGCTGGAAGATTTCCACCCCGATCAGTTGGTGGCGCGGCTGGAGGTGTTTCGCTCGCTGCGTGAGCTCCGCCGCCGCTTGGCTGATCCAACCACCTATTCCCAGGCAGCGGCGGCGTTTTTGCAAACCGAAGCACCGGTCGTCGCGGCCACGCCCGGTGCGGCAGGGGCGGGTCCGGACGACGGGCTGCTGGCGCAATTGCTGGGTGGCGGTGCTGCCACGGCATGGCAAAACCCGGCCGGCAATACGTTCGATACGTCCAATGCGGCGGTGGCGTCTGGCGCGGGTATCGAGGCCTTCATTCGCGCTGTTGTCGCCCCGCACATCGTGCCGGCTATTGCGCCTCAGCAGGCCAGCTACCTTGCCTCGGTCGATGCTGCGATCGCCGAGCAGATGCGGGCGGTGTTGCACGCGCCGGCATTCCAGGCCATGGAGTCAGCCTGGCGCGGCGTGCAGTGGTTGATCAGCAGCCTGGAATTGGACGACGATTTGCAGTTGCACCTGTTTGACGTCGGCCGCGAGGAACTGCTGGCCGACGTGGTGGCCGCCCAGGGCCAAATCGAATCGACTGGCGTGTACCGCGCGCTGGTGGACCGCTGGCGCAACCAGCCCGGCGCGAACGGCTGGACCGCCTTGGTGGGGCTGTATACCTTTGGTCCGTCGGACACCGACATCGGGCTGCTGGCGGCGCTGGGCGTGCTGGCGTCTCAGGCCGGCGGGCCGCTGTTGGCGGGCGGCAGCACCGCGCTGGCCGGCGATGACAGCCCGGCTTTGGCTGGCTGGCAGGCGCTGAGGCGCAGCGAGGTGGCGCGATGGATTGGCCTGGCCGCGCCGCGGGTGCTGCTGAGGCGGCCCTATGGCAAGGCCAGCGACCCGATCGAGAGCTTCCAGTTCGAGGAATGGGTGGCCGCACCGGACCATGAGCAGTTTCTTTGGGGCAACGGTTCGTTGGCCTGCGCGCTGCTGATCGGTCGCGCCTTCAGCGCCAAAGGCTGGGACTTCGAGCCGGGCGACGAGCGCGAGATCGGCGACCTGCCAGCTTTCACCTGCCTTGTGGATGGTGCGCCTGAACTGCAGGCCTGCGCCGAGCGTTACCTGGGCGAGCAGGGCGGCACCGCACTGCTGGCGGCCGGGCTGATGCCGGTGATGAGCCACCGGCAGGCCAATGCGGTGACGGTGATGCGGTTTCAGTCGGTGGCGGCGCCGGCTGCGGGATTGGCCGGGCTTGCCAGCTGATTTTGCGGCTTACCATTCGCGTTCCTGAAACGTCTTTCCCGATCACGCCACGGGGTCTTGATGCCGCGTCACATCCACGAACGGACTGAGGTCGAACTCATCTGCCTGCTCAAAGACGGCAAGACCGGCGCTGGCAGCGTCGAGTTCGTCGTGTTTCACGACACCGTGGAGGCGGCGCGGGTTCAGGGCGCGGTTGCCGCCAGCGAGAGCGCACCCGCAGGTAAATCCGCCACCGCGAAATACACGCCGCCCAAGGTGGCCGACAACAAGACGAGCTACCTGCTGACCTACAAGGCGATCGCTGACGGTGAGGACTACAAGTCCGACGATGAGATCCAGGTTTGGCCGCGCGAGGGCAAGCTCACCAGCCGCAATGAGGATGACAGCAAGCCGCTGAAAAACTTCAAGTTCAAAGTGATGCAGAACGGCGCGCCCTTCGGCGCCGGACTCAAGACGTCTAACGCCGACCCATCGTTGGAAACTTTCAAGCTCGACAAGGGTTTTCCGTTTCTGCTCGAAGGTGTAGCACCGTATGAAATTGTCGGCGACCCTGAGGCGCAGGGTGGCAAGCTGCGAGAGCTGAAGAGCAAGGGCAAGGTCAACTTTGTGGCTGAATTCATCAGCCCCAAGCGGCCGGCTGACGGCCAGGTCCGGCAATGGGTGAATCTGGACGCAGACCCTTCGAAAAAGGGTGCTGACGGCCTGCGCCACACGGTTGAAGTCAGCGTCGGCGTGCTGGGCGACCGCAACCCCGCGGGCGTACCAAACGCCGAGTTGATTGGCGCTGCCGGCATTTTCGTTTTCGTCAATGTCAAATTCAGCGGCCCGGGTAACAAGAAGAGCTTGCGCAACTCACCCAAGACCGATCTCGCCGCCGGCCTGAACCTTGTCGACCGCAGCGTGGTCAAGGATGGCGTCGACGACGGTGAGTGGGAGATCAAGGGCAAGGTCGAACTGGCTGCGGCCAACGGTGTCGGCGTGTTCAAGCTTGAACTCGGCGAGGCGGGCGGCGACTGTTGTGTGGTGCGCATCGGCAGCACGGCGGCCTGTGCTGATGCCGACCTCAGCTTCACCAACTGGCGCAAGCTCTGGTACGAGATCCTGGCCCCTGACTTCATGGAGCTCGAAGACCATTTGCTGACCGACGGCCGCAGCCTGCGTGATTTCGCGGCGGGCGGCTTGGCCAATCTGAAGACCTCCGGCGACGCGACCTTCATCGAGTACGAAATTTTCAAGAGCCATTCGTTCACCCAAGTCCAGGCCAGCGCGGCCTGTCCGGGCTCGGTCATGAAGCGGGAGTTCTTCCAACGCGCTGCCGGCCCGGCCCAGGTCTATTTGTTGACCGACTACACCTACCAGACTGACCCCAAGCCCTTCGACGGCGGCAAGGGCCGGCGCAGCCTGCTGTTGAAGGCCTGCGACATCAACCTCTACAACGACGGCCCGGCCACCCACGCAGACCAGGACTCGACCTTCGACGTGCAACAGGCCGATGCCGACTTTGCTTTCCCGGACGGTCGCATGTATTGGTCGCCGGTGTCTGCATGGCGCGGCGGCGGCGGCGCTGACAGCATCAAGAGCATCAACTGGAAGGCCAAGATCGCCGATCCTGGCGCCTTCCACGGTCCACCAACCTGTGCCTTCGCCGTGACGCTGGACGACCAAGCCGCCAGCGATGACGGCAATGCCGTGTTCACTCTGGACGAACTGACCCAGCACCCGTCTGCGTGCCGGGTGTTGTTCAAGAATCCGATGCTCGGCAACACCGCCACCACGCTCGACAGCAGCGCCAAGGCGGTGATCGATGGATGGCTTGCGCCCTTGTGCAGCGACGACGCGGTGCGGCCACACGGGTTCAAGTTGCAGTTCCGTCTGACCGGGAAACTCGGCAATGCCAGGCGTACCAGCCGCGTGGAGGCGATCAACAGCTACCTGCAAACAAGGGTGGCGGCGGCGCCAGCCCTGTACAAGCATGGCGGGCTGGAGCCTGACGGCACACCGCGCAGCGGCGGGCTCGACTGGCACGCGGTCGTCAACATGGACCGCAGCCACCACCAACAGATCTCGGTTGACCTGCCCAGCGTCGACGCCGATGACCCAGGCACACTGGCAGGCGCGCTGTCCGATGTGTGCTGTCCGATCATCTTGAACCTGAAATGGGAACAGCAGCGCGCGGCCAATGGCTTGGCGTCGAACGGCCAGATTCTGGTCAAGTGGGGCATCAACTGCCCGAAATGCATCACCGACACCTTTCTTCACGAGGCCGGCCACCAGTTCAAGATGACCAAGACGGGTCACGGCCTGCCGGGTATCCCTGCCGCCAAGGACACCACAGCGAGCGAGACCGTGGTGGCCTACCAGACCAATGGCACCTTGGGCCACTACTACACCGGCCACGGGCACAGTGGTGGCCATTGCGCCTATGGGCTGTCGGATGCCGACAAGGCCCTGCCCAGCTATGGCGGTCGAACCGGCACCTGCACGCTGTACGGCGAGGGGCCGCGCGATGACGGCCGGCGCAGGCGCTTGAGTTTCTGCCCGCAATGCCAGGATATCTTGCGCGCGACGCCGCTCGAATGAGCCATGCCGCCGCCCTCACCACACTGCGCGATCAGCGCGCGCCAGCCAGGGTTGCATTCCTGGTCCTTGCGTGCGCCGTGTTCAGCGCACCGGCCGCCGGGCCGGCATCCCCCGACCGGCGCACCGCAGGAGACTTTGCTGTGACCCCAGGACCGCTGAAACTCGATGACGCCGATTTCTGGGGCAACCCGGCACGCACACGTGCCGAGATCACCGCACCCTTTGTCGATGGGGGCAAAGAGGTGTTGCTGTATGACGCGCCGGCCGTTGTTCCCATCGACGCCCGCCGCAATGCGCCGACCCAGGCGTTGAGGGTGGCGACGTTCAAGACTTTGCGCGAGCGGCCCTTCGACAGCACCGCAGTCATCATCGCCACTGACCTTGTCAACAACATCACCTCGGCCGCGCTGGCGATCGCACCCTCGACCCGCGAATCTGAACCGCCGGCGCCACCGAGCAGCGTGCCCATGCTGTCCGGCATCGGCACCGAGACCTTCACCATCGATCTGCGGTCGCGCCTGTCCTTGCCGTGGGAGTCTGGGCGGTATGTCGCGCGCTTGGTGCTGGGCGACCAAGTCAGCGCCGGTCGGATGATCGAGTTGAAAGCAACGTCATCCGTTGTCGATCCCGAAGTGGAGAAGTACAAGGCTGAAACACGCAGCCACACCGCGGTTCCGGTGCTGGCGCCGCCGCCTGTGGAGCCGTACGTGTCGTATCGGCGCGATGACAAGAGCCCGCCACTGCCCGAAGGTCTGGGCATCAACTGGCAGTTGCCTCGCGTCTGTGCGCTCGACACAGGTGCAGCCTGCTTGCTGCGCGGCACATTTCGACTGCCGGTGCTCAAGCGCCACATCGTCCCGTCAGGGCCAGCACGCCCCGGCACCGAGGCCTTGTTCGCCCAGTTGGCCGGAGGCGTCAAGAGCGCGCCGCTGCCGACGGCAGTGGTGCCCATCACCCTGGTTGGAACCGGCTCACAGGTGGCCATGCCTGCCGTTTGGCGATTGGTCGTGCCGGTCTATGACGCGCTTGACTTCAGTGCAAACCAGCCGCGCGGCGTCGGCACCTTCACGGTCGACCTGCGCAGGCTGCAGGCCTTTGACGGCATTGAGCAGACCTGGTTTCTATATGCCTTCTCCGATGCTGTGCTGGCCGGGCCGATGACCGTGGGGCTGACGCGGCGACCGCGCACGCCCTGAGCGCCAAGTACCGACCGATGGCCTTGCCTGACCTGCCCGTACTGCGACCCGCGCAATTGCGTGCGCTCGGTCTGGCCGCGCAGGAAAGCTACCTCGAGTTGCTGGCCGATCATGTGGTGTCGGTGTTCCCGACCCACGCCACATTCATCGGGGGGCGGCGCGGCGAGCGGCTGTTGCGGCGCTGCCTGGCCGCAGCCCGTGACCACGGCTTGTTCGACCGGCACAGCGTGGCGCTCTATACCGATCTCGTGATCGCACTCGGCGAAGGCTTTGAGGCACAGCCGCGCCACGCGTGGATTTGCGCGATTCTGCAAGCGCGCGGTTTGGGTGCGGTGGCCAGGATGTTCTTGATCTACCAGCAACTCCCCGAGCGCTGTCCAGACGCACCGCTGTTGCCGCCGCCTGACAGCGACGACGATGGCGACGATCAAACGGACAACGGTGGGCAGCGCGTGTCTCCGCCGTTGCTGGCCTTGTCACCCTCAGGCTTTTGGGGCTGAGGTACCCGGAATGGACAGCCCGTGAGCCATTGGTCGCAGACGGCGCAGCAATCGGCCAACCAAACCATGAGCGTCAGTGCCACTGATGCCGCGGTGCGCGAGTGTATCGATCGCAGTTGGGAGCCGCTGGCCGAGATCAACGCACTGCCGCATTGGCAAACGACGCTGCGCGTCCCCGATGAACCTCAACCACTGCCCAAAGCCGACGGCAATTCGAGCTGAAGCTCGACCAGTTGCCCCTGTTCCACGCGGTACTCCCACAGAGATCGACCGCGCGACACTTCGGTGACGATGCGTTGTATCGGGCCAAAAAAGCGGGCGAGTTGCGCCGGTGTGGCCGATTTCAACCATGCCGGCAAGACGCGCGGATCGTAGAACCTGAACAGATAGCGCCGACCAGCGTCATCACGCACCTTGAGCCAGCGCCGCAGGTGGTCGCGTAGCCGTGCGGCGTCGTCGGTTGTGAGGAACAGACCCCAGGCCTTGCCCCATCCCTCGTCCAGCAAGCGCAGGGTCAGGCGATGGTCGGGCAGCAATTCCACAAGCTGCGGCGCGTTCATCTCTAAGGCGCGCGGTATCGTGCCGCTGTACAGGCAGCGGAACTCCAGCCGCGACTCCAGCAAGGCCAGGTAGATTTTCGGATCGCGCGCGCAGTCCAAGACCGCCCAGACACTGAGCTTCGACTTGGCGCCCTGCGGCCACAGTGCCTGCAGGATTTGCTCGCGTTGCTCGGGCGTCATCCGGGCGCCTCTGCCAACGAACGCTTGGCAGTGGGTTTTGCACACTCCTCACAGAACGGCACACCGTCCTGCGCTGCCTGCTTCAGCACGGCGACCTGGGCCGCTACATCCAGGTTAGGTTCAAAAGTGCTCTCGGCGGCGGGCGCAGACGTTGCCGCCGTCGGCGCTCTTGGAATGCTGGCGGCCGGTGTAAGCCGTGGAGCAGCAGCCGGCTGGGCGGTCTGGGTCAACTGCCGCAGCACCACGGGGGCCTCCGCGGCAGGCCGCACGCGCCCCGCCATCAGTGCCGCGAAAAGAAGGTCGTTGAGCTGTGCGTCATCCAAGCGGGACAACTCGGTGCCATCGGTCAAACCCAGCGCTGTGCAGCGCAGAGCGCTGCGTCCAACATCGTCGATCCTGTGCCGATCCAGCCATTGCCGGCTGCTGGTCTCGTCAACCGTTGGCATGCTGTTGCCAGGCCGTCGGTGCCAAAGTGTTAGCGGGACATTGCGACCGGTTGGCGTCGACATCTATGGGCTATTGAAGTGGTGAGGGAGAGTGTTGCAAGTGGGGCGTGTTTACCACCCAACGACATGTTGTCGTGAGGTTGAATCGAGATCTTATTGCCGAACGGACCTGGCGCCGGTCGAGGACCAGTGGCGGGCAAGCGTATGGCAGGACTTGCCCCTCAGCCCTTGTGTGCGGCGACGATGGACGCACCGCAGACGCCGGGCACTGGCAGACGCGATGCGCCCGAGGGTCAGCGGCTCCATTCGACATGCTGATGCCTACCGTTCCAGCTAAAGGTGAGCTTGCTGCGCGGTTCGTGATGCTCGGTCGCCACTTCGCCCGGACGTTTTGAAGTCAGTTTTCGACCCCGTTCGATTGAACCGGCTACTCCGGCATCGGCAACCTCAGCCACCCGCACCACGCCGACTCGGGCGTGCACTGTTGTCGCGACCGCGTGGAGATCACGCAACCGCTGGTGCAACACCGACGCGAAACTGGATGCGCCGGCTGTGTCGTGCGCGGTGTCGTCGTTGTCGAGGTCGGGGTCTCGACCGGCGCCATCGGCAACGATGCTCACCGTCGCTACCTCCCGCAGACCGGCGTTTGCGAGTGCGGCTGCCAGATCGGGTGCGGTCCAGCCGGAAACAACGCGTTTTGCTGCGTTGCCGTGGCCGACAAGGTACAGCCGTGAGCGTGCTGACAGGGGCAGTGGAACCGAGGCATGGCCCGCGAGTGCGCGTTGTAGCGCGTCGAACGACGAAGGGTTGGGGTCCACCGCAACGACTTCAGACGGTACGGGCGGAACGCGCCGTTTGTCGTGCAGCGCCTGTGCCTGTGCCTCCACACCTATGCCGCCGTGTTCGCTCCGCAGCGCAATGATCAGTTGGCGGTCGTAACCGGCTTCATTGCGGTCTTTCATCTGGTGCACTCGCGACCGGGCTGGCTGGCGCAGGTGGTCGTTTGCGGCGGCTGCGTAGTGTCGCGTCGGACAGGAAAGGTAGGCCATGGCCGCGGCGATCCTGTGAGCGGCGGCAGGCCTCGCAACCCGCGCAACCTTGACACTGCCGAACGGTCCAAGGTACCCATTACCTTGGCCTGGTCATGCAATCGTTCCAACGTAGTGAAATACCTCGAAAATCGGCTTGAGCGGATCCGCGGTGACATTTTTTACACCAACCTGAATCCCTTTTGCTTTTACCCAGTCGGCTGGTAATTTATCGAGATCGACATTGACCACGGCCCCCACCTTGTCGAAGTTCCAATCAAGGTTTTTCTCGTGGCCGCTGGCCCAGGCAACTTCGGCGGCCTGGATCGAATCGACCACCACCTTCTCGAACTTGGCCTTGTCGATTTCGTTCATAACGATATAGGTCGACTTGCGGAATGTTGCACCTGCCAACGGATTGGCAGTCGGTTTATTCTTGGCTGCCCGACCGACTTCATAAGTATTTTCGGCAAACTCGAAAGTCATGCATCCGCATGTCGGTGGAGTTTTTCCAAGTACCGGCTCCTTGCAGGCAACGGGCGCCCCACTGCCGGTCTCGTGCCGCTTTTGGCCATGGCCGCAATGTTTACACAATCGGCCCTGTTCCTCATTGGTCCGATGCCCTGCCTGCTTCGCCATCTTTGCCACGTTGGCCGCTTCCAAGTCCTCGGGCTTGACCGGCTTCTTGGTGTAAGTAAAGAGATGTTTTTTGGCGAAGTTTTTATCGAATTTTATACAATACAGTTTGTTGTCGGACGCCTTCAAAACCCATTCCATACTGGCCGTGGGGACACGCGTTTTATATTTCTGTCCGGCGGAGTCGGTATACTCTTCGTAGCTCCCTGACAACCATTCTGAAGCATCTGGCATTGCAGTTTCTCCTTAGATAATTCTGTTGGATCAGAAGATGGGATTAGAAATTTCTGTCACACAGCACGCCGCATGCTCAACGGTAAAAAGTTGATAACTGCTGCACCCTGTGCGGCAATCGCACTGTAGTTGTTTCAAACGGTTTACATGACAGCCATGGCAAATTTGACTCGTTGGCGTTTTAAACCTCGCCGACATTGTCATACCAAGCCTTCATCTTCAGTGTCATTCAAAAGCCATATTCGAACGCACCGTCGGCAACGCTGACGTGCACGCGCTCGATCGGCTGTTCGCGCATCATTCTTGTCAAAAACTCGCGGCTGATATCGGGCAGCATCGTGTTGGTCAGGATCGCGTCGATCATGCGCCCGCCGGATTCGTTCTCGGTGCAGCGCGACACCACCAGCTTCACGACATCCTCGCCATACTCAAACGGGATCTTGTAGCGCGCCTCGACCCGCTTTTTGATGCGGTTGAGTTGCAGCTTGACGATCTTGCCCAGCATGTCGTCGGACAGCGGGTAGTACGGAATCGCGACCAATCGGCCCAGCAGCGCCGGCGGAAAGATCTTGAGCAGCGGCTCGCGCAGCGCCTTGGCCATCCCTTCCGGGTCCGGCATCAGGTCCGGGTCTTTGCACAGGCCGGCAATCAAGTCGGTGCCGGCGTTGGTGGTCAACAGGATCAAGGTGTTCTTGAAGTCGATGAACCGGCCTTCGCCATCTTCCATGAAGCCTTTGTCAAACACCTGGAAGAACATCTCGTGCACGTCGGGGTGGGCTTTCTCGACCTCGTCGAGCAGCACCACGCTGTACGGTTTGCGGCGCACGGCCTCGGTCAGCACACCGCCCTCGCCGTAGCCCACATAGCCCGGGGGCGCGCCCTTCAGGGTGGACACGGTGTGCGCCTCCTGGTACTCGCTCATGTTGACGGTGATCAGGTTCTGTTCGCCGCCGTACAACGCTTCGGCCAGTGCCAGTGCGGTTTCGGTTTTGCCCACGCCGGAGGTGCCGGCCAGCATGAACACGCCGATCGGCTTGTTCGGGTTGTCCAGGCCGGCGCGTGAGGTCTGGATGCGTTTGGCAATCATCTCCATCGCGTGGTCCTGGCCAATGACACGCTGCGCCAGGCTTTGGGCCACCTTCAGAATGGTCTCCATCTCGTTGCGCGCCATGCGGCCCACCGGGATACCGGTCCAGTCGCCGACCACGGCCGCCACGGCTTGGTAGTCCACTGTGGGCAGGATCAGCGGGGTTTCGCCTTGCAGCGCGCTCAATTTGTCCTGCACCACTTTGAGTTGCGCCAGTTGGGCGGCGCGCTCGGCTGTGCGATCAGACGCCGTCATGCCATCGGCTGCGGCCTCAACGGCAGCGGCGGCTTCCAGCGTGCTGCCGGTGCCTTCAACCGGCTGGATGCCGGCGCGCAGCTTGGCGCGCAGGTCCAGCAACTCGTCCACCAGCGTGCGCTCTGCAGCCCAGCGCGCGTCCAGTGCGCCCAGCCGCGTGCGTTCGCTGGCCAGCATTTCAGTGGCGTCGGTTTCGCGCTTGCCAATGTCAATGCCGATCGCCCGCTCGCGGCCGATGATGCCAAGCTCGGTCTCCAGGGCCTCGATGCGCTTGCGGCAATCGTCCACTTCGGCGGGGGTGGCATGCAGGCTGACCGCAACCCGGGCACAGGCGGTATCGAGCAGGCTCACACTCTTGTCGGGCAACTGGCGGGCCGGGATGTAGCGGTGGCTCAGCTTGACGGCGGCTTCGAGTGCCTCGTCCAGGATCTGCACCTTGTGGTGCTTTTCCATCGTGCTGGCCACGCCACGCATCATCAAAATGGCCTTGGGCTCATCGGGTTCATCGACCTGGATCGTCTGGAAACGCCGGGTCAGTGCCGGGTCTTTTTCAATGTGTTTCTTGTACTCGGCAAAGGTGGTGGCGCCAATGGTGCGCAGCGTGCCGCGTGCCAGTGCAGGCTTGAGCAGGTTGGCCGCATCGCCGGTGCCGGCCGCACCCCCCGCACCGACCAGCGTGTGGGTCTCGTCGATGAACAGGATGATCGGCTTGGCGCTGGCCTGCACTTCGTCGATCACCGAGCGCAAGCGCTGCTCGAACTCGCCCTTCATGCTGGCGCCGGCCTGCAGCAGGCCCACATCGAGCGAGCGCAGTTCTACTTCCTTCAAGCTGGGTGGCACGTCGCCGCGGGCGATGCGCTGGGCGAAACCCTCGACCACTGCGGTCTTGCCGACACCGGCCTCGCCCACCAGGATGGGGTTGTTTTGGCGCCGGCGCATCAGGATGTCGACCACCTGGCGGATTTCGTCGTCGCGGCCGACGATCGGATCCATCTTGCCGTTTCGGGCTTGCTCGGTCAGGTCGACGGTGAATTTCTTGAGTGCTTCTTGCTTGCCCATGGCCGCCGGAGCAATGGCGCCGCTGGCCTCGCCAGGCGCTGCGCCGCCGGCATTGCCACCCGACCCGTCGCTGGCGCCTTGGCCGTCTTCGGGGGAGCCGGCGATGATCTTGGCCAGGCTGTCGGACAGGTCATCGACCTTGAGCTTCTCGAACTGTCGACTGATGGCCAACAAGGCATTGCGCAGGTTCTTGGTCTTGAGCATACCGACCAGCATGTAGCCACTGCGCACGGTGTTGTCGCCGTACAGCAGCGTGCCATAGACCCAGCCGCGCTCAATGGCGTCGGCGATGTTCTCGGCGATGCCGGAGATGCTGGTGGCGCCGCGCGGCAGCCGATCGAGTGCTGCGGTCAGGTCCTTGGCCAATGCCGACATGTCGAGTTGGGCGTGCTTGATCACGCGGTGCCAGTCGGAGTCAGCGCCTTGCAGCAACTGGGCCAGAAGATGCTCCAGCTCGACATATGGATTGCCGCGCAACTTGCAGAACACCGTGGCGCCCTCCACGGCCTTGTAGGTGGAGGCATTGAGCTTGCCAAACAGTGTGACGCGGTTGATTTCTGCCATGGTCTCTCTCTCAGGATTGCAAAAGGTTCGGGACGAGATTCAGCGCGGCCGGCCTCGCCCCAGGAGGACGGCCCAGCCAAGTGGTCCAGCCGAGCCGGCCATAGCGGCCGGGTCGGCAAGCCGGAACCTGGGCCTTGTCGAGCTCCAGCCGCAAGTCCCAGCCAAATTCCAAGCCGACATACTGTTTGAGCAGTGCTTGCAGCGCCGGCAGTGCGCGCCCGACCGGCAAGAGCGCTTCGAAAGCCTCCAGCGTGAGCGGACCGATGTGAACCCGGAAATGGTGCTGACGGTCAAAGACGGCCTGGCCCAGCACGGCGCTGACACCCAATTGCGATGTGGACAGCCGGCGCGACGCGGCGCGGCGTCCGATGCGGCTGCGCTCGGCCGGTGGCAACGGCATCCAGCGGCCGACGAACTGCTCAATGCGCACCTGCATGCCCAGGAAACCCGAAAGCAGGTGGGCCAAGCCATCGGCGTTGCGCACCTGGCGCGACAGCAGACCGGCATAGGCCAGCCGGGCATGATCAGGGGCGGGGTCACGGTGGCGCCAGGCTTTGCCGCCCACCCCAAGCATCGAGCCGACATAGTCGGCAAAGCGGTCTTCGGCCGGTCGGTCCAGGTTGACTGCGGGTTGGGCCTGTGCCCAGGCGCGGTAAAACAGCAACAACAGCCGGTGGTGGAACATGTCGGCAAAGCGGCCGAAGGTTTCGTCGCCCTTGTGCAGGCGGCGCTCTCGGGCATAGGCCGTCAAGTGCAGCGGCAGCGGTCCGTTGGGGCCAAACAGGCCGAAAAACTGCACCTCGATGCGGGGCTTGCCGCTGCGGTCGTTCAGATCAACTGCCGACAGGCTGGCTGGCGCAAACGCCAGGTTGGCCGCTTGGCCCAGTCGCACAGGCTCGTCTACCGGACGGCGTGCCGTACCCAGCCGGGGCTTGTTGGGGTGCTGCGCTTCGACGAGCCGCATCAGGTGAAAAAAGTCGAACCGGTGGGGTGCCGCCGCTGCTTCTGCCAGCGGGTCGCGCCTGGCGTGGGGGATGTCCGACGCTGGCGCAGCCCCGGACCCCGAACGGTCCGCCGGGTTTAAAAGATCGGACGTGTCCCGCACCTCGGCCTCCCGTTCAAGATGTCGCCCCGGCTGGGTGAATGCACCCGCAGCTGGGTGAAGCCATTGATCGAGACATGCCGCGCGACAAAGCGCTCGAGCACACAACCCAGCAAGAAGGCGCTTGCGCCCTCGAAAGACAGGTCATCGGCCTCGAGCGTCACCGCGACGCCGCGGCCGAAGGTGATCGGCCCTGGCATCGGCAGGCGGCGTACCACTGGCTGCAGTTTGACCGAGCGCACGCCATCGATCTGGCGTTGGGCGCCGGCATCGCCGGTGGGGGCGTAGAGCCGCAGAATCTCGCGCAGTGCCGCAGCGCCGTGCTCGGCATCGGTGTCGGTCAGCGACAGGTGGTTGAGCGACAGTTGGTTGATCAGCTTCCAGGCGATATTGCCTTCGCGCAGGGCCGACATTGGGCGCGACGGCCCCTTGATAACCTGGATGCTCTTGACCGGCGCGGTCTCGGCAAGCGTCAGGTCACTCTTGGCGCCACCTAGCGGCATCAGGACCGGCAGGTCGCGGTTGGTGCACAGCGCACGCACGCCGATCTGGCGCAGTTCGACCGAGTACGGTGCCTCGTGCGCATCCACGACCGAAAGGTAGACCTCACTGCCGATGTAGGCGGTGCGCGGGCCGTCGCGCTGCTGCACCTGCGACATCAAACGCGGCTCGCGCTGCACCGAGTAGTAAGCGTCATGGCCCGCGCCCTCGGTGTGAAACGCGTTGTAGAACGGCAGGAAGCGCCATTCACTGTTCACGCCGCTGCCGTAGCCCACGACCTCAGTCAGGCTGTGCAACTCAAAGTCCATCGGCCGGGTTCGGTCGGCAACGACATGGAAATCGCTGCTGTCGGTGCCGACGTGGATCCGGTCACAGCGCCTCTCCAGCAGATTGATTGCGGGCACACAGTGCAGCGCCAGGCTGCCGGCGTCAACGGCCTGCAGCAGCGCATTGTCGATTCTGCTGAACAGGATGACGATGTCGACTTCGCGCCCGCCCCGGTTGCGCAGGGCAGTGCCCAACCCCGCCAGGTCAAAAAACAGAAAACGTTGAGGGAAAGCAAAGTACTCCTGCAGCAGCCGGAAGCCTTGAAAGCCCTGCAGCGTCTGCGGCAGCAGGGCTTGGTCGTCCTCGAAGCCGGCCAGGTTGATGCAATCGCTGTCTATCGCCTCATGCCAGGCAGCAGGCCGTTGGGTGGGCAGCAGCAGCACACCCACGGCATGCCCGCCCACCAGTTCGTGGAGCCGGTAGGCCACGTCGTCCAGGCCGGTGCAGTGCAAGCGAAGGTCGTCGAGTGCGATCTGCGAAAAATCCATGCCGGCGGTGGTGCGCAGGCGGATTCGCAGCCCCGATCGGTACCTGCGCCATTCGGGAACTGCCCCCATCGGCAGATCGGCGGCCTGGCTGAAGTACTCGACTTGGGCCAGCTCCAGCGGCCACAAAGTCAGTGCATCGGCGGTGCGGAACTCGCAGGCAGTGGCGCCGGCCTTGCCGGCTTGGCCGTGCATCACGCTGCCGCGAGGCAAGGTCAGGCCGGCTGCCAGGCTGGGATCACCAAGATCGGGGTTGACCTTGGCGATCAGCATGGCCGGTGTAGGCGCCAGAAACTGCGGGTAGACGATTTCGAGCAGGCGCTGCGTGAAGCGCGGAAACTCGGCATCCATCTTGAGCTGGATGCGGCCGGCCAGAAAGGCAAAACCTTCGAGCAGCCGCTCGACATACGGGTCGGTGACCTCCAGGCCCTCGATGCCCAGACGCGCCGCTATCTTGGGAAACTGCTGCGCGAACTCGGCGCCCATTTCGCGCAGATGGCGCAACTCTTCGTTGTAGTAACGCAGTAAACGGGGATCCATCGGGGCGTGGCGGCGATTAAGGCTAAGGTTGGATGAATACGTTGTGGGTCGGGCTTTGGGCAGGCCAGAGGGCGGCCTCAGCGGTCGACTTCGCGTACCGCGACTCGGCCGGTTTCCAGGTCGATATCGGTGTGCAGCAACAACTCAAGTGGCACCGGCTGGGCCCACAGTTGCCCCGAGATTCGAAAGCCGATCAGGTTGTGGTGGTCCAGCTGTTTGCTCGAGATCACCACCTCCACGGCCAGCGATGCAGGCAATATGCGCGGCTCGTGTTCGAGAATGGCCTGCCTGACGCGTGACTGGAGCAGCACGGGATCGATGTTGGACGCTGAACTACCTGACAACGGCGGCAGGCCGTAGTTCAGCACCGAGTTGCGCGCATGGGGTGCTTGTGACCAGTCGATCGAATCGCCCGGCGCGGTGGCGTTGAACAGCCAGGCCAAGTCGCGCAATACCACGTCGCGCAGCCGATTGCGGCTGATGGCCCGGGCGTCGGTGCTTTCCACGGTCAGCGTGGGCGCTTCGTCAGTCAGCCGGTCGAGCAGTGCTGGCTGCAACCTGTCCTGGGCGCGCGGGGTGGCCATGGCGTTGCCCGCGCCGAGAGTGGATCAGCCCGCCGCCGACATACTGGCCGGTGCGACGGTCGATTCGTCGGCTGCATTCAGCAGGATCGACCGGATGTCCATCAAGCCGAAATCATCGACGTCGGTGGCGATCAGGCGCTGACCCAAGCCGACAAAGGTGCCTGGCGATGTCTCGAGCCAGTCAGTACTGCGCGACAGTGCCTGCACGTCACCGATCTCAAGGACAGTGTCCGGATAGCGTGTCGGGATCAGACCGACCACAGCGCCGCCATTCGTGAATTCAAAGTGGGCGGGCATCCAGACCGCGTCGCGCAGGTCTTGGGGCGGGTCGATGTCGACCTTGGCCAAGCGGTTCCACGGCAGCCAGTAGTAGCGGCCGTTGATGATCGCCTCCAGCGTCGGTCCAAGCCGGGTGTCAGCGTCGGCAATCCACGCAAAGCCCCGGCCATCGATGGTGCCGGTGGTCGCGGGCGCAAGTTCTAGCGCTTGGGCGCGCAGCTGGCGGGCCGCATCGGATTCACCTCGGCCGTCGCGCAGCAGTGCCTCGATCAGCAGGGCGACCCAGGTTTCAGGTTCGCCAAACAACATCGGCGCCTTCTGGCCCGCAAAGACTTGCAGACGCAAGGTCTCGCAGGCTATCGCCTCGCGGTAGGTTTGAACCATCGGCAGGGTGCCGGCGTCCAGTTCCAGCGATACATTGAGTTGATTCAGCGCACGTGGCCATTGGCCGAGCACACACAACAACTGAAACAGGAAAACCCGCAACTTGGCGTCTTGCGGATGCGCACGGACCTGCAGGGTCAGCAACTCGAGGGCGCGCTTGGCATCACCGTCTTTAAGTGCTTGTTCAGCCGCGCCGGGTTGGGCCATCGGGTTCTCTCCGCTGGGGATGGATCAAAATGAAGGCCAATGGTGCGGCTGGGCACGCGCTGTCCAGATGCAACCACGCGTGCAGTCTTTGGACCGATCGACAGCCCGCAGGGCGCTCGGGTTGGCAGCCACCGACGCCGGGTCGTGTGGGTGCCAAGACGCCCAACCAACCCTGGCCGCAAGTCTGGG
>JBKJKU010000329.1:0-11140 GCA_046597355.1 Aquabacterium sp.
CGTCCAGTTGCACCTGGCCACCCAGGCGACCCTGCGCGGTGCGGGCGTCCAGGTCGCGCAGCGTCAGCACACCGCCGGCCAGCAGCAGGTGGCCATGCAGCGGCCGCAGCGGCTCCAACCAGCTGGTGTTCAGGTCGGCCTCGGCAAAGTCGATCAGGACATCGGCGTCCATCACACGCAAGGCCGCCAGGTCGAACGGCCGGTCGGGCAGAACCTTGCCGGGGATGCGCCGGTCGACGAGCGCCGGTGCGCGCGCGGTCGCCAGCGGCAACCCGGGCCGTGCCGCTGGCTGGACAGCCGCTACTGGCGCAGGCAGGGGCGCCGGCATCACCGCAACCGCCCGGGCCGTTTGCTCTCCGGCCAGTCTGTCGCCCGCGGTGTCCGGCGTACCGGGTGTCACCTTGGGCGCCAGACCGACCGCCGGGCCCAGGTCGGCCAGGTGCAGGCGCTTGCCACCCAGCCGGCCCGCCAGCAGGGGCACGGCCCGGTCGGTGTAGTAGGCGAAGGCGCCGTTGAGCTGGCTGGTGCCCACCGTGGCATCGTCGATCAGCACATACCAGCCGTCGGCGCGACGGGCCAAACGACCGCGGCTGCGAAAGGCCGCGGTGGTGGGCAGGGTCACCCGCAGCGGATCGCCCACGGCCGCCAGCGACGGCCCCTGCAGCGTGAAGCGGCCGGCAAGCCCCAGCAGCTTCACCGGATCGGTGGCACTGCCTTCAAAGCTGAGGCTGGCGCGGCCGATGCGGGCGGTCAGTGTCAGGGGTACGGCTGGGGCGCCCACCGCCGGGTCCGACTGCGCACCGGCCCGAGCGTCAATCCGGGCGCCCGGCAAGGCGCCAGAAGCGGTCAATGCCAGCGTCAGCGGCAGGCCGCGGTACTGGCCCCGGCCGTTCACCTGCAACACGCTGCCCAGTGCGGGCGTCGCCGCGTCGACCACCGACAAGTCGGCTTGCAGCGACAGCAAGTCCGGCACGTCCTGCACCTGCACATGGCCCTGGGCCACTGCCAGACGCTCAACCACCGGCAGCGACGGCGGTGGCGCTGCGGGATCGGGCACTCGATCGGGCCGAAACTGCCAGGACACCCGGCCGTCGGCCTGTCGCTCCAGGTGGGCGTCGAGCCGGCGCGCCTGCAGGCCCTGGATGCGCAGTGGCTGGCCACGCCAGGCGCGCCACAGGTCGGCGTAGCGCAGGTCCAGCACCAGGTCCTGTGCCTGCACCAGATAGGGCGCAGCGCTCCAGTCGGGGGCGGCCACGGTCAGCCACGGCGCAGTGAGGTGCACACCGCCGAGAAACCGCACGCGGAAACCCGGAGGCACCGGGGTCTGCAGCGCCGCGCTCGCTGGTGCTGCTGCGGGCAGGGGCGCCGATGCCGCTTTGGACGGGCTTGCTGCCCGGTTTGCTGATGCTGTTGAGGCCGGTTGGGAGGGCGACGTTCTTGGCGTGTCCACAGCCGGGCTGGTGGCGTTTTTCTGCCCGTCCGATACTGGCTGCAGGCTCACCGTCCGGTGCAACTGCTGGGACAGGCTGCGCTGCAGCGGTCCGGCCAGGATAGGCCATCCCATCCACTCGCCGACCGCCAGACCCGCCACCAGCGCGAGCAGGCCGCCGAGCAACGCCAGCCCCCAACCGCGGCGCGAGGGTGAACGGGCCGGCAGTGGTGCGGGCGCAGGCACGGGCGGCTTGGGGTCCGTCGGAGAGAGGTCAGGCGGCGACGGTGGCGGAAAAGTCATGCGCGATTGTCCGAGTCCGGCGCGGCGCTGCCAGCGGCCAAGGCCGCAAGCTGGTGTGGGTGTTGGCCTACACGCGCACCAGGCAAGCTGCCGCGGGCAGGCAACTCGCCGGCTGGGTTCGCCAGCGAACAGACCCGACGCACCACCCGGCGCACCCTGACCGGCCGTGGGCTTGCGTCATGCACAACACGCACCGCCCCACCGCCCCACCGCCCTACCGCCCCACCGCCCCACCGCCCCACCGCGTCACTCGACCGACTTGGACATGTACTTCACGAATTACCACCAGACGCCGGTTGGGGCAAGCACGGACAGTGCTGATGCGACCGGGTGCGCGCACCCCACACTGGTGCGCATGCACCACCCCGATGTCAGCAACGGGCCGTGCGCTGAAGTCCGCTGCAACGGCAAAGCTGATGAAATGGGTGCAATCTGTGATGTCGAACGCCGCACCGCCTGCGGCAACGCCGCCGCCCACCGCGGCAGCAAACCGACCCGGCGCACAAGCCGTGGCCTTGCGGACAGCCGACGCGGCAATTTATCCTGGTCGCGGCCCCGCGCCGGAACAGCGGCATCAAGTCCGGCGGCAGCAGCGGCGATGTCGATTGCAGCAATTTTTTCAGTTCGCCGTTCGGCCGCCGCAGCATCCCTAACAGCGTTTCACCGCGTGCGCGGACTGTCGGTGCCCGGCCCCAATCCCGGCGGCCAGTTGCGCTTCATCGGCAACAACCTGCCGGGCACACCGCCGAGAGATGCAAACGCCCATCAGGTGTTGTCCCGTCCAGCCACAGGCGGCGCCAATGCGCCCGCACTGCCCCGCACTGCCCCGACCTTTACCGCCACAGCCCTCGCGACCCCACCATGACACCGTCCCCAACCGCTACGCTGGCCGCTGCCACACCTGCCACACCTGCCAAACCTGCAACACCTGCCACACCTGCCGCCACTGCACCCGACCCCGCCCTGCACAGCCAGGGCGACGCCGAGTTCACGCTGCCGACCCTGGGCCGGGCCAGCCGCGTAGCCCGTGCCGACCTGCTGGCCTGGATTGACGAGGGTGTGCTCACCCCCGTAGCCCCGTTCAACAGCGACGACAGCACCTGGCGATTTGGCGGCGACAGCCTGTCGCGGGCGCTTGCTGCACAACGGCTGATCAGCGACCTGGCGCTCAACGCCGCCGGGGTGGCGCTGGTGCTCGATCTGCTGGACCGCATCACCCACCTGCAGGCCCGATTGCAGCACCCCATCGACCGCTGAGCCGACGGTCGAAAAGGGCTGCAAGCCCCTGTCCTACAGACGCTTGCGGTACGTCCGACAGACAGCAACGGCGCTGATTCCTAGCATCTCCCCATCACCTGCCGATCACTCAGTGATCGGCCCATGACGAACATCAAAAACGTCGGTGCTACCGGGCTTTAACCTGCCGCTACATCGACATCTTTCTTCGATTTGATCCCTGGATACCCCACCCCCATGTCACGCCACCCCACTTTCAGCGTTTTGGCCATTGCTGCTGTCTCCGCCTTGTCCGCGCTGTTCGCCACACCGTCGTCCGCGCAGTCTGAGCCTTACTACTACCTCGGCCTGTCCGGTGGCCAGTCCCGCGGCCAGATCGACGAGAGCCGCATCAGCAACCGCCTGGTCGGCCCCGGCCTGACGATCAACTCGATCACCAGCCAAGAGCGCGACATTGCCTGGAAGGCCTTCGGTGGCTACCAGTTCAACCGCAACCTGGCTGTCGAGGCCGGCGTTTTCAGCCTGGGTTCATTCGACTTCACCACCGCCACAACACCCGCCGGAATGCTGCAAGGCCAGACCCGGGTGCAGGGCATCAACCTGGACCTGGTCGCCACGATGCCGATCAGTGACCGCCTGTCGGGCCTGGCCCGCGTGGGTGGCCAGTACGCCCGCACCCGGGGTGAGTACACCGGCAGTGGCGCGGTCGGCCCGTTGCGCCTCACGCCCAGCGACCGCCGGACCAACCTGAAGGTCGGCGTCGGCCTGCAATACGAATTCAGCCCGGCGTTCCTGATGCGCGGTGAAGTCGAGCGCTACCGCGTGAGCGACGCGATGGGCGGGCGCGACCATGTCAACGCCTTCACGCTCAGCGCGGTGTTCCCGTTTGGCCGCGCGCCGCAAGCCACCCGCACTGCCTATGTCGCACCGGCGTATGTGGCCCCTGCGCCGCAGCCGGCGCCCATGGCCATGCCGGCGCCTGCACCCGCACCCGCACCCGCGCCGGTGGTGGTGGTGGTGCCAGCGGCGCCGGTGGTGGTGGTGGCCCCGCCGCAGCCGCGCCGCGTCAGTTTTTCGGCCGACTCGCTGTTCGGCTTTGACCAGTCGACCGTGCGTCCCGACAGCAAGGCCGGCCTGGACACATTGGCCCGTGAGCTGCAAGGCACCCAGTACGACACCATCAAGGTCGAAGGCCACACCGACCGCCTGGGCTCCACCGCCTACAACCAGAAGCTGTCGCAGCAACGTGCCGACGCTGTCAAGGCCTACCTGGTCAGCAGCGACGGCGTCGCCGCCAGCAAGATCAGCGCTGCCGGCAAGGGCGAGAGCACACCCGTGACCCAAGCCGCAGACTGCAAAGGCGAGCGGGCCACGCCCAAGTTGATCAACTGCCTGCAGCCCGACCGCCGGGTTGATGTGGTCGTCACTGGCACCCGCTAAACACCGCGCCGGGTTCACCCGGCTTCTCCCCCACCCAGCCGGGCGGCCCAGCGGCCGTGCCGGTGGAGCCGTCATGCCGACCCTGAGCCACCCTCCCCTCACCCAGTCCTGGGCCACCGCATCTTTTGGCCACGATGCCGATACCTTGCCGATGGAATTGTCGGCATTGGGCGATCACCTGGGCCAATGCCAGGGCCAGCGCGGCCTGCTGTTCGGTCTGCATTGCGTTGCCGAGGCCACGCATGGCCTGCTGGCGTCCCGCTTCGTGACCACAGTGGTCGGCGTGGCCCTGCTGTTTGCTGTGGCGTCCCTGGCCACTTGAGCGCATGGCGCAGGACCTGATCCAGCGCCTGGTGCCGGACGCGCCCCGGGCCTTGCGCGAGATGTTGGACGGCCGGCGCGGTGCGGCCGAGCCACCGATACGGGCCGAGATCTTCGGTCCGCAGCGCTTTGCGCAACACGGTCGCAGCCTGGGCGAGACCCACCGCGCCGCGCTGGCGGGCGCACGCCAGCCCGGCTTTTTCCCCCGGCTGCGTGACAATATCGCCGTGCTGCGCCAGGCGCACGGCTACATCGGCGTGCAGGCTGCCACCGGCTACGACATCAGCCCGGCAGCCGAGTGGCTGCTGGACAACTTTCACCTGATCGAAGCCCAGCTCGACGAGGTACGCGCCGGTCTGCCGCGGCGCTATTTCCGGGCCTTGCCGCTGTTGCAGGACAAGCCGCTGGCCGGCCTGCCGCGGGTCTACGGCATTGCCTGGGCCTTTGTGGCCCACACCGACGGCGCGTTCGACGAGGAGCTGCTGGCGCAGTTCCTGGGCGCCTACCAGGACACCCGCGAGCTGACCCTGGGCGAGTTGTGGGCCCTGCCCACCACCTTGCGGGTTGTGCTGATCGAGAACCTGCGCCGGCTGGCCGAGCGTGTGGCCACCCACAAGGCCGCCCGCGAGGTTGCCAACCGGGTCTGCGACCAGATCGAGCAGTACACCCTGGTCACGCTGGACACCCTGCTGGCAGCGCTGCAACGCCGCGGCGTGGGCCGGGTGTTCCTGGCGCAATTGGCGCAGCGCCTGCAAGACCGCAGCGCACCGGCGTACGCCGCCGCCAGCACCTGGCAACGCGAATGGCTGGCCCGTGCGCTGCCTGACCTGGCCGCGCTGGTGGGCCAGCAAAGTGCCGACCAGGCCGCGGACAACCTGAGCGTCAGCAATGCCGTCTGTTCGTTGCGCGAAATCGGTGATGCCGACTGGCCGGTCATCATTGCGCGCACCAGCACGCTGATGCGGCTGATGCTGAGCGCGCCGCTGTTCGAGGCTGAAGCCGCGGTCACCCGCGACCAGACCTTGCATGCGATCGAGCGCCTGGCCCTGGCCAGCCACCACACCGAAGTGGCGGTGGCGCAAGCGCTGCTGGAGCGCATGCACGCGGCCGATCAGTCGCCCGCTAATCAGGCGCCCGGCACGGCGTCCGACGCCGCTCGGTCAGCACGCCCAACCCCGGCCCAGACGCTGTCGGCTGCGTCGGCCGCTGTGTCGCCCCAGACCACCGCCGACCACTGGCTGAACGGCCCCGGCCGCCCCGCGCTGGCAGCCGCATTGGGGTTGCAAGAGCCGTGGCACACGGTGCTCAAGCGCCAGGTCCGGCGCCTGGCCCTGCCGGCGTACCTGGGCGCACTGGCGCTGGGCACCCTGGGCCTGGTGGCCACGCTGGCGCTGCACCATACCGTCGGCCCGAGCGGCCTGTCCGGCCCGATCACGCTGACCGGCGGCTTGTTTGGCTCCTGGGTCGGCGCGCTGCTGATGCTGTGGCCGGCGTCCGAGGCGGTGGTTGCGGTGATCAACCGGCTGGTCAGCGAATCGGTCCGACCGAACCACCTGCCACGCCTGGCGCTGGCCGACGGCATCCCGGCCGCACACCGGGTGATGGTGGTCATTCCGGCGATGCTGACCAGCGCCGTGCAGACCGCCGCGCTGGTGCGCCGACTGCACCTGCACTTTTTGGCCAACCCCGAGCCGCAGGCGCAATTCGCCCTGCTCAGCGACTGGCCCGACGCCGACGAACCCGTCACCCCGGCTGATGACAGCCTGCTGGCCGACGCCCGCGCGCAGCTGGCCACACTCAACGACCGCCACCCGCCCGCCATCGGTCTGGTGCCACGCTTCATCCTGCTGCACCGCGGTCGCAGCTTCAGCCCGACCGAACAGCGCTGGATAGGCTGGGAGCGCAAGCGCGGCAAGCTGGAGCAACTGGTCACGGCGCTGGCCGAGCCCGGCAACTCGGCGTTCATGGCCTTGGGCGCGCTGTCGCGCTGCGCCGAATCCACCCGATACATCGTGACGCTGGACAGCGACACCGAGCTGCCACCCGGCCGCTTGCGCGAGCTGGTGGGCGTGGCGGCGCATCCGCACAACCAGCCGCGGCTGGACGCCAGCGGCCGCACCGTGGTGCAGGGCTATGGCATCTTGCAACCGCGGGTGGTCACGCCACTGCCGACGCTGGCCGACTTCACGCGTTTTCACTGGCTGTTTGCCGGCCAATGTGGCATCGACCCGTACAGCGCCGCCACCTCCGAGGTCTACCAGGACCTGTTCGGCGAGGGCAGCTTTACCGGCAAGGGCCTGCTCAACGTCGCCGCGGTGCACGCGGTGTTGTCCGGCCGGCTGCCCGAGGGCCAGGTGCTGTCGCACGACCTGCTGGAGGGCTCGATCGCGCGCTGCGCCGCCGTCACCGACATCACGGTGATCGAAGAGGCGCCGTTCCACGCCGATGTCGCCGCGTCCCGGCTGCACCGCTGGACGCGGGGCGACTGGCAGCTGCTGCCGCTGCTGCTGCGCGCCAGCCATTACGGCCTGCGCGCGGTCAACTGCTGGAAGCTGTTCGACAACCTGCGCCGCTCCGGGGTGGCGCCGGTGTCGGTGGCGTTGCTGGTGTGGGCACTGGCGGGTGCCACCGTCACCCCGCTGGCCGCGCTGATGCTGGTGCTGGCGGCGTTTTCAGCCGGGCCGTTGATGGGCGCGATGGCCGGGCTGTCACCCAGCCGCGACGACCTGGCCAAGCTGCACTTCTACCGCGGCGCGGGCGCCGATCTGGGGCGCGCCTTGGGCGGCGGCGTGTGGGCACTGCAACAACTGCTGGCCCAGGCCGCGATGAACACCGATGCGATTGTCAGGACACTGTGGCGCCTGACCGTCAGCCGCCGCCATCTGCTGCAATGGACCACCGCCGCCACCGTGGCGCAGCAGGCGCAGGACCGGGCCGCGGGTGGTCTGCCAGCGGCGCTGCGCCAGCACTGGCGCACGCCGGCGGCCGCCGCGCTGTTGCTGGCCGCCCTGCTGGCCGGCGGCACGCCGCACGCGCTGGCCGCTACCGCGCTGTGCCTGTTGTGGGCCAGTGCACCGCTGGGCAGCTGGTGGGTCAGCCTGTCGCAGCCGCGGCGCCGGGACACCCCTCTGCCCCTCGCTGAGCAGGCCGCGCTGGAATCGATAGCGCGCGACACCTGGCGCTTTTTCGAGCGCTGCGTGGGCGCTGCCGAACACCACCTGCCGCCCGACAACCTGCAGGTGTTGCCCAACGACATGGTGGCGCACCGCACATCGCCCACCAACATCGGCATGTACCTGCTGAGCGCCGCCTGTGCCCGCAGCTTTGGCTGGATCGGCACCAAGGACCTGTTGCATCGGCTGACCGCCACACTGGCCACGCTGGACGGGCTGCAGCGCCACCGCGGCCACTTCCTGAACTGGTACGACACCCAGACCACGGCACCGCTGCTGCCGATGTACGTCTCCACGGTGGACAGCGGCAACCTTTGCGGCCACCTGCTGGCCGTGGCCCAGGCCTGCCTGGCGCTGGCCGCAGCGCCGTTCGATCCCGCCGCGAACCAGCGTGCCCTGCGCGCCAGCCGGGCCCGGCTGGCGCCGCTGCTGGCCCAGCGCCGAGAGCTGCCGCCCGAGCAACGGGTGCAGCTGCAAGACTGCCTGGCCGACCACCGCGCCATCCGGCGCTCCGCAGCGCTCGACGAGGCCGCGCGCAGCCAGGTTGACAGCCTGGGCGTGACCGAGGCGCACATCGCCATGCAGCGCCTGCAAGACCTGGCCGCCCGCTGCGAGGCCCTGGCCGACCAGGCCCAGTTCGGCTTTTTGTACCACCGCCAGCGCCACCTGTTTCACATCGGCTGGCGCGTGGCCGAGCAGCAACTCGATGCCGGCTTCTACGACCTGCTGGCGTCCGAGTCGCGCCTGACCAGCCTGTTCGCGATCGCCAAGGGCGATGTGCCGGTGCGGCACTGGGCGGCGCTGGGCCGGCCGTTTTTTGGCGTCGGCACCCTGGCCGGGCTGCGCTCCTGGTCGGGCTCGATGTTCGAGTACCTGATGCCCACCCTGGTGCTGGCCGAGCCACCGGGCAGCGTGCTGCGCGAGGCCTGCCACGCCGCGCTGCGCGAGCAGATCAAGTTCACCGCACCGCGCAACCTGCCGTGGGGCATCTCGGAGTCGGCCTACGCCGGCGCCGACCACACCCTGGCCTACCAGTACGCACCGCAAGGTGTGCCGCGGCTGGCCTTGCGCCGCACGCCGCCGGACGAGCTGGTGCTGGCACCCTACGCCAGCGCGCTGGCGCTGATGATCGCGCCCCACCGCGCCAGCCTGAACCTGGAAAACTTGAGCGCGCTGGGGGCGTTGGGCCGCTACGGCTTCATCGAGGCGCTGGACTTCACGCCAGGCCGGCAGGACGGTGACGAGGCCTTTGCGCCCGTCGCCACCTTCATGGCGCACCACCAGGGCATGAGCATCGTGGCCATTGCCAACCTGCTGCTGGGCGGCGTGGCCCAACGCTGGGGCATGGCCAATGCACAGCTGGCTGCTGTGGCCTCGCTGTTGCACGAGAGGCCGCCGCGCGAGGTGCCGGTGCTGCGCGCAACGCCGATCCCCGCGCCGCTGCAGAACCTGCAACGGCGCTCGCCCGGCCTGCTGCGGGAGGTGCTGCCGGGCGCTAGCGCCATCGAGCCGACCCACCTGCTGGGCAACGGCCGCTACAGCGTCTCGCTGCGCGCCAACGGCGCCGGCTGGAGCCGCTGGGGCGCCACCGGCATCACCCGCTGGCGCGACGACGCGCTGCGCGATGCCATGGGCAGCTTTTTCTACCTGCGCTGGGCCAACGCGGCCGAACGCCGGTCAGCCAACACCACCGCAGGACACAGCTGGATCGGTCGTCTCGACCGGCGCAGCGCCAAAAGGCCGCGCATCGACAGTGCGCCGGTGGTGTCGCTCACCCAGCATCCCGCGCCCGATCCGGCGGCGCAGTACCAGAGCCTGTTCCACGCCGACCGGGTCTGCTTCGATGCCAAGTGGCCGGGTGTGCAGACACACACCACGGTCTGGGTCAGCCCCGAGGACGACATCGAGTTCCGCCAGGTCGAGGTGCACAACCTGGGCGACCACACGCTCGACATCGAGCTGATCTCGGCCTTCGAGCTGACGCTCGCGGACGCCCGCGCCGACGAGTCCCATCCCGCTTTCATGAACCTGTTTGTGCGCGCTGCCTGGCTGCCCGAGCACCAGGCACTGGTGTTTGAGCGCACACCCCGCCTGCCCAGCGAGCCTGCGCTGCGGGCGGCGCACTTCCTGACCGACAGCGACCCGCAGGTCGTGGGTCTGCGCATCCAGACCGACCGGCAACGCTGGCTGGGCCGCAACCGCGCCGCGAGCCAGCCGCTGGCCTCGTTCGACCTGCCACCCACGGCGGGCACCGCACCAGACGCTCTGCCGGACGCCCTGCCGGACGCCGCAGCCGACAAGCCCGATCCGCTGCACGCCGGCAGCCTGCCGCTGACGACCGGCCTGGACCCGGTCTGCGCGCTGGCGGTGCGGTTGCGCATCGCGCCCTACGGCAAGGCCAAGCTGACCTTCGCCACGGCGGCGTCGGACAACGCCGCCACGCTGCATGCGGTGATCGACAAGTACCGCCAGGCCAGCGTGGTGCAGCGGGCGTCGCTGATGTCGGCCACCTTGACCGCCATCCGGCTGCGCACGCTGCGGCTGGGGCCGGACAACTTTGCCGCCCTGCAGAGCCTGACCACCGCGCTGGTGCTGAGCCTGACCCGGCCGCAGGTTGAGCCCGGCCGCACGGCAGACAACCCGCGTGCCGCCGGTCTGGCCGCGGCCACCGCCGGCGTGCCCAGCGGCGTCGCGCACTGCGACCGCCGGCTGCTGTGGCGCTTTGGCATCTCGGGCGATCGGCCACTGCTGCTCGTCAATGCCGGTGTCAGCCAGGGTGTGGGCCTGCTGCGCACGTTGGCCCAGGCGCTGCGCCTGTGGGCCTGGGGCGGCGTGGCCTGTGACCTGGTGGTGGTCAATGCCGAACCCGCGTCCTACCTGATGGCGTTGCAGCGCGAGATCGCCGACCTGCGCGACCGCCACCTGGCCGACAGCGCTGCCGAAGGCAACAACGCCGGGCGCACCCGCACCGGCTTTTTCCTGCTGCGGGCCGACGACCTGTCGGCCGCCGAGATGGGCACGCTGCAGGCGTTGGCGCGGATCCGGATCGACGCCGACGGCCGGCCGCTGCTGCACCACCTGCAGGCCTGGACCGAGCGCCATGAGCAGGCGCTGCAGGACCGCCAGCTCGGCTCATCGGCCGAGCTGGCGGTGGCGGCCGACGGTGTGGCGGTGGTGCCCGCGCCGGTCGGCCGGTTCGACGCGGCCAGCGGCGAGTTCCGCTTCGACGTCAGCGCCG
>JBKJKU010000075.1:0-11668 GCA_046597355.1 Aquabacterium sp.
AAGTCTTCGCGTTTCACGCGCCGCCGCGAAAGCATGAGAAGCCCCAGGGCGTCATCTTGAACGGCAGGTGGTAGTGCTGACGCGCGTCGGCGATGCCAAAGCGATAGGGCACGACATCCAGGAATGGCGGCGCCGGCAAGGCGTCGCCGCGCTGGCGGTAGTGGTCGCCGACGAAGAATGTGGCCTCGTACACGCCGGCCGCGAATCGATCGGCCATTGCTGCAAGTTCATCGACAGTGCCGTTCGCGCTAACGGCTGCCTGCGCGATCGTTTCGCGCCGCTCAGCGTCTAGCCGCTCGACACGCACGACGAGCCCTTGCGCGACTACGCCGCGCGCCACGTCGACGACGTGGATGGAGATGCCCGGCATGACGTGTCACCCGCTATTTAAGATCGGCGGCCTTGATTGACGGCCCCCAGTCGCTCACCTGCTTGGCGACGAAGGCGCCAAACTCGGCCGAAGTCATCTTGACCGGCGTGATGCCGAGTTCTTCGAACTTCTTGACCACGGCAGGGTCGGCAATGATGTCAGCCAGCACCTTGGCGAGCCGCTCGGTCACTTCCTTGGGCAGCCCAGCCGGGCCTGAGACACCAAAGTAGTTTTCGGCCACCAGTTGCGGCAGGCCGAGTTCGACCACGCTGGGCACGTCAGGCAACAACGGCGAGCGCTGGCGCGTCGTCACCGCCAGTGCGCGAATCTGCCCTGCCTTGACCATCGGCACGAACGCCGTGATGACGTCGATGCCGACCGGAATCTGCCCCGCAATCAGATCCGTGGTCATCGGTGCGCCGCCCTTGTAGGGGATGTGAATCATCTCGATCTTCATCGCCGCCTTGGTCATTTCGCCGACGATGTGGCCGATCGATCCCGGCCCACCGCTGCCGAAGGTGTAGCCCGCTGATCCGGATGCGGCGACCGCCTTGGGCAGGTCCTTCAGACTTGCCGGGCCACCCTTCGGGTTGGCCATCAGCATCACCGGCGCGACGCCCAGCATCGCCACATGGGTGAACTGCTTGACCGGGTCGTACGGCAGCTTCGGCACCGTGAAGGGGCCGATTGAGGTTGGGGTTGAATTCGACAGCATCAGGGTGTAGCCATCGGCCGCCGAGCGCGCGACGTCGGCGCCACCGATGGTGCCGCCAGCACCGGGCTTGTTGTCGACGATCACCGTTTGGCCGAGCGCCTTGCCCAAGGGCTCCGAGATGACTCGGGCAACGATGTCACTGGCGCCGCCCGAGGCGAAGGTCACGACTATGCGTATGGGTTTCTCTGGCCAGGCGGCCAGCGCAGGGCTGCAGAGCGAGATTGCTGCAAAGGCAGCGGTGAAGACGGAATGGCGAACGTGTTGCATGTCGTTTCTCCTGTTAAAGGCGGGTGGGGGCAGGCGCAATCGAGTGAATGGGTCCACGATCTGACCGAGAGCGGTACGTGGTGTGGGCGGCTGGCCTCAGCGCGACCGAATCAAGATTCCTTGCTCTTCGGGTTTGCAGGGGATTGGCCATTCTCTTCCACATGATCCTTGTGTAGCGCCCCACCGCGACGCAGCTTCGACAGCCGACAGCAGCGCCCGCGACCCCTTTTGCCCTTCGCCGTGTGACTCTTGCGCACCCGCTGGAGCCTGGCGTACCGCCCCCCGTCGTAGCTTCGCATCTTGCGCTTCAGCGCGCTCCGGCCGCCTGCAGCATCTGCACCATCGAGGTGTAGCCGCGCGCGCGTGCCAGTTGCAGTGGTGTGGCACCGCTTCGATCGGCAAGCTGCGTGCTGGCGCCAGCATCCAGCAGCGCCTTCAGCGTGGCCTGGTGGCGCACGCCGCCGTCACCCAGAACGATCGCTTCGATCACTGCTGTCCAGTGAAGATTGTTCACCTGGTCCAGCGGCGCGCCGGCCTTGATGAGCTGACGCACCACGCCGTCGTGCCCCAAGTGCGCAGCGGCGATCAGCGCGGTGCCGTCGTAGCGACTGGTGGTGAGCTTGGCGCTGGCACCACCTGCCAGCAGTACGCGCAGCGTTTCCTCGTCGTCGGCCACGGCGGCGATCGTCACGGCGTCATAGCGGCCCTGTTCTAACGCCGAAGGATCGGCACCGGCTTGCAGCAACGCCTGTGCTGCTTTGTGCTGGCGCGCAAACGTGGCCACGTGCAACGGCGTGCGGCCGGCACCGTCGCGCGCGTGCAGCGCCGCCTGGTTGGCAGCCAGCCGCTCGATGGCCGCCAGGTCGCCCCGGTGCGCCGCGGCATGCAAGCCCTGGAAGGCCGCCGCCTCGGTGGCCGTGGGCGGCACTTGCGCATGCAGCGGCAGGGTGGCAGTCGCTGCGGCCAGGGTCAGCAGCAGGGTGGCGGCCCGGGATTTCACTTCAGAACGTCCTTGGCCTTTTCGATGGCGGCCACGGCGCATTGTTCGTCCAAGTGGCCCCCCGGCGCGCCGCCCACGCCGATGGCGCCGATGACGTCATTGCCCACCTTCACCGGCACACCACCGCCCAGCAGCAGAAAGCCGGGGATGTGAACGAGATTGGCCCCCGCCGGATTCTTCTGCGCGCCTTCCATCATGGCGAGCGTATTGTTCTTGGCCGAGGCCGACGTGAAGGCCTTGGCCTGTGCGGCGTCGATCGTGTGCGGCCCGGCATTGTCGGCACGCTGCAGCGCTCGCAGTTGGCCTGCACGGTCGACAACCGCGGCGGTAACGTTGTAGCCGCCCGCCAAGCACGACGCGACCGTGGCGGTGGCCAGCTGGTTTGCCAGCTCCAGCGACATGTTGCGTTCGGTGCGAACCGCCTGGGCCTGCGCGGCGCTGATGGCTGCGCTGGCGGCCAGGGTTGCAAAGGTGATGGCAGCGATGCGGGTCGTTTTTATGAGCGGCTCCATGGGGATGCGGGTTGACGTGGGACTGGGCCGGCAGATGCTCGGCAGTGCTTGTCCAGCCATTCATCCATTCTTGGCGAGCCACCCCGGGCGCGCCATCCGCGCGCGCCACGCGTGACATCAGTAGCTCTACGGATGGGAGGGGCCGCCGTCAAGCCGGCGTTGGCCCCCGCCTTCCAGCCGCCTCTTCATCCACCAGTTGCGCATAGGCGCGAATCATCTGCGCCAGCGTCTGCGCCTGCAGCTTGGCGCACAGGTGCGCACGGTGTGTCTCCACGGTACGCGGCGACAGCACCAGTGCACGGCCGATCTCCTTGTTGGTCAGGCCCGCCACCACCAGCGACAACACCTCGCGCTCACGCGGCGAGAGCAGCGCATAGCGTTCGCGCGCATCGCGCCCGGCGGCGTCGCGCTGGCGCGTGCGCACATGTTCGCGCACGGCGTTGTGCACGGCTTCAAGCAGGACCTCGTCGTCCACCGGCTTTTCCAGGAACTCCGCCGCGCCGGCCTTGAAAGCGCGCCGGCACATGTCCACCGTGCCGTGGCCGGTGAGCATCACCACCGGCTGGTCCACGCCCTGCTGGCGCAGCAGGTCCAGCACCGTCAGGCCCGACAGGCCGGGCATGCGCACATCCAGCATGATGGCGCCGACGGCCTGGCGGTCGAAGCCGTCCAGAAACCCCTGCGGGTGCGCCCAGGTCTGCACCCGCAGACCCACGGTGCCGATCAGCAGTGCCAGCGCCTGGCGCACGGCTTCGTCATCGTCCACCAGGTGGATCAGCGGCGACACCGCAGACAACGGGTTTGGTGGGGCAGCAGGCAGGGTCATGGGGCTATGCCGTTGTGTCAACGCGTCGAGCGGGTCACCGGCGCGGCGCCAGCCACCGGCAGGGTCAGCATCAGTTCGGCGCCCGTGGCGCTGGCACCGGGCGCATCCACATTGCGCGCCTGCAGGCTACCGCCCAGCGCCTGGGCCAGGGTCTCGCACAGTGGCAGCCCCAGGCCCAAGCCCCCCTCGCGGGTGCTGAAGAACGGCTCGAACACGCGGTCCAGCTGTTCGGGCGCGAAGCCCGGGCCGTTGTCGCGCACCAGCAGCTGCACCTGCGCCTGGTCTGGCACGAACTGCAGCATGACGGAGATGCCGGGTGACGGGGTCGCCGCGCCCTCCAGAGCCTGCATCGCATTGGTCACCAAGTTGTGCACGATCTGCTCCAGCATCACCGGGTCGGCCCAAATCAAGGGAGCGCTGCCGCTGACCGACGCGCTGATGCCGCGCCGCTCCAACTCGGGCCCAAGCAGGTGCAGCAACTGCACGCACAGCGCTTGCAGGTCCACGCCTTGCAGTACCGCACCTTGCGTGGGGTCCTGCACCAGACGTCGCAGGCGTGTCAGCACGTCAGATGCGCGCCGCGCCTGGGCTGCCGCCAGACGCAGCGCCTGGCGCACCGCAGGCAGGTCGGGGCCGTCGTCGCCAGGCACTTGGGGGCCGGCTTGCTCGTCGTGCTGCAACAAGCGCTGCGCGGCCTGGGTGCTGGCCAGCACCGCGGCCAGCGGCTGGTTGAGCTCATGCGCCATGCCGGCCGCCAGTTCACCCAGGGTGATCAGGCGTGCCGCCTGCGCCATGCGCACCAGTTCGGCATTGCGGTACTGCGTGTCGCGCGCGCCTCGCAGTGCCAAGAGTGCGGCAGTGGCGCCAGCGCAGGCGGCTACCCATGCCAGCAGCCAGGCCCAGGGCCATTGCGCCGGGCCCGTGGCGCGCTGCAGGCGCAACTCAAACGGCTGGCTTGGTGTGGCCAGCACCTTGGAGAAGGTGAAGCCCGGCGTCAGGCCCGCCGGCTGTCCTGCTTCGGGTGCGCCGGGGTGCAACACCAGCGTGTATGGGCCGGCCACCAGCAACGCGCGCACGGGCCCGGTGTCAGACAGCGGCCACTCGTCGGCCGGCACCAGGCGCTTGGCGTCAACACTCAATGCCCAGCTGGCCGGGTTGCCGGCCAGAACCAAAACGTAGCGCGCACGGGCGGGATCCACTGCGGCCAGCACGGCGTGGCGCTGGCCGGCAGCCAGCATGCGCGACTGTTCTTCGCCGGCGGCCAGCGCGGCATGGGGCCAGGGGTGCTGCGCGTCGCTGCGCTGCACCGACAGCACAGCGGGCCACAGCGCCGGCAACCGCACGGACGGCTCCTCGGCATCGGCGCCGGGCGCCAACAACGCCAGCGTCGCCAGCACCGCGTCCAGCTGCGCAGCGCGCTGGCTCAGCAGCCGGTGCGCGATGCGCGCATCCACGGCAAAGGCCTCGCGTCGGGTCGCGATGTCCCAGCGCACGATGGCGGTGGCGCCCAGCAACGCCAGCAGCGTGGCCGCTGCCAGCGTCAGCACTTTGCGGTTTGGCACGTGATGCATCCATTGGCGCAGGAGGACGGGAACGGCGGTCTTGGCAGGGACAGGCCAGTGCCCGGTTGTCGGCATGGACCAATTCTGCACTCGCCCCGCGAGAGGGACAGTGCATCGACTACTTCGCAGGTACGCCTCTCCTGCCGTCAGCAGTCGGACAGCGAGAGGCCGATCGACGCCTTCGACGCACGTCAAGGCATCGGGCAGCCGGTTCGGCGTGACGCTTCAGCCCGCCCGCCGGACTTCTTGAAGCTGCAGCCGCGCCAAGCCGACGGCGCTGGCCACACCGTCGAACACCGGCAGACCGCAGCGCAGCTGCAGCGCCGGCGCATAGCCGCACAGCACCGCACCGGCCAGCACCACGGCCTGGGCACCTGCGTCGCGCAGACGGGCGCAGGACAGGTCCAACAGCTCGAGCAAGGGCTGAGCCACCAGCGAACCGCCGTCGTCAAAGGCCGCCGGCGCCTCGATCGCCTGGTAGCTCACGACGCGTGTGGTCAGGCCGATCTGCGCCACCCGCTTGCGGTACAGATCCAGCAGGGTAGCGCCCAAGGTCAACACGCCAACGTGCTCGACGCGCAAACAAGCTATCAGCAACGCCGCCTCCGTCATGCCGACCACCGGCTTCCCTGGGTGGCGTTGGCGCAGCAGCGGCGCAGCACCGTCCAGCGAGATCGCCAGCACGATGGCGTCGTGCGCGTCAGCGTGTGCAGCTGCCAGCGCCAGTGCACTGGCCTCGGCCACCGCCAGATCATCGGCGTCACGCACCGCGCGTGGCCCGGTAGGCGCCGTCAGGGAGGTCAGCGACTCACCGGGCAATAGTGCCAGGCGTGCCGACGCGGCCAGTCGCTGGGTGATGTGCACCGAGGTGTTCGGGTTGATGAGCAGCAACCGCACAAACCTGCTCTCCGCGGATCAGCTGCGGAACACCGCTTCGAGGTCGACTTCCTGGGTCGCGATATCGAGCTTGAGACTGCCTTCGATGTGCGCCAGGTGTTCGAGCATCAGCTTCTCGGCACGGCTCGCGTCGCGTTTGGCGATGGCGTCGATGATCTCCGAGTGTTCGTCGGCGCGGCAACTGGTGGCGGTGGGCGCGTCGTAGAGGAAGATGATCAAGCAGGTCAGCGCCGACAGCTCGCGCATGCTGCGTGCCAGCGCCGAGTTGCCCGCCAAGTCGGCAAGCAGGGTGTGGAAATCGCCCGATAGCCGCACGATGGCGCGCTTGTCGTCACGCCGGCGGGCGTCGATCTCCAGTTCCTGGTGCTGACGCAGCCGCGCCACCCGCTCGGGCGTCAGCGTGGCGATCAAACGGCGCAGCAACGCCGGCTCGATCAAACGCCGCGCCTCGAACACATCATGGGCCTGTTGCGGCGAGGGCTTGGCGACATAGGCGCCACGCTGCGGATACAGCTCGACGATCTGCTCATGCGCCATGCGCGCCAGCACTTCGCGCACCCGCGCCCGGCTGACGGCAAAGATCTCGGCCAGCCGCTCTTCGACCAGCTTGGTGCCGGGCGGCAGGCGATGCTCGAAAATTGCGACGAGGATGCGCTCGTAGATCTCGTCGTTGGCGTTCTCGCGCTCCAGGCGGGCCTGGGGCAGGGGCAGGGGCTTGCGCGCGCTTGAGGCCATGGCAGTGGTCAGAGTGGGGGGGCTGGGGTGGCGACATCGGCCCACGGTGTCGGGTGCGGCGCTCAACGCCGGCCCCGAAGTTGCGACCGACGGTGGGAGGATTCTATCGAGCAGGCCTGCGGCCATGAGGCGGCGCTTGTCGCTGGGCACGGCGATTCAGCGCCAACCGAACAGGCGACCCCAACCCGCTATCGCAGCCGGGTCGCGGCCAGCGGCGCGCAACATGCCCCAGACCGTGGTGCTCACTGTGTCGAGCAGCGGGATGTCGAGCGCCGACTCGATGGCCTCGGCCAGCGGCGCCGCGTGCAGGTTGGTGCAGAAGGTGGTGATGGCCTGCGGTTGCGCCTCGGCCACCTCGTGCATCAGGGTCGTCAGCCGCGCCGGCTCGACCAGCGCAAAGTCATGGTTGACACGAATGCCCAGGTGGCGCTCGGCCACCACTTCGATGCCCATCGCACGGTAGTTGTCGATGATGCGCTGCTGCACGTCGGCGGTATAGGGCGTGACCAACGCCAGCCGGGTGATGCCCTGCAAGGTCAGCAGTTCGTTGAGTGCCAACACCGCGGTGGTGGCAGGGATTCCGGTGCGCTGCTGAATGCGCTCGACCAGGCGCCGGTCGGCATCAAAGCCCAGCCAGCCGGAGGCGGTGCCACTCCAGCCGATCACGTCAACCTTGGCATCGGCCAGCAGCTCGGCCGCCGCAAGGATCTTGCTGTCGTCGAACTGGCCCAGCGCCTGCGCCGACAGCGCGATCTCGGTGACGGTAAAGCGCGAGAAATGGGCGCTGCAGCCCGGCACAGCGGCGGCCAGCGCACTGGTCAGCGGCTCCAGTGCGGTGTTGGACGAGGGCGTCAGCACGCCAAGGCGAATCGCGGGGGTCATGGCCGTCCTCATGGGTGAAAAGCAGGCGGGGTGCAGGGCGTCAGCGGTGCCGCTGCTGGATGATGCCGCAAAAGACAAACTTGTCGGCATTCGTGTAAACACTATGTTCAACATCATTGTTGTCAACGATGATGTCGACAATCAAGTCGGGCAGATCATCAACAATCTGGCCCACAACTTGCTCAGCCGACCCAATACCTCCGACAAGACAGACAGCCGCACCATCAGGCGGCAAAACTCAAATGTTGACAATCCTGCTTGCATTCAATCGATCAAATGCGCACCTTCACGGTGCCAAGGTGAGCCGGGCATGAGCGCCGCCTTTGACCTGGTGGTCCGGCGTGCCCGGGTGGCCACCGCCAGTGACTGCTTCATGGCCGACATCGGCGTCATCGGAGGCCGCATTGCCCAGCTGGGCACTTATCTGGCGCCAGGCGCCCGCGAAATCGACGCTGCTGGCCGGGTGGTGACGCCGGGCGGCATCGACGCTCACTGCCATCTCGACCAGCCAATGGCACCGCCGGTGAAGATGGCCGACGACTTCGACACCGGCACCCGCAGTGCGGCCTGCGGTGGCACCACCACTGTGATCCCGTTTGCGGCGCAGCAGAAGGGCCAGTCGCTGCGCGCTGCGGTCGACGACTACCACCGCCGTGCCGACGGCAAGGCCCACATCGACTACGCCTTCCACCTGATCGTCAGCGACCCGACGCCGCAGGTGCTGAACGTGGAACTGCCGGCCTTGATCGCCGAGGGCTACACCTCGTTCAAGGTCTACATGACCTACGACGACCTCAAACTCGACGATGGTCAGATCCTGGACGTGCTGTCGGTGGCGCGCGAGCACGGCGCAATGGCAATGATCCATGCCGAGAATGCCGACTGCATCGAGTGGCTGACCAAGCGCCTGGAGGCCGCCGGCCGCACCGCGCCCCGCTTCCATGCCCATTCGCGACCGATGCTGGTCGAGCGCGAGGCCACGCACCGCGCCATCGCGCTGGCCGAGTTGGTCGACGTGCCGATCCTGATCGTGCATGTCTCGGGCCGCGAGGCGGTCGAGCAGATCCGCTGGGCGCGCGCCCATGGCCTGTCGGTGTACGGCGAGACCTGCCCGCAGTACCTGTTCCTGACCGCCGCCGACCTGGGCGATGACGACAGCTACCAGGGCGCGCGCTGCGTCTGCAGCCCGCCGCCGCGCGACAAGGCCAACCAGCAAGTGATCTGGGATGCGCTCACCGACGGCCTGTTCACCGTTTTCTCGTCCGACCATGCGCCGTTCCGCTACGACGCACCCGAGGGCAAGAAACCCGGTGGCCAGGAGGTGGCGTTTCGGCACATTCCGAACGGTATCCCGGGCATCGAGACGCGGCTGGCGCTGCTCTATTCCGAGGGCGTGCTCGGCGGGCGCATCACGCTGGAGAAGTTTGTCGAGCTGACCTCGACCAACCCGGCCAAGGCCTACGGTCTGCACCCGCGCAAGGGCACGATCGCGATCGGCAGCGACGCCGACCTCGTGATCTGGGACGAGCGCGAGTTCGTGCTGCACAACGACATGCTGCACCACGCGGTGGATTACACGCCCTATGCCGGCCAGACGCTGCGCGCCTGGCCCGCCATGACCATTGCCAACGGCGAGGTCGTGTGGGACGGCCAGCATTTCCATGCCCGCCGGGGACGCGGCCGCTTCCTGAGCTGCGGCGCGCCGTCGCTGCGGCCGCAGCGGCGCTGACCACCGGGTGAAGGACAAACCAGCATGCGGATACTGCTGATCAACCCCAACATCTCGACCTCGGTGTCCGAGCTGATCCGGGCCGAGGCCGAGCGCAGCGCAGCGCCTGGCACCCAGATCCAGGTGCTGACCGCGCCCTTCGGCGTGGCCTACATCGAGACGCGCTTCGAAGCGCTGATCGGCGCCTATGCCACCGCCCAGCTGGCGGCCGAGCACCACGAGAGCGCCGATGCGGTGGTGGTGGCGGCCTTTGGCGACCCCGGCCTGGCCGGGCTGCGCGAGGCGCTTCCGATCCCCGTCACCGGGCTGACTGAAGCTGCGCTGGCCAGTGCCAGCCTGCTCGGCCAGCGCTTCTCGATCGTCGCCATCTCGCAGCGCATCCGCGCCTGGTACCGCGAGACGGTGCAGCACATCGGTCTGGAAGGTCGGCTGGCCAGCATTCGCGGCCTGGACGAACCGCTGGCCGACATTGGCAATGTGCAAGGCCACCAGGGCGATCGCCTGGTGGCCCTGGCCGAGCGCTGTGTTGCCGAGGACGGCGCCGACGTCATCGTGCTGGCTGGCGCACCGCTGGCCGGGCTGGCGCGCAGCCTGCGCGGCCGGCTTCCGGTGCCGGTGGTCGACGGCGTGTCCAGCGCGGTGCGCCATGCCGAGTCTTTGGTCGCGCTGCAGCCCGGCAGTGCCCGTCAGGGCAGCTTTGCGCCGCCACCGATCAAGCCCAACCAGGGCCTGAGCCCCGCACTTGTGCGGCTGCTGGCCCGTGGCCCCGGCACCTGAACCCCGACCCCCCGATCACCCGATCACCCTCAAGGACTGTCCATGACTCCCCGCAATTTCACCCGCCTTTTCGCCCCCGCCGCGCTGATGCTGGCGCTGCTGGCCACCCTGCCCGCCCAGGCCCAGCAGAAGCTGCAGATCGCCGGTAACTTCGCGGGCGAGCACCCCAGCAGCGTAGCTGTCGAACAGGTGTTCAAGAAGGAAATTGCGCGGCTCACCGGCGGCCAGCTTAAGGTCGACGTCTTCCCGGCGATGCAACTGGGCGGCGCCAAGGAAAACGTTGACGCGGTGCGCTCGGGCACGCTGGCGTTGACCTGGGTGGGCGCGGCCTATTTGTCGCGCATCGTGCCCGAGTTGGAGGCGGTCGCGCTGCCCTTCGTCTTCCCGAACCGCGAGGTCGCGCTGCGCGTCATCGACGGCGCTGTAGGCGAAGCCATCGACAAGAAGCTGCAGGACAAGGGCTTTGTCGCGCTGGGCTGGATGGAGCTGGGCATGCGCCACATCACCAACAGCCGTGCCGCCATCACCAGCGTGGCCGACCTGAAGGGCCTGAAGCTGCGGCTGCAACCCAGTGAAACGCACCTGGCGAGCTTCCGCGCGCTGGGCGCCAACCCGGTGGCGATGGACGTCAAGGAACTGTATTCCGCGCTGGAGCAGCGCGTGGTTGACGCCCAGGAGAATCCGTACACGGTGATCTCGGCCTCGCGCTACGGCGAGGTGCAGAAGCACTTGTCGAACTCGGGCCACTTCTTCGACTTCATCGCGGTGATCGGCAGCAAGAAGGCGCTGGACCAGCTCAAGCCCGAACACCGCAAAGCCGTGATCGACGCCATGACCGCCACCATCGCCTTCCAGCGCAAGTTGGCGATCGAGTCCGAAACCAAGGCGCTGGCCGAGCTCAAGACCAAGATGACCTACACCGAAATCGCGCCCGCAGTGCGCGAGGAGATGCGCAAACTCTCCGCGCCGGTGATCGATGAGGTGGTCAAGAAGCGCGCCGGGGCGGCCCTGGTTGAGCAGGTGCTGACCGAAGCCGCCAAGCGCTGAGTCTCGCGATCCACCGGAGTTGCGCATGAGCCATCCTGTCCTACCGGTCGTCTTCGACACCTCCTCCTGGCACGGCCGCGTGCTGAACCTGCTGGACCGAAGTACGCTCGGCCTGGTGCTGGTGGCCATGGCGGCGATGGTGGCCGTGGTGTCGGCCCAGGTGGCGCTGCGATACGGCTTTAACCGCTCGATCGACTGGGCCGACGAGGTCTCGCGCCTGGCCTTTGTCTGGAGCATCTTCCTGGCCATCCCGTTGGGGGTGCGCCAGGGCGCGCACATCGGCATCGACATCGTCATCAACCAATTGCCGGCAGGGCCCCGCGCAGCGCTGCGGCGCGCTGGCGCCCTG
>JBKJKU010000363.1:0-14947 GCA_046597355.1 Aquabacterium sp.
GCACCCGGCTTCCGGCGGTCGTCTCGGTCACCGCCCTGCGCGACGTGCAGGACGTGATCATCGGCTACCTGCTGATCGGCACCGACAACACTGCGCGCAAGCAGATTGAAGAAGAACAGAAGAAGCTCGATCAGCGCCTGCGCGACCAGCAGTTCTACACCCGCTCGCTGATCGAATCCAACATCGATGCGCTGATCACCACCGACCCTTCGGGCATCATCACTGACGTCAACAAGCAGATGGAGGCGCTGACCGGCTGCACCCGCGACGAGCTGATCGGTGCGCCGTTCAAGAGCTGCTTCACCGACCCGCTGCGCGCCGAGGCCGGCATCAAGCGGGTGTTGCTGGAGAAGAAGGTCACCAACTACGAGCTGACCGCCCGCGCCCGCGACGGCAAGGAGACGGTGGTGTCCTACAACGCCACCACCTTCTACGACCGCGATCGCAACCTGCAGGGCGTATTTGCCGCCGCGCGAGATGTGACCGAAAGCCGGCGTCTCGACCAGGCGCTGCAGGAGACCAATGTCGCGTTGGAAGGCGCCAAGTCGGTGGCTGAAAAAGCCAACTCGGCCAAGTCGGAGTTTTTGTCCAGCATGAGCCATGAGCTGCGCTCGCCGCTCAATGCCATTCTGGGTTTTGCCCAACTGATGGAGTCGGGTTCCCCAGCGCCAGCGCCAGCGCAAAAGGAGAGCATCGAGCAGATCCTGCAGGCCGGCTGGTACCTGCTGGCCTTGATCAACGAGATCCTTGACCTGGCGTTGATCGAGTCGGGCAAGCTGTCCTTGTCGCTGGAGCCGATGTCGCTGGACGAGGTGCTGGGTGACTGCCAAGCCATGATCGAGCCACAAGCCCAGGTGAGTGGCATCCAGGTGATCTTTCCGCAGTGGACCAGCCCGGTCTACATCAATGCCGACCGGACCCGGGTCAAGCAGGTTTTCATCAACCTGTTGTCCAACGCGATCAAGTACAACCGGGTCGGCGGCCGTGTCGAGGTGCACAGCAAGGTCGGCGCGGCCGGGCGTATCCGGATCAGCTTTCAGGACACGGGCGAAGGCCTGTCGGCGGACAAGCTGGCCCAGTTGTTCCAGCCCTTCAACCGCCTGGGCCAGGAGGACGGGGTCGAAGAGGGCACCGGCATCGGCCTGGTGGTCAGCAAGCGCCTGGTCGAGTTGATGGGCGGCGAAATCGGCGCGCACAGCACGGTCGGGGTGGGCAGCGTGTTCTGGGTGGAGCTGGACGCAGCCTTTGCGCCCAGCCTGCTGTGCAGCGTGGCTGAAGCGCCCGCTGTGGTGTCTGTCGTTGCGCTGGCCAACGCCCAGCGGCGCAGCCTGCTGTGTGTTGAAGACAACCCGGCCAACCTGATGCTGGTGGAAAAGCTGATGGCGCGGCGTCCCGACATCCGCCTGCTCACTGCGCGCGACGGTGCGCGCGGCATCGAAATCGCGCGTGCGGAGCGGCCGGATGTGATCCTGATGGACATCAACCTGCCGGGCATCGGCGGTATCCAGGCGATGGCCATCCTGGCGCAGTTCCCTGAGACGCGCCTGATCCCGGTGATTGCGCTCAGCGCCAACGCCATGCCGCGCGACATCGAGCGCGGGCTGGAGGCGGGGTTCTTCCGCTACCTGACCAAACCGATCAGGGTCACTGAATTCATGGACACACTCGATACAGCCTTGGCCTTTGCCAAGAGCGCAAAGTCGACTGGTATTGCGGATGCCGGTGACGACCCGGCTGATCATGCCGCCCAGATTCAGGAGACCACATCATGACCGGACTGGCACAAGACATTCTGGCCGCCAGGATCCTGATCGTCGATGACCAGCGGGCCAATGTGGCGTTGCTCGAACGCCTGCTGGCCGAGGCCGGCTACACCCATGTCAGTTCGACCATGGACCCGCGGGCCGTGGCGGCGCTGCACACGGCAGAGGCTTTTGACCTGATCTTGCTGGACCTTCAGATGCCGGGCATGGACGGCTTTGAGGTAATGGCCGGCCTCAAGCGCGTCCCGAACGACCCTTACCTGCCGGTGATCGTGCTGACAGCCCAGCCTGCCCACAAACTGCGCGCCCTGCAGGCCGGCGCCAAAGACTTCATCAGCAAGCCGTTTGACTTGCTGGAGGTCAAGACCCGAATCCACAACATGCTGGAGGTACGCCTGCTGTACGAGGCGGTGGCCCAGCACAACGTGATGCTGGAGCAATGGGTGCAAGAGCGCACCGCCGAGTTGCGCGAAAGCGAAGCCCGTTTCCGCAGCCTGACCGAGTTGGCGTCGGACTGGTATTGGGAGCAAAACGAGACTGGCGACTTCACCCGGGTCTCGGGCCCAGTGGAGGAGATGATGGGCCTGCGGGTCACCGACTTTCTGGGCCCTAGCCCGTGTGATGAGGACAGCGGCTGGGTCGAGGCCGAACGCCAGGCACTGCAGGTGGCCATTGCCGCGCGCCAGCCGTTTCTGGACTTTGTCTTCCACCGCCACCACAGCGACGGTTCGACCCAACAGTTTCGGGTCAGCGGTGAGCCGATGTTCGACAAGGCCTGCCGCTACATCGGCTACCGGGGCATCGGTGTCCATGTGAGCGACGGCAGCATTGCGGCAGCGGTCCGCGACCGCGTTTCAGCGCTGACCGGCGATCAAGCGGACTGAGCCGCCAGGGTTCAGGCGGTTTGGGCCGGGGCTTTGTCGGTGTCGGCCGCGAGGCTGTTGCTTGAGTGGTAGCCCGTAGCGAGCGACACCTCGTTTTTTGAGCCCAACAATACGCTGACACGTTCATGCAGCCGGGTAGGCATGATGTCCATGATGCGCTGCTTGCCATTGGTCGCGACGCCGCCGGCTTGTTCGACCAAGAACGCCATCGGGTTGGCCTCGTACATCAGCCGCAGCTTGCCGGGCTTGTCGGGCTCACGCTGGTCCCAGGGGTACAGAAACACACCACCCCGGGTCAGGATGCGGTGCACATCGGCGACCATGCTGGCGACCCAGCGCATATTGAAATCCTTGCCACGCGGGCCGTCGCGCCCGGCCAGGCATTCGTCGATGTAGCGCCGCACTGGCGGCGCCCAGTGCCGCATGTTCGACATGTTGATGGCAAATTCTTGGGTGTCGGCGGGGATCCGAACCTTGTCGGCCGTCAGCACCCAGGAGCCGGTCTCGCGGTCCAGCGTGAACATCACGACACCGTCGCCCACCGTCAACACCAGCGTGGTCTGCGGACCATAGACGCAGTAGCCCGCAGCGGCCTGGGCCCGGCCTGGCTGCAAAAAATCGGCTTCGCTGACACCGCGGTGGTGGCCCACCTTGCGCAGCACCGAGAAGATGGTGCCGATGGAGACATTGACGTCGATGTTGCTGCTGCCGTCGAGCGGGTCGAACAGCAGCAGGTACTCACCCTGCGGATAGCGGTCGGGCACCAGGTGGATGGTGTCCATCTCCTCGCTGGCCATCGCCGCCAGGTGGCCGCCCCAGACGTTGGCCTCGATCAGCACCTCGTTGGCGATCACGTCGAGCTTTTTTTGCACCTCGCCCTGCACGTTCTCGGTATCGGCCGAGCCCAGCACATCGCCCAGCGCGCCCTTGTTGACCGAGATCGCGATGTGTTTGCAGGCCCGGGCAACCGTCTCGATCAGCAGACGCAGCGGTGGTGGGATCTGGCCCCGGTCGCGCTGTTGTTCGACCAGGTACTGGGTCAGGCTGATGCGTTTCATGGCGTCAATTCTCCAGGGACTTGGTGACGATTTCGCGCACGTCGTCGCTCAGTTTGGCGTAGGCGGCCACGCGCCCGACGGCTTCGCGGGCCGCGCTGCGCCAGGGTTCGGCCAGCACGCTCCAGCGGTCCATGCTGCGCGCCAGGCGGGCGGCAAGCTGCGGGTTGATCGCGTCCACTTCCAGCACCCGTTCGGCCCAGAACACATAGCCCGCCGCGTCGCTGCGGTGAAACGCGGCGGGGTTCTCACGGAAGTAGCCGGCCAGCAGGCTGCGGGCACGGTTCGGATTTTTCAGCGAGAAGTCTGGGTGCTGCATCAAGGCCTTGACCCGCGCCAGCACGCTGCCTGCGCCGTTGCCGTTGCCGTTGCCGGTGCCGGTGCCGGTGCCGCCGTCCAGTGGCTCGGGCGCACGCGCCTGCAGGTTGAACCACTTGTCGATCACCAGGTCGTCATCGGCAAACAACGCGTGAAAACGCTCCAGCGCCGGTGCGGCCAGCGCCGAATGGCCATCAACCAAGGCCATCAGCGCGCCAAAGCGGTCGGTCATCTGGCCGGCGTCCTTGAAGCGCTGGTAGGCCCGGCCGGGCCAGACGGTATCGCCGCTGCGGCAGGCATCCAGCACCAGCATCTGCAGCGCCTGGTTGGCCAGGGCACGGCGGCCGGACTGTGCGGCGTCCGGGCGGTAGCCTTCGGCCACCTGGTGGTTCTCGAAGGCCCAGACCCAGCCGTCATGCAGGTGCATGGCCAGTTGCGCCCGCATCTGCTCGCGCAGCCGGTGGATGCGTTGCGGATCGACCGCGCTGCAGTGTTCGGCCAGGTAGCTTTCGCTGGGCAGGGTCAGCACCAGGTCCTTGAAGGCCGGATCCAGCGTGGCGTCCACCAGCAACCGGCGCATCGCTGCAAGAAAGGCGTCGTCCAGCGGCGGCAGGTCGCCTGTGCCCGGCAGCGCGGCCATCATCCGCCCCAGAGACAGGCGCTGGCCGGCCTCCCAGCGGTTGAAGGCATCGGTATCGAATTGCAGCACCGTCAGCAATGCCGCGTCATCCAGCCCGTCGTCCAGGTGGGCGGGTGCCGACAGGCCGCGCAACAGCGAGGGCACGGGCGCGCCGGCCATGTTGACGAAGGTGAAATGCTGCTCGGCCTCGGTGAGCACCAGCACGCGCTCGGTGCCAGTGGCCTGGGCCTCGCCCACCAACCGCAGCGGCAGCGGCTGGCCGGTGGTGGCGTCCAGCAAACCCATCAGCACCGGCATCACGCTGGGCAGCTTGCTGGCCTGGCCGGGTGACGGCCCGGCGCTCTGGCGCAAAGTCAGGGTGTAGTGCAACGTGACCGGATCGTACTGGCCGCGTGCCGACAGCGTGGGCGTGCCGGCCTGGGCATACCAGCGCTTGAAGCCGTCCAGGTGCTGGGCCAGCGCACTGCCGGGGTTGGCGTCGGCAATGGCCTGGGCGAAGTCGTCACAGGTCACGGCCTGGCCGTCGTGGCGGCTGAAGTACAGGTCCATGCCGGCGCGGAAGCCGGCACGCCCGACCAGCGTGGCCATCATGCGCACCACCTCGGCACCTTTTTCGTAGACGGTGGCGGTGTAGAAGTTGTTGATCTCCGCGTAGGCGTCGGGCCGCACCGGATGTGCCATCGGGCCGGCGTCCTCGGGGTATTGCGAGGCGCGCAAGGACCGAACATCGTCGATGCGCTTGACGGCACGGGCCGACGGGCTGCCGGCCATGTCCATCGCAAACTCCTGGTCACGGTAGACCGTCAGGCCTTCTTTGAGCGACAGCTGGAACCAGTCGCGGCAGGTGATGCGGTTGCCGGTCCAGTTGTGAAAGTACTCATGGCCGACCACGCTTTCGATGCCGGCAAAGTCGCTGTCGGTGGCGGTGGCGGGGCTGGCCAGCACGTACTTGGTGTTGAAGATGTTCAGGCCCTTGTTCTCCATAGCGCCCATGTTGAAGTCGCCCACCGCGACGATCATGAAACGCTCCAGGTCCAGCGGCAAGCCGAACCGCGCCTCATCCCAGGCGACTGAGGCGATCAGCGAGTTCATCGCATGCTCGGTCTTGTCCAGGTCGCCGCGGCGCACATAGACCTGCAGCAAGTGGTTCTTGCCGGCGCGGGTCTGGATGCGCTGCTCGCGGCAGACCAGGTCAGCCGCCACCAGCGCAAACAAATAGCTGGGCTTGGGGAAGGGGTCGTGCCACTGGGCCTGGTGGCGGCCGTTGGCCAGGGTTTTTTGCTCGACCAGGTTGCCGTTGGAAAGCAGCACCGGGTACTTGGCCAGGTCAGCGCGCAGCGTGACGGTGAACACCGCCATCACGTCCGGCCGGTCCAGGAAGTAGGTGATGCGGCGGAAGCCTTCGGCCTCGCACTGGGTGAACATCCCGCCGCCACTGGTGTACAGGCCCGAGAGCTGGGTGTTCTTGTCCGGCGCGCAGGTGTTGCGGATCTCCAGCGTGAAGGTCGCTGCCTCGGGCGGGTTGTCGATCACCAGCATGCCGCCAGCGCCGCTGCCCTCGTGGCGGAACGACACGCTCTCGCCGTCCGCCAGGCAGCGCAGCAGGGTCAGGCCGTCGCCATGCAGGCGCAGCGGCTGGCCGGCTGCGACGCCTGCGTTGCGCTCGATCACCAGCTTGCTGGCGACGATGGTCTTGGCCGGGTCCAGGTCGAAGGTCAGCTCGACGCTGCGGATCCAGAAAGCCGGCGCGGTGTAGTCCTCGCGGCGGATGAGGGTGGCGGGTCCTTCACGCATGGTGGGCCTCTCAGGGGGTCAGGGGGTGGGCCGGTGGCGGCAGAGCGTCATCGCCAGGGGCAAGGCCGGGGGGGATCAGGCCGGGGCCGCATGGGATGCTGACCGGAATGCAGGCCGGCCAGCCGCGGATCACAGGCCGGATTTCAGGCTGGCTTCGATGAACACGTCCAGATCGCCGTCCAGCACTTTTTGGGTGTTGCTGATTTCGACGTTGGTGCGCAAGTCCTTGATGCGGCTGTTGTCCAGCACGTAGCTGCGGATCTGGTGGCCCCAGCCGACATCGGTCTTGGTGTCTTCGAGCTTTTGTTGCTCTTCTTGACGCTTGCGCATCTCATGGTCGTACAGGCGCGAGCGCAGCCGCTTCCAGGCCACATCGCGGTTGCTGTGCTGGCTGCGGCCGTCCTGGCACTGCACCACGATGCCGGTGGGCAGGTGGGTCAGGCGCACCGCAGAGTCGGTCTTGTTGATGTGCTGGCCACCGGCGCCCGAGGCGCGGAAGGTGTCCACCCGCACGTCCGACGGGTTGATGTCGATCTCGATCGAGTCATCGATCTCAGGGTAGACAAACAGGCTGGCAAAGCTGGTGTGGCGGCCGCCGGCCGAGTCGAACGGGCTTTTGCGCACCAGCCGGTGCACACCGGTCTCGGTGCGCAAATGCCCAAAGGCGTAGTCGCCCTCGACCTTGATGGTGGCGTTCTTGATGCCGGCGATCTCGCCCGGCGTCTCGTCTTCCATCGTGGTCTTGAAGCCCTTGCGTTCGCAATACTTCAGGTACTGGCGCAGCAGCATGCCGGCCCAGTCGTTGGCCTCGGTGCCACCGGCGCCGGCCTGGATGTCGACAAAACAGTTCAACGGGTCGGCCGGGTTGCTGAACATGCGGCGGAATTCCAGCCCCTCCACCGTCTGGCGAAGCTTGCCGGCATCGGCCTCGATCGCGGCCAGATCGTCAAAAGCCTCGTCGGCCTTGGACATCTCGTAGAGCTCGCTGTTGTCAGACAGGTTGCTCTTGAGGTGGTCGATGGTGGCGACCACGTCCTCCAGCGACTTTTTCTCGCGGCCCAGTTCCTGGGCCCGCTTGGGCTCGTTCCAGACGGTCGGGTTTTCGAGCGCAGCGACGACCTCGTTCAGGCGCAGGGATTTGCGGTCGTAGTCAAAGATACCCCCGGAGCTGCTCGGTGCGGGCGCTCAGATCGGCGAGCAGCGTGCCGATGGCGTTGACTTGTTCGATGTCCATGGGGGTATTTCAGTGGGTGTCAGGCGGACCATGATTCTCGCATGGGGGGGTGGCCCGCCCACCCTGGCGCCGGCCTGGTGCCTGCGGGTTGAACCGGGTCACCGCACGGCGGTCCTGGGCTAGCATCGTCGTCAATGCTGTCCGTTGCCCCCATGCCTACACCGCCAGGCCGCACCGCGCAGTCGGTCTACTGGCGCAAGACGCTGCGCCTGACGCGCTGGTTGTTGGGCCTGTGGTTTTTGTTGACGCTGGGAGTCTGCCTGTTTGGCCAGGCGCTGGACTTCAACTTCTTCGGCTGGCCGTTTGGCTTCTGGGTCAGCGCCCAGGGTGCGCTGATCGTCTACTGCCTGATCGTCTGGTACTACGCCTGGGCCATGAACCGGCTGGACCAGTCCGAGGGCGGGTCGGACGATGATTGACGCATCGATTTGACACTCACCGGATCGGCCCGGTTGGCTGCCCCAGCGCCCGCAGCACATCGCGGATGTACTGCGCCCGGTCTTTCGGGTCGGCGTATTCCCGCTCGATGCGCAGTTTGTCGTTACCCGCCAGCTTGACGCTCTTGTTCTTCTGCACCAGCTCGATGATGCGCATCGCGTCGATCGGTGGTTTGGGCCTGAAGATGATGCTCATCAACTTCGGATTGGCATCGATCTTGAGCACGCCATAGGGCCGTGCCAGCACCCGCAGCCGGTGCGTGTCGAACAGGGTCTGGCCCTGCGCCGGCAGCTTGCCAAAGCGGTCGGTCACTTCTTCGAGCAGGCCGTCCAGTTGCTCGGCCTTCTCGGCGGTCGCCAAACGTTTGTACAGGTTGAGCCGCACATGCACATCGCCGCAGTAGCTGGTGGGCAGCAGCGCCGGGGCATGCAGGTTGATCTCGGTGGCGCCGCCAAACACGCCGGTAGGGCTGAGCAAATCCGGCTCCTGGCCAGCCTTGAGCGCCCGCACCGCCTCGGCCAGCATGTCGTTGTACAGCTGGAAGCCGACTTCCATCATGTTGCCGCTCTGGTTTTCGCCCAGCACCTCGCCAGCGCCGCGGATCTCCAGGTCGTGCATCGCCAAATAGAAGCCCGAGCCGAGTTCTTCCATGCTCTGGATCGCATCGAGCCGTTGCTGGGCCTGCTTGGTCAGGGTCTCGGTATCGGGCACCAGCAGGTAGGCGTAGGCCTGGTGGTGGCTGCGGCCGACACGCCCGCGCAACTGGTGCAACTGGGCCAGGCCAAATTTGTCGGCCCGGCTCATCACGATGGTGTTGGCCGACGGCACGTCGATGCCGGTCTCGATGATGGTCGAGCACAGCAGCAGGTTGTAGCGTTGGGCGATGAAGTCGCGCATCACCGATTCGAGCTCCCGCTCGGGCATCTGGCCGTGGGCGATGGCGATGCGGGCCTCGGGCACCAGTTCGACCAGCCGGTCCCGCCGGGCGTTGATGGTGGCCACGTCGTTGTGCAGGAAGTAGACCTGCCCGCCGCGCTTCAACTCGCGCAGCACGGCCTCGCGGATCACGCTGTTGCCCTCGCTGCGCACAAAGGTCTTGATGGCCAGCCGGCGCTGCGGCGCGGTGGCGATCACGCTCAGGTCGCGCAGGCCCTCCAGCGCCATGCCCAGCGTGCGCGGGATGGGCGTGGCGGTCAGCGTCAACACGTCGACCTCGGCGCGCATGGCCTTCATGGCCTCCTTGTGGCGCACGCCAAAGCGGTGCTCCTCGTCGATCACCAGCAGGCCGAGCCGCTTGTACTTGACGTCGGGCGACAGCAGCTTGTGGGTGCCGACGACGATATCGACGGTGCCGGCTTCCAGGCCGTCCAGCGCCACCTTCACCTCCTTGGACGACCGGAAGCGCGACAGCTCGGCAATGCGCACCGGCCACTTGCCAAAGCGGTCCACCAGGGTCTGGTAATGCTGCTCGGCCAGCAGCGTGGTGGGCGCCAGGATGGCGACCTGCTTGCCGCCGATCACTGCAATGAAGGCGGCCCGCAAGGCCACCTCGGTCTTGCCAAAGCCGACATCGCCGCAGACCAGCCGGTCCATCGGCTGCGGGCTGACCATGTCCTGAATCACCGCATGGATCGCGGCGCGCTGGTCGGGGGTTTCCTCAAAGCCGAAGCTCGACGCAAAGGCCTCGTAGTCGTGCGCCGAATAGCGGTGGGCATGGCCCTCGCGCGACGCACGCCGGGCGTACAGGTTGAGCAGCTCGGCAGCGGCATCGCGCACCTGCTCGGCCGCCTTGCGTTTGGCCTTGTCCCACTGGCCTGAGCCCAGGCGGTGCAGTGGCGCCTCGTCAGCGCTCACCCCGGTGTAGCGGCTGATCAGGTGCAGCTGCGCCACCGGCACGTAGAGCGTGGCCTGGTCGGCGTATTCCAGGTGCAAGAACTCAGACGCGCCGTCGCCGATATCAATGCTGATCAGCCCGACGTAGCGGCCGATGCCGTGGTTGCCGTGCACCACCGGGTCGCCCACCTTGAGCTCGGACAAGTCCTTGATCAGCGCCTCAACGCTGCTGACCTGCTCTTGCTTGCGCCGGCGCCGGCCTTGCGGCGAGCTGGCAAACAGCTCGGTCTCGGTGATGAACTGGATGGCGGTGTCAGTGCTCGCGGCGCCTGCGGGGTCAGCCGGCGTTGCCGCCTCGAACCAGAAGAATCCCGCTGCCAGCGGTGCGGCGGTGATCGCAAACTTTTCGTCGCTGGCCTCGAACTCAGCCAGCGTCCTGACGCTGGGTGGCTCGATCTTGTGGTCGCGCAGCATCTCCAGCAGGCTCTCGCGCCGGCCGTCGCTCTCGGCCACGATCAGCACCCGGTAGGGCGTCGTCTCCAGGTGCCGGCCCAAGGCGGCCAGCGGCTCGGTGGCGCTGCGGTCGGCCGACACGTCGGGCAGCGGGCGGGCCCACGACACGGCCGGGGCGGGTGTGACGGGCGATGTTGACGCAGAGGGCTCGGCACTGTCCGGCGCTGCTGCGGCGGGCGACGCTGCATCCGATCCCCGCAGCACCAGCACCGCATGGCGGTTGGCGTTGGTAAAAAACTCGTCGCTGCGCTGGAAGATGTCCTCGGGCGCCAGCACGGTGCGCGTCGGGTCGGCGGCAATAAAACGGTGGCGGTCACGGGTATCGACCCAAAAACGGTCCAGCGCCTCGTCCACCGCGCCGTGCAGCACCAGTTGGGCGCGTTTGTCGTCCTGACCGAGGTAGTCGAAGATCGTCGCGGTCTGCTCGAAAAACAGCGGCAGGTAGTACTCGATGCCAGCGGTGGCGATGCCCTGCGCGATGTCTTTGTAGATCCGGCTCTTGGTCGGATCGCCGTCGAGCTTTTCGCGCCAGCGCTGTCGAAACGTGGCGCGCGCCGCCTCGTCCATCGGAAACTCGCGGCCCGGCAGCAGCCGCACCTCGGGCACCGGGTACAGGCTGCGCTGGGTGTCGGGGTCGAAGGTGCGGATCGAGTCGACCTCGTTGTCGAACAGGTCCACCCGGTACGGCACCAGCGAGCCCATCGGAAACAAGTCGATCAGCCCGCCGCGCACCGCATATTCACCCGGTGAGACCACCTGGCTGACATGGTTGTAGCCCGCCAGCGTGAGCTGGGCCTTGAGCCCGGCTTCGTCCAGCTTGGCTTTTTGCTTGAACAAGAAGGTGGTGCCGGCCAGAAAGCTGGGCGGCGCCAGCCGGGTCAGGGCGGTGGTGGCCGGCAGCAGCACCACGTCGCAACCTTCATCACCCCGGCCCGAGTGGATGCGCCACAGCGTGGCCAGGCGCTCGCTGATCAGGTCCTGGTGCGGGCTGAAGGTGTCGTAGGGCAGCGTCTCCCAGTCCGGGAACAGCGTGGTCTTGACGCCCGGCGCAAAAAACGGCAACTCGTCGGCCAGGCGCTGGGCGTCGGCCGGCTCGGCGGTGATGATCACCAGCAGGCGCTTTTCAGCCTGCCGGGCCTGGGCCAGCCGCGCCAGCAGCAGGGCGTCGGCCGAGCCGATCGGCCGGGGCAGGGTGAAGCGCTTTCCAGCGGCGATGACGGGCAATTGCATGGCGGGGCTCGCAAGGACAGTGGCGGCGCCCGGTGGGGCGACGCGGTTTGAAGCTTGAATCGCGAAAACGGCAACACGCCCCGGAGCGGTGGCTCGGGGGCGTGCAATCCGGCAATTCTAGAATCGCGGCAATGACCATCTCCATGATCGGGGCCGAACCCCGCTGTTTTGCGCTGGTACCTTGCGCCGGCAGTGGCAGCCGCGCCGGCGGCGCCGGCCCGAAGCAGTACACGCCGGTGGCCGGCCGGCCGCTGGTGGCGCACACCCTGGCGGCGCTGGCGCAAGTGCCTGACATCAGCGCCACGCTGGTGGTGCTGTCGCCTGATGACGCCGTGTTTGAGCAGGCCGTGCCGGGTTTTGGCGGAGAGCGCGCCTGGACCGCGCGCGTGGGTGGCGCCAGCCGCGCCGAGACCGTGGCCAACGGCCTGGCCGAACTGCGCGCGCGCGGTGCGCTGGCCCACGACTGGGTGCTGGTGCACGACGCGGCACGCTGCCTGCTGCGGCCCGAATGGGTAGCGCGCCTGCTTGCGGCCTGCATTGACGACGAGGTGGGCGGCCTGCTGGCGCTGCCGCTGGCCGACACCCTCAAGCAGCAGCAATCTGCCAGTGCGCCAGCGCGCGCCGGTGGCACCGTCGACCGCGCCAGCAAGTGGGCGGCGCAGACACCGCAGATGTTCCGCCTGGGCCTGCTGGAGCCGGCACTGCGGGCCGCCGGTGCGGCGGCGACCGACGAAGCCAGTGCCGTTGAGGCGCTGGGCCATGCACCGTTGCTGGTGCTGGGGGAGTTTGAGAATTTCAAGGTCACCTGGCCGGGTGACTTCGCGCTGGCCGAACGCCTGCTGCAACACCAGGGCCCGACGATGAACCCACCGCTGCCGGTACTCCGCATTGGCGAGGGCTGGGACACCCACGCCCTGGTGTTGGGCCGCCCGCTGGTGCTGGGCGGCGTCACCATCCCGCACAGCCATGGTCTGCTGGGCCATTCGGACGCCGACGCCTTGTTGCATGCGATCACCGATGCGCTGTTCGGCGCAGCCGGCCTGGGCGATATCGGCCGCCATTTCCCCGACACCGACATCACCTTCAAAGGCGCGGACTCTGCCTTGCTGCTGGCCGAATGCGCCCGCCGTGTGCGGGCGGCAGGCTGGCAGATCGTCAACCTGGACGCCACCGTGATCGCGCAAGCGCCCAAGCTGGCGCCGCACATGCCGGCGATGGTGGCACGCATCGCCAGCCTGCTGGCGCTGGCGCCGGGGCAGGTCAACGTCAAGGCCAAGACGGCCGAAAAAATGGGGCCGGTGGGTGAGGGCCTGGCCATCGAGGCCCGCGCGGTGTGCCTGCTGATGGCGGCCTGAGGCCGCAGCCGCCGCCGATCTACCGCCCCGATCTGCGGTGCAGGTTGGCCGTGCCCATCAGACGCGCCAGTTGGCCGGGCCAGTCAGCCGGGCCAGTCAGCCCCGCGCGGTCAGCCCCGTGCAGTGCGGGCCAGCCGCAAACGCAAATGCGCCACCAGGCCGCCGCTGGCGGCGTTGGCAAACTCCACTTGGCCGCCCATGCGTTGCATCGACTTGTCGACGATCGCCAGGCCCAGGCCCGCGCCAGTGGCCGCGGTGCGGGCGGCATCGCCGCGGAAGAACGGTGTCGTCAGCTGGCCCAGTTTTTCGGGCGCCACGCCCGGGCCCTGGTCGCGCACGGTGCAGATCGCCCAACCACTGGTGCGCACGCAGGAGACGCTGACCATCGCGATGCCGGTATCGGTGGTGCGGCCGTAGCGGCGGGCGTTTTCAAACAGGTTGGCAAACACCCGCGCCAGTTCCACCTCGTCGGCCAGCACCTCCAGGTCGATCGCCACCCTGGAGGTGATGCGGATCTCGCTGGGGTCGCGAAAGCTGGCCGCCTCCTTGTCGATCAATTTGGACAACAGCACCGGCCGCAGATGGGTGGCACCCGGGCGGGCGTAGTCCATGAACTTGTCGATGATGGCGTCAAGTTGGTCGATGTCGCTGGCCATGTTGATGCGGGCTTCTTCTTCGCCCACGCTCATCTCGGTCTCCAGCCGCAGCCGGGCCAGCGGGGTGCGCAGGTCGTGGCTGATGCCGGCCAGCATCACCGCGCGGTCCTCTTCGACCTTGGCCAACTCGCGCGCCATCCGGTTGAAGCCCATGTTGACCTCGCGAATCTCGCTGGTGATGGTGGTCTCGTCCAGACGGGAGTCGAACTCGCCGCCGCGGAACCGGCTGGCGGCGGAAGACAGGTCGCGCAACGGCCGGTTGATGCGCCGGGCGATCAGCACCGATCCCAGCAGCGTGATCACGATCGACACCGCCAGCCAGATCTCCCAGTGGGTGTCGGCGGGCCGCTGCAACAACACGGGCGGCAGTGCCAGCCACCAGGCCTCACGGTCGATCACAAAGCCCAGCCAGACGGCGGGTTTGTCGTTCACCGCAGACGCCAGCAGCACCTCGCCGCCCAGCCGGCTGCGCAGCTCGGCCTGCAGCCGGATCAGGAAGCTGTCGCTGCCCACCGTGGTCCAGGTGTCGGTCACTGACCTGGGCTGCAACACCAGGCCCTGCCGCGTTGCCAGCGCCTTCAGCGTGGCCGGCCGGTTGGCCCGGTCGCTCAGGCGAAGGGCCTCGCCGCTGAGCTGCACCACGGTAACCATTTGCTGCGCGCTGGCGGTTACCGCACGCGGTTCGATGTCGAGCTCGCGCAGCGCCTGCAGCCAGGCAAACACGCCGCCCAGCAGCAGCATCACCAGCAGCGCATAGGTGCGCCAGAACAGGCTGAAGGCCAGCTTGCTCTGGGTCATGTCATGTCAGGGCGCACACCGGCCACCCTGAGCCGCGCGCCGGTCAAGCCGCGCCGTCCGGCACAAACACATAGCCCACGCCCCACACCGTCTGGATGTAGCGCGGTTGGGCGGCGTCCGGCTCGATCAGCTTGCGCAGGCGCGATATCTGCACATCCAGGCTGCGGTCGAAAGGCTCGAAGTCGCGGCCCCGCGCCAACTGGGCCAACTTGTCGCGCGACAGCGGTTGGCGCGGGTGGCGCACCAGTGCCTTGAGCATCGAGAACTCGCCGGTGGTCAGCGCTATCGCCTCGCCGTCCTTGGTCAGCCGGCGCAGCGACAGGTCAAACTCGAAGGGCCCGAAATTGACCACTTGGGCCTCCTTGCTGGGCGCGCCGGGGGCCTCCTGGGTCGGGCGGCGGCGCAGCACGGCATGGATGCGGGCCAGCAACTCGCG
>JBKJKU010000402.1:0-18540 GCA_046597355.1 Aquabacterium sp.
GCCTGCACGAAGCGGTGAAGGCCCTGCCATTCGGAGTGAAGCTGCGTGGCGCGGCGTGCCTTGTCATCGGGTGCGATCGCATCGTCGGCGTCGATGATCTTGATCTGGTTCTCGACATTGCCGCCCAGCACGATGTCGGTGCCTCGGCCTGCCATGTTCGTGGCGATCGTGATCACGCCGGGCCGGCCGGCCTGGGCCACGATCTCGGCTTCGCGCGCGTGCTGCTTGGCGTTGAGCACGGCGTGCGGCAGCTTGACCTTGTCGAGCAGGCCGGAGATCAGCTCCGAGTTCTCGATCGAGGTCGTGCCCACGAGCACGGGCTGGCCACGCTTGTGGCAATCGCCGATGTCCTCGATCACCGCTTCGAATTTCTCGCGGCTGGTCTTGTAGACGAGGTCGAGTTCGTCCTTGCGGATGGTGGGCTTGTTGGGCGGGATGACGACGGTTTCCAGGCCGTAGATCTCCTGGAACTCGTAGGCCTCGGTATCGGCCGTGCCGGTCATGCCCGAGAGCTTGCCGTACATGCGGAAATAGTTCTGGAAGGTGATGCTCGCGAGCGTCTGGTTCTCGCTCTGGATCTGCACGCCTTCCTTGGCCTCGACCGCCTGGTGCAGGCCGTCGGACCAGCGCCGGCCGGTCATCAGCCGGCCGGTGAACTCGTCGACGATGACGATCTCGGCGCCGTTCGAACCGTTTTGCACGACGTAGTGCTGGTCGCGGTGGTAGAGGTGGTTGGCCCGCAGCGCGGCGTAGACGTGGTGCATCAACGAGATGTTGGCGGCGTCGTACAGGCTGGCGCCTTCGGCCAGCAATCCGGCCTCGGTCAGCAGTTGCTCGGCCTTCTCATGACCCTCCTCGGTCAGCGTGACCTGGTGGCTTTTTTCATCGACCGTGAAGTCGCCGGCCTCGATCACGCCCTCGCCAGTGCGGGGATCGGCTTCGCCAATCTGCTTTTTGAGGCCAGGCACGACGCTGTTGATGCGCACGTACATCTCGGTGTGGTCTTCGGCCTGGCCGCTGATGATCAGTGGTGTCCGTGCCTCGTCGATCAGGATCGAATCGACCTCGTCGACGATGGCGAAGTTCAGCCCACGCTGCACCCGGTCGCGCAACTCATAGACCATGTTGTCGCGCAGGTAATCGAAGCCAAACTCGTTGTTGGTGCCGTAGGTGACGTCGGCGGCGTAAGCGGCCTGTTTTTGCTCACGGTCCATGCCAGGCACGTTGACACCCACGCTCAGGCCCAGAAAGGTGTAGAGCCGGCCCATCCATTCGGCATCGCGTCGGGCCAGGTAGTCGTTGACGGTAACCACATGCACGCCCTTGCCGGACAACGCATTGAGGTAGACCGGCAGCGTGGCCATCAGGGTCTTGCCCTCGCCCGTACGCATTTCGGCAATCTTGCCGTTGTGCAGCGTCATGCCACCGATGTACTGCACATCGAAGTGGCGCATCTTCAGGCTGCGCTTGCCGCCCTCGCGCACGGCGGCAAAGGCTTCGGGCAGCAAGTCGTCCAGCGTGGCCCCTTGGGCGATGCGCTGGCGGAACTCATCGGTCTTGGCGCGCAGCGCGTGGTCATCGAGTGCCTCGAACTGCGGCTCAAGCGCGTTGACCTGTTCGACCACGCGGCGGTACTGCTTGAGCAGCCGGTCGTTGCGGCTGCCGAAAATCGAGGTGAGAAGCTTGGGCAACATGCGGCGTCAGGGGCTAAGAATTCGGATGGCGGCGGGGTGCAAACGGATTTGCGGCGGAGCTTTGCAGCAGAGATCTTCGGCGGCGGCTTGCGACACGTTTTCGACGGGCAGGTGCAGGACTGCCCATGCGACGAGGTGAGGCCAGTCATCCGCCACACAAGGCCCGCATGCGTCGCGCAGGCTCCCTGGCTGCTGCATTGCCGCCAGGCCGAACCGCCGCGTCTGTCGGCAAGTGCCCATCGCATCACGCGTGCAAAGCCATCAAGTCTATCATCGGGCCTGCGAACGTTCGGGCTGCCACAACCGCCGGCCCAAGCGCTGCCCACCATGCCGCCACCCATTGATCCCCGCGCCCGCGCACCCCTGCCCAGCCACACCCAGCCGATAGGCCAGGCGCTGGCGCATAGTGAACCGCTGGTCGCGCTGACACAACGCCTGCGCGCCTCGCAAGACCGCCTGGATGTGGTGCTGCCGCTGCTGCCGCCCGCCATGAGGCCCCATGTCAAGGCCGGACCGATTGACGAAGCGGGCTGGACACTGCTGGCAACCAACAACGCCGTGTCCGCCAAGCTGCGTCAGATGTTGCCCGCATTGGAGGCCCACCTGCGCAGCCGCGGTATAGCCGGCCCACCCGTACGGGTAAAAATGCTGAGCCCGGACTGAGCCACCGGCAGGTGGCGATGCCTGGCGAAGGCTCTGCCGGCCTGCAAGCCGGCAAGCGCTTGAGCCCACCTTGAGTCACCGACAGGTGGCGATGCCTGGCGAAGGCTCTGCCGGCCTGCAAGCCGGCAAGCGCTTGAGCCCGGCCAACGTGCGGTGCACAACGGGGTGTCTGTTGTGGTGCCGGCTATCCGAATCGAACGGATCACCTACCGCTTACAAGGCGGTTGCTCTACCAAATGAGCTAAGCCGGCACAGGCACAAAATTCTAGGTCAACAACGACCAAACCATCGGCAAGAAAGCGCCGTCGAACCTATTTGACCCGCTTGAGCGCGGGCCGCCCACCGCCCGTAGGGGGGCTGGGTTCGGGCGGCACATCATCGACCGGCAGGCCGACCGGCAACTGCGTCACAGCGTCATCGCTGTCAGGCTCGGGCCTACCGGCCAGGCGCAAACCGGTGCGTGCCGGCTCGGCAGGCGCTGCTGTCACCGCATCGGCTGACCCGGTGGGCACCGGAAACGCCATGCCCTGACCATTTTCACGCGCATAAATGGCTACCACATGGTCGATGGGCACGGCGATCTCGCGCGACACACCGCCGAAGCGCGCCTTGAATTCAACCAGATCGTTGCCCAGCCGCAAGCCGCTGGTGGCCTCAAAGCCTACGTTGAGCACGATCTCGTTGTTCTTGACGTATTCCATCGGCACCAACACCCCCGGCGTCACGTGCACCGCCAGGAAAGGCGTGAAGCCGTTGTCGGTGCACCATTCGTGCAGTGCGCGAATCAGGTACGGACGGGTGGACGTGCCCTGTTCGTCCGGGGCGGCCGGTTTGCTCATCTTGAGGCCCTACTTGCGCATGACCTTTTCGGACGGCGTCAGAGCCTCGATGTAGGCCGGACGCGAGAAGATGCGTTCAGCGTACTTCAGCAGTGGCGCGGCATTCTTGGACAGGTCGATGCCGTAGTAGTCCAGGCGCCACAGCAGCGGGGCGATGGCCACATCGAGCATCGAGAAGTCATCGCCCAGCATGTACTTGTTCTTCAGGAAGATCGGCGCCAACTGGGTCAGGCGCTCTCGGATCTGCGAGCGCGCCTTCTCGAGCACCTTGTCGTTGGACTTGGTGCCGCTGCGGCCTTCGAGCAAGTTGACGTGCGCGAACAACTCTTTCTCGAAGTTGAACAGAAACAGCCGCACCCGGGCACGCGCCACCGGATCACCCGGCATCAACTGCGGATGCGGAAAGCGCTCGTCGATGTACTCATTGATGATGTGCGACTCATACAAGATCAGGTCCCGCTCGACCAGGATCGGCACCTCGTTGTACGGGTTCATCAGCGCGATGTCTTCGGGCTTGGCGAACAGATCGACATCACGGATCTCGAAGTCCATGCCTTTCTCGAACAGCACAAAGCGGCAGCGGTGCGAGTAGGGACAGGTGGTTCCGGAATAAAGCACCATCATGGTGGTGGTCTCCTAAGTGAGCAGGTCGATCGGCAGCTAGCCAATACAGGGCACAAAAGCAAATGCGCGCAGCGGGCCTGGGTCGGCGGCCACTGCGCGCGTGGCCCGGCGTGGCAGCCGGGCCTGACGGCGGTCGTTACTTGATGTCTTTCCAGTACACGGCGTTCATGCGCCAGGCGATCAGCGTGAAGATGCCCAGGAACAACAGCACCCAGACGCCCAGACGCACACGTTGGTTTTGCGCCGGCTCACCCATCCACTGCAGGTACGCCACCAGGTCGGCCATGGCCAGGTCGTAGTCAGCCTTGTTCAGGCTGCCGGGTTTGCTCAGCTCAAAACCCTTGAATACATGGACCACCTTGGCGGGGTCATGCGGGTCTTTTTCATCGGCAAAAATCGCCCGTTGCTCACCCTGCAGCTCCCACAGCACATGCGGCATGGCAACCGCGGAGTAGACGACATTGTTCCAGCCCGTGGGCCGGGTCTCGTCGCGGTAGAAGCCGCGCATGTAGGTGTAGAGGTAATCAGCGCCGCTGCCGTTTTCGCCGGCACGCGAGCGGGCAATCACGCTGAGGTCAGGCGGTTGGGCACCAAACCAGGCTTTTGCATCTTTCGGCGCCATCGATACGGTCATCAGATCGCCAACCTTCTCGCCGGCAAACAACAAATTCTTCTTGATCTGGTCGTCGCTCAGGTCAATGTCATGCATGCGGTTGTAGCGCATGTAGGCCGCGGAATGGCAGTTAAGGCAGTAGTTGACGAAGATCTTGGCACCGTTTTGCAGCGCTGCGATGTCGCTGACCCGGTCCTTCGGAAACTTGTCCCAGGCCGGTCCGGCCTCGCTGGCCAGCGCGTTCGAACACAGACCGGCAAACAGAGCAACGGCTGCCAGCAGGCTTGCAAGGGTTCTTTTCATGATCGGGTGCTCCTGCTTCAATGGGCCGCGAACGTAACGCGGTCAGGCACCGGCTTGAAGGTGCCGATGGTGCTCCACCAGGGCATCAGCAGGAAGAAGCCGAAGTAGAAGAACGTGCCGATCTGGGCAATCAGGGTACCGATCGCCGACGGCGGTTGGATGCCGAGGTAGCCCAGCACGAAGAAGAAAGCCACAAACAAGCCGTACAGCACCTTGTGCCAGGTCGGGCGGTAGCGGATCGACTTGACCGGGCTGTTGTCGAGCCAGGGTAGGAAGAACAGGATGATCACGGCACCGCCCATCACCACCACACCCCAGAACTTGGCATCGAAGACCTTGAGCAGGGTGATGGCAACCAGCACGCCCACCGCAATCGCGATCCGGGCCCGGCCTTTGAGCGACAGCATCGAGATCAGGCCGGCCAGGCCAACTGCGCCGCACAACCAGTTGACCATCGGGTCGGTGGTGGCGCGCAGCATTGAGTAGTACGGCGTGAAATACCAGACCGGGGCAATGTGCGCCGGGGTCTTGAGCGGATCGGCCGGGATGAAGTTGTTGTATTCCAGGAAGTAGCCACCCAGCTCAGGGCCAAAGAAGATGATGGCGCAGAACACCATCAGGAACACGCCGATACCAAAGATGTCGTGCACCGAGTAGTACGGGTGGAATGCGATGCCGTCGAGCGGGATGCCAGTCTTCGGATCTTTCTTGGCCTTGATCTCCACGCCGTCCGGGTTGTTCGAGCCCACCTCGTGCAGCGCAATGATGTGCGCCACCACCAGGCCCAGCAGCACCAGCGGCACGGCGATGACGTGGAAGCTGAAGAAGCGGTTCAGCGTGGCGTCGCCCACCACGTAGTCGCCACGGATCAGCAGCGCCAGGTCCGGGCCGATGAAGGGCACGGCAGCAAACAGGTTGACGATCACCTGGGCGCCCCAGTAGCTCATCTGGCCCCAGGGCAACAGGTAGCCCATGAAGGCCTCGGCCATCAGGCACAAGAAGATGGCACAGCCGAACACCCACACCAATTCACGCGGCTTGCGGTAACTGCCGTAGATCAGACCTCGGTACATGTGCAGGTAGACGACGACAAAAAACGCCGAGGCGCCGGTGGAGTGCATGTAGCGGATCAGCCATCCCCAGGGCACGTCGCGCATGATGTACTCGACCGAGGCAAAGGCCAGTGCCGCGTCGGGCTTGTAGTGCATCACCAGGAAAATGCCGGTGACGATCTGGATCACCAGCACCAGCAGCGACAACGCGCCGAAAAAGTAGAAGAAGTTCAGGTTCTTCGGAGCGTAGTACTCCGACATGTGCTCCTTGAACATCTTGGACGCCGGGAAGCGGTTGTCCACCCAGGTCATCAACTTCACGCCCGCGGGCGCATCGGCCGGAGCCGTCTTGAAATCTGCCATGTCTTCTTGACCTCAATACTGGGCAATGCGGGAATAACGCGCTCAGGCCTTCTTGTCCTCGCCGATCAGCAGGCGCGAATCAGAGAGGTAGACGTGCGGCGGCACTTCAAGGTTGTCTGGCGCGGGCTTGTTCTTGAAGACCCGGCCGGCCATGTCAAAGGTCGAGCCATGGCACGGGCAGAGGAAGCCCCCTTGCCAGTCATCGGGCAACGACGGTTGGGCGCCCAGCGTGAACTTTTCGCTCGGCGAGCAGCCCAGGTGCGAGCAGATGCCCACAGCGACCAGGAATTCAGGCTTGATCGACCGGTATTCATTGCGGGCATAGGCCGGCGTCAGTTCGTCCGCATTGCGGGCCGAGTTCGGGTCCGCCAGTTGCGGATCGAGCTTTTTCAGGCCGTCGAGTTGGTCTTTGGTGCGACGAACGATCCACACCGGCTTGCCGCGCCATTCAACCGTCATCTTCTCGCCTGGCTTGAGGCCGCTGATGTCGGCCTCGACCGCCGCACCGGCGGCCTTGGCGCGCTCGGACGGTGTGATGCTGCTGATGAAAGGCACAGCTACCGCAATGCCGCCAAGGGCGCTGGCACCGGCCGTGATCGCCACCCAGGTGCGTCGGCTTGGGTCGACGGGGCTGTCACTCATGGGAATCCTCTTGAAGTGAGCCCTGCGCGGGCTGCAGATGATGTCAGGGTCAACCCGGCATTCTAGCGGACGGCATTTACCCTCCCAGCTACGGGCTGCTGCCAATTGACGACCGACAGGGCACTCCGATACTGCCAACGCCGCAGTTTGCCGGCCGTTTTTTGCATAAACCAGGAGAAAAACATGAGTTTTGGCAGCGAATTCAAAGAATTTGCCATGAAAGGCAACGTCATCGACCTCGCCGTGGGCGTGATCATCGGAAGCGCTTTTGGCAAGATCGTCGACTCGATGGTCAAAGATCTGATCATGCCGCTGGTCAACCTGATCACCGGCGGGCAGATCGACTACTCGAACAAGTACTGGGTGCTGTCGGGCAAGGTGCCTGACGGTGCCTCGCTGATAGAGGCGCAAAAGCTTGGCAATGTCTTTGCGTATGGCAATTTCATGACCGTTGCTATCAATTTCATCATCTTGGCCCTTGTCATCTTCATGATGATCCGCCAGATCAACAAGATGAAGCGCGCCGAGCCTGCCCCGGCGCCGGCCGCGCCAGCGCCCACGCCCGAAGACGTCGTGCTGCTGCGCGAGATCCGCGACGCCCTGAACCGGCGCTGACCGACGCCTGTCCGCTTGCCGCCGGAGGTGACAGGCGGATACGTCATGGCATTCAAGTCGGAGACCGGCTTGCCGATATGCCGGGGGTGAAGAGGTAAAACGCGAGCGCACGTCGGGCCCAACCCGGGCTGCCGGCGCAACGCATCACCATGGACCAGACCCTGCCCCCCCGACTGCCTGCCAACCTGGAAAGCGCCGTTCAACGCGTGCGCATGGCGGCGCGCACGGCGGCCGAGCACACGGTTGACAGCCTGGGTCTGGCTGCGCTGGGCACCAACAGCGTGCTGCAGCGCGACGCCTTGCTTGGCGCGCAGTATGAGCTCAACCGCAAACTGGCCATCTTTGCGCTGACCTTCAACGAGACGCTCGATACCGATGTAGCGCGCCAGGTCGGCTCGCTGACACCCAGCACCGGACCGGCAGTCACACCCGACAGCCTGGTGGCGAGCTGGGAATCGCTGACGTTGATGGACGACCATGAGGTCGAGATCCACATCTCGGCCGACCGGTTTGCACTCGAAATTTCACACGCTTGCGAATGGGAGATCCGGGAGCTGGATGCCTACATGGGCACCTTGATGGGTCTGGATGCGGCCGAGCACGACCGCAACCCGCTGCGCGCGGAGGTGGTGGGCCAGGCGATGATCCGGGCCATCGAGTCGGTGTCCGACCGGCCTGAGGTGCGCAAGGTGCTGAGCACCGAAATAGGCCGCTCGCTGGCCCACGCCATGCGCCAGACCTATGGCGACGTGGTGGCGGACATGCGCCATGCCGGGGTGCGTCCGGTCGGGCTGGCCGTGCGCAACGGGTCACCGCGGGGGCAGTCTGTTCACGGCGCGCTTGCCGCCAGTACCGGTCAGGGCGGCCTGGGTGGCGCCGATGTGTCCGCGCACGGCCGGCTGTCGGCACCCTCCCAACATGCCGGGCATGCTGGCCCGGGTGCCCCAGGCTTCGGACCTGGCGCCCGCGGCGGTTTTGTGCCGTCCACCCGCGGCCATGCCGGCAACGGCGGCGCCAGCCTGGGGCGGGTCGACGGCGAGATGATGAGCTTGATCCGTCGCCTGGCGCAAGGCGGCGCGGCGGCGGTTGGCGCCGGTCACAGCGGACCCAGCGGACCCAGCGGACCCAGCGGTCACGGCGATCACGGCGGCTATGGCGGCCACGGCGGACACGGCCGGGGCGATGCCGATGGCTCCAGCCACGGCAGCCAAGCCGACAGCTGGGGCGGCATGCAGGGCGGCATGGGCAGCGGATTCGGCAACCTGGCAGGCCACGCTGCCCCGAGCGCTGGCCGGACGGCCGCTCCGAACCTGATCGTCGCCTACCGCGACGAGTTGCGACAAGCCGCCACCGGCGCACTCGACCACATGGTGATCGATGTGATCGCCAGCCTGTTCGACCAGATCCTGTCGGACGCCAAGGTGCCGCCGCAGGTGGCGCGCCACATCGCCCGCCTGCAGTTGCCCGTGTTGCGGGCCGCGCTGGGTGACAACAGCTTCTTTTCGTCGCGCCGCCACCCGGTGCGGCGCTTCATCAACCGTATCGCGTCACTGGGCACGGCAGTCGACGATTTCGAGGGTGCCGAAGGCCGCGCCCTGCTCGACCGGGTGGCCGGGTTGGTGCAGGAGGTGGTCGACGGTGACTTCGAGCAGATCGAGGTCTACGAGCAGAAGTTGCAGACACTTGAAGCCTTCATCGCCGGCCAGGGCCGCGACCGGGTCAAGGCGATGGGCAACGCCGACGTGCTGTTGGGCCGAAAGGAAGACCTGCTGCGGGTGCAGCAGCGTTTTTCGCTCGAGCTCGACGGCGCGCTGCAGGGCCTGCCGGTGCCGGACTACCTGCGCGACTTCCTGGCCACGCATTGGAGCCGGGCAATTGCCAGCGCAGCGCACGACGGCGCCGAGCCCGACCTGGTGCAGCGCCTGCGGGACGCCGGGCGCGAACTGGTGATGAGCGTGCAGCCCAAGGGCACGCCGGCACACCGGCTGGTCTTTTTGCGCAAGCTGCCGCAGTTGATGAAGGACCTGCACCTCGGGCTGGACCGCATCGGCTGCCCCGAAGCCGACCGCCACGCCTTTTTTGGCCAGCTGTTGCCGGCCCATGCCGAATCGCTGAAGGGCCAGCCGCTCAGCACGTTGGAGCACAACCTGCTGGAGCGTCGGCTGGACGGCGCGCTGGCCACGCCGGTGCCCCAGGCGGCGAACCTGCCGGCCGCCAGTCCGGCCCAGGCCGCCACGTTGCAGGCGCTGGCCAGCCAGGTTGTGTTCACACCGGCCGAGGCACGGGCCGTGGGCCTGATCGACGACGCTGCGGTGGACTGGTCGCAAGCGGTGGACATCGACCTGAGCGCGGAATCTGAAGTCACCGCGGTCGACATCGACATCGCCGGCCTGCCGACGCCCGAGCCGGTCGAGCCCACCCGCGGCAAGTCGCTGGCCCAGCATGTGCAAATCGGCTTTGCCTACGAGATGCAGTTGCAGGGCGATTGGCAGCAGGTACGGCTGTCGCATGTCAGCCCAGGGCGCAGCTTTTTTGTCTTCACCCACGGTGCCAAACAGCGCGGCGCGCTGTCGATGACCCACCGCATGCTGGTCAAGCTGTGCGAGGGCGGGCGCCTGCGGGCGCTGGAAGCCGCCTACCTGCTGGAGCGCGCCACGGCGCGGGCGCGGCGCCAGTTGGCGAGCCTGTCGCCCAAGAAAAAATAGCCAAGCCGGCCCGGGCCGCCGGCTCAAGGCCGGGTCATGCCCGCGCCAGCCGGCGCGCCATGCGCAGCGCGGCGATCAGGCTGCTCGGGTCGGCGCAGCCGGTGCCGGCAATGTCGAACGCCGTGCCGTGGTCCGGGCTGGTGCGCACAAACGGCAGCCCCAGCGTGACGTTGACGCCCTGCTCCACACCCAGGTACTTGACGGGGATCAGGCCGTGGTCGTGCGTCATGGCCACCACGCAATCGAACTCACCCGGATGCAACGCCGTATTGCGCGCCCGCATGAAGACGGTGTCGGGCGCAAACGGCCCGCGGGCGTCGATGCCTTCGGCCCGTGCCGCGGCGACGGCGGGCGCGATGAAGCGGATCTCCTCGTCGCCAAACAGGCCACCCTCGCCGGCATGCGGATTCAGGCCCGCCACCCCGATGCGCGGCGCCAACTGGCCCCAGGCGGCTGCCGCGCGGTGGGCGATACGCAGGGTCTGCAGCACGGCGTCGAAGTCCAGCGCATCGATGGCCCGCCGCAGCGACAGATGGATCGTCACCAGCACCACCCGCAGCTCGTCGTTGGCCAGCATCATGCGCACCGGCACGCCGCCGGCCGCCGCCTGCAGCAGCTCGGTGTGGCCGGGATAGGGCACGCCGGCGGCCGCCAGCGCCTCCTTGTGCACCGGCGCGGTGACGATGGCGCACACCTGGCCGCGCAGCGCCAACCTGGCGGCGGCGTCGATGCACAGCGCTGCCGCGCGGCCTGCTGCGGCATGCACCTGGCCCATGGCCAGGCTGGCCAGGTCCACATCCAGGTTGCTCAGGCCGGGCGGTTGCCAGACCACCAGGCAGTCGGGCGGCGCCAAGGTGGCATCGGCCGGGTGGTCCACCTGCACCACCGGCAGCTGCAGGCCGCATTGCGCCACGGCGCGCCGCATCACACCCACATCGGCCAGCACCAGCGCCGCGCCAGCCGCGCCCGCCGCCACCGCGCGGGCCAAGGTTTCGGGGCCGATACCAGCCGGGTCGCCCATGGTCAATGCCAGCAGGCCGGCGCCCGGTGGTGCGGCGGCGTGCAGGCTGGCTTGTTGCGCTGCCCGCGCCGCCCGCGCCGTTGATGGGTCGAACATCGGTGTCGGACCGGCGGTCATGCGGGGTTGTCGATCTCGATGAAGCGGTGCTGCAGGCCAAAGCGGGTTGCCAGATACGCTCCCAGCGCAGGTGCGCCATAGCGCTCGGTGGCGTGGTGGCCGCAGGCCAGGAACGCCACGCCGGTCTCGCGGGCGATGTGGGCCTGGGGCTCCGAGACCTCACCGGTGAGGTAGGCATCGGCGCCGGCGGCGATCGCCGCCTCGAACATGCCCTGCGCACCGCCACTGCACCAGGCCACGCGGCGCAAGGGCCGGCCGTCACCGGGCAGCAGCAGCGGCGTGCGGCCCAGCGCCAGGCCGACGCGCGCCGCCAGTGCCAAAGCGTCGGCCCCGCCGGGCCCGCCAGACAGGCCGGCCGCATCGCCGATGAAGCCGATGTCCTGGTCGCCAAAACGGGCATCAGCACGCAGGCCCAGTTGCAGGCCCAGCTGGGCGTTGTTGCCCCACTCGGCGTGCGCGTCCAGCGGCAGGTGGTAGGCAAACAGGCTGATACCGTGGGCCAGCAATGGCGCCAGGCGCTGGCGCATCCAGCCAGTGATGCGGCCGTCCTGGCCACGCCAGAACAGGCCGTGGTGCACCAGGATGGCATCGGCCCGGTCGGCGACGGCAGCCTCGATCAGCGCCAGGCTGGCCGTGACGCCGGAAACCACACGCCCGACCTCGGCACGGCCTTCGACCTGCAGGCCGTTCGGCCCATAATCCTTGAACCGGTCCACCGCCAGCACAGCCGCCAGGTGCGATTCGATCTCTCCGCGCTGGGCCATCCTGCCCGCCTTTCTGATTGCACTGCACACGCCCTCGATGCGAAGACTCTGGCTGATTTTCTCCCAGGCGGCCACGGTCGCGCTGGCCTGCCTGTTTGTGGTGGCCACGCTCAAGCCGCAGTGGCTGACGCAGGGCGGCCAGCCGCTGGCCACGGTGATGTCCCAGGTGGTGTCCTTGCGCACCGCCGGGCCTGCGGCGTCGGGCGGGGCCGGCAGCTATCCCGCCGGCGCGCCCGGCAGCCTGGCGGACGCCGCCAGGCTGGCGGCACCGTCGGTGGTCAGCGTCACCGCCAGCAAGGCTCGGGTGCGCAATCCGCATGCCGATGTGCCGGGCCTGGGCCCATTTTTCGACGGCAGTGACAGCACCCAGATCGGCATCGGCTCGGCCGTGATCGTCTCGCCCGAGGGCATCCTGCTGACCAACAACCATGTGGTCGAGCAGGCCGATGAGATCGACGTGCGCCTGGCCGACGGCCGCGAGGCGCGGGCCCAGGTGGTGGGCACCGACCCCGAAACCGACCTGGCGGTGCTGCGCATCACGCTGGACAAGCTGCCGGCCATCACGCTGGGGAGATCGCAGGACCTGCGGGTGGGCGACGCGCTGCTGGCCATCGGCAACCCGTTCAACGTGGGCCAGACCGTTACCGCCGGCATCGTCAGCGCGCTCGGCCGCACGGGGCTGCAGTTGTCCACCTTCGAGAGCTTCATCCAAACCGACGCGGCGATCAATCCTGGCAACTCAGGCGGTGCATTGGTGGATGTGCGGGGCCATCTGGTCGGCATCAACACCGCGATCTACTCGCGCACCGGCGGCAGCAACGGCATCGGCTTTGCGGTCCCGGCCGATGTGGCGCAGCGGGTGATGGAAGGTCTGTTGCGCGACGGCGTGGTGCGGCGCGGCTGGATCGGCGTCGAACCGCGTGAACTGACACCGGAGTTTGTCGACAGCTTCAAGCTGCCGATCAAGCAAGGTGTGCTGATCACCGGCGTGCTGCAGGACGGCCCGGCCAGCAAGGGCGGCATCAGGCCAGGCGACGTGGTGGTGGCGGTGGCCGGTCAACCCGTGACCAACGTGGCGCAGTTGCTCAACAGCGTGGCAGCGTTGCCGCCGGGCCAGCCGGCCAAGCTGGCGGTGCAGCGTGGTACGCAAAGGCTGGACTTGACAGTGGCCGTGATCCAGCGCAAGCCACCGCCGGCTCGGCGCCCGCCGTAACCCCTCAGGTTTCGGCGGCCTTGGCCGCGTCAGCGTCGGGCGCCTGGGTGTGCTTCACGAAAATCTGCGCGGCCCAGATGCCCACCTCGTAGAGCAAGCACATCGGGATCGCCAGCGACAGCTGCGACACCACATCGGGCGGCGTGATGATGGCCGCGATGATGAACGCCACGACGACGAAGTAACCGCGCCACTCCTTGAGCTTGGCTACCGTCACCAGCCCCATGCGGGCCAGCACGACCACCGCCACAGGCACCTCGAAGGTGGCACCAAAGGCAATGAACATGGAGAGCACAAAGCTCAGGTAGGCCTCAATATCTGGCGCGGCGGTGATGCTCTTGGGCGCAAAGCTCTGGATGAAGGCAAACACCTGCCCAAACACGAAGTAGTAGCAAAACGCCACGCCCGATACAAACAGCAGCGTGCTGGAGATCACCAGCGGCAGCACCAGCTTTTTTTCGTGGCTGTACAGGCCGGGCGCCACAAACGCCCACAACTGGTACAGCACCACCGGCAATGCCACCAGAAACGCCGCCATCAGCGTGATCTTGAGCGGCACGATGAACGGTGAGATCACGTTGGTGGCGATCAGCGTCGTACCCTTGGGCAGGTGTGCCACCAGCGGTGCGGCCAGCAGGTCGTACAAACCGGCCGGGCCGGGCCAGATGCAGAGCGCGCCAAACACCACGGCCACGGCAATCAAGGCCCGTACCAGCCGGTCGCGCTACTCGATCAGGTGCGAGACAAAGGGCTGCTCGGTGCCTTCCAGCTCGTCTTTAGCGTCGGCCATTTGCAGTGCAATCCGCGTTCGGGTAGGGCGTCACGCGGCGTTGTTCTTCGGCCGGTGGCGCGCCACGCGGGCCGCACCCGACTGCACCTGCCCGCGCAGCCCGGTGCGCTGCTTGTACCAGCGCGGCAACGCGCTGCGTTTGAGCCGCCAGTGCTTGTCGGGCCGCTTGTACTGCGGCGGCGGCGGCTGCCAGACAGCGCCTGCCGAGTCGCCGGACGGGTTGCCAGAAATCACGCCCTGCATGTCATTGAACGCGCTGCCCACGGACTGCTGGGCATCGTTGACCTCGCGCGACACGGTCTGTTCGACATCCCGCGCAGCGGTCTCGAACTGGGCCTTCATCTTCTGGAGTTCTTCCAACTCGATCGTGCGGTTGACCTCCGCCTTGACATCGGCCACGTAACGCCGCGCCTTGCCCATCAGCGTGCCCACGGTACGGGCCACGCGCGGCAGCTTTTCAGGGCCGATGACGATCAGCGCCACAGCGCCGATCAACGCGATCTTGTCAAAACCGAAATCGATCATGCGGGCAGGACCTCAGGCTGGGGCACGATGGCACCGCCCGGTGCAGCCATCGCCCACCACGCCAGGTGCAGGTTCAAGGCTTGGTCTTGGCTTCGACGTCGATGGTGTTGCCATCGGCCGTCTTTTGCGCCGTGCTGACCTGCTGCGGCGGTGTGCCGGGCGTGGCATCGGCTGCACTGCTGCCGTCCTTGACCCCGTCCTTGAAGCCCTTGACGGCGCCCCCGAGATCAGCGCCCACATTCTTGAGCTTCTTGGTGCCGAAGATCAGCACCACCACGACCAGCACGATCAGCCAGTGCCAGATGCTGAATGAACCCATGACGAACTCCTGAAGACCAGACAAGTGGAAGCGCTGATTCTAGGGCAGGTCCCTGCGCAAGCAGGCTTCCGGGGCTTGAGGCCCGGACCGGCCCCGGGCGCAGGGCAGTTTGCAGTCAGCCCTTTGCCCAAGGCCTCGGGCCACCCATCACATGCAGGTGCAGGTGCTGCACCTCCTGGCGGCCGTCGTGGCCGGTGTTGAGCACATGGCGGTAACCATTGGTCACACCCAGATCCCGCATCAGCTGTGGGCTGATCGCCATCATCTTGCCCAGCAGGGCCTGGTGCTCGGCCGTGACATCGACCATGCTGGTGATGTGCAGCTTGGGCACGATCAGGATGTGCACCGGCGCCCAGGGCGCGATGTCGTGAAACACGAGCACGTCATCGTCCTCGAAGACCTTGCGGGACGGGATCTGGCCGGCGACGATCTTGCAAAACAGGCAGTGGGGGTCGGTGTGCATGGTGGGAGAAGGGCTGTTCAGTGCGGAAGTCAGATCGGCATGGACCGGCTGTCGTTGAGCGCCAGCCAGCCACGCAGCACGCGGTAGAGGAACCACAGCGAGATCACGCCCCAGGCAATCCAGCCGGGCGCGATCAGCAGCAGCCACAGCGGTGCGGTCACGGCGTAGGCAATGGCAGCAAACAGTACGCTGCGGATACGCCAGCGAAAGTGTGATTCCTGCCACGAGCCTTGCGCGTCGCCGCGCTTGAACAGGTCCAGCCCAAAGGCCACCAACAGCAACAGCACGCTGCCTTGCGCGCCCGGTAGCACCGCCCCCACCGCGACGATGGCGTGCAGCGCATAACTGATGTGGCCCACGAGGCGCAACGAGGCTTCGGTGGCCGTGTCCAGCACCACGATGTTTGGCAGTCGATCGTCCATCATTTGCTCTCCTGGTCGCGCTGCACAGCCTTGCGCAGCGCAAATTCTTCCAGCCCAGACAGGCCCTCGCGCCGGGCCAGTTCGGCCAGCACATCGGCTGGACGCAGCCCGAAATGCGCCAGCGCGATCATCGAATGAAACCACAGGTCGGCCACCTCGTAGACGATCTTGTCCGGCAGGCCGTCCTTGGCCGCCATCACGGTCTCGGTGGCTTCTTCACCGACCTTCTTGAGAATCGCGTCGGTGCCTTTGGCAAACAACCGGGCAATGTAGCTCTTGTCCGGGTCGCCGCCGTTGGCGGGTTTGCGGGATTCGATGAGGTCGGCCAGCTTGGCCAGCAGGTCCTGCGACAGCGCGCCAGATGCCGGCGCTGGGGTGTCCTGCAAAGGCGGGATCGGATCGGGCAGCGTCATTTTTTATAGATGCGTTCGGGGTCTTCCAGCACCGGATCGACCGCCAGCCACTGACCGCCCTCCAACCGCCGGTAAAAGCAGCTGTGGCGGCCGGTGTGGCAGGCGATGCCCGGCGCATGGCCCAGTTGGCTGACCTTGAGCAACACCACGTCGGCATCGCAGTCGACCCGGATCTCGTGCACCTGCTGGAAGTGCCCGCTTTCTTCGCCCTTGTGCCACAGCCGCTGGCGCGACCGGCTCCAGTACACCGCCTGGCCCCGCGACAGGGTCAGCGCCAGCGCTTCGCGGTTCATCCAGGCGAACATCAGCACATCGCCGGTGCTGGCCTCCTGCGCGATCACCGGCACCAGGCCGTCCAAGTCCCAGCGAATTTCATCGATCCAGTCCATGCAGGCAGTGTAGCCAGCCCCAGCATCAGGGCACCCCACGTCAGGTCAACCCGTCAAGGCGCCGCGCAGGTCGGCCCGGCATGGCCGCGCTCGGCGGCAAACCAGCGCAGCACCGGCAGCGTGCCCGGCAGCACCGGCACAACAACCACCGGCAACGAGGACCAGGCCATTTGCTGCTGCTCGCGCATCTCGAAGTCGCCCGTCCAGTCAAACACCTTGCAAAAATGCAGGCGCACCCGGGCGTGCGGGTAGTCAAAAACCTCATGCTGCCAAGGGTGAACCGCGCCGATCGTGATGCCCAGTTCCTCGTGCAACTCCCGCCGCAAGGCTTGGTCCAGCGTCTCACCGGGCTCGAACTTGCCACCCGGAAACTCCCAGAAGCCGGCGTACACCTTGCCCACGGGCCGGCTGGTCAGCAGGAAACGGCCCTCCCGGCCGGCGGCGTCACGCTCGATCAAGACGCCCACGGCCACGTCGGTCGTGGGCCGGTCGCCTCGCACCACGCCATCGACCGAGGTGATCTGCACGCCAGCGTCAGACACGGTCCAGCCCGTCGGGCGCGGGGGTTTCGGCGTTGTCGCGGGGCAGCGGCGTGTCGTCTGCGGCGGGGTCGCGCCCGGCCCAGTCCCGTGCAAACTGGTAGGCCACCCGGCCAGAGCGCGAGCCACGTTCCAGCGCCCACACCAGCGACGGCTGGCGGGCGGCCAGGATGGCGGCCGGCGTGGCGCCAAAGTGCTGCAACCACTGCGCCATGATGGCCAGGTATTCGGGCTGGCTAAACGGGTAGAAGCTGATCCACAGGCCAAAACGCTCGGACAGCGAGATCTTCTCCTCGATCACCTCGCCCGGGTGCACCTCACCGTCTTCGGTGTGGGTGTACGTCAGGTTGTCCTTCAGGGCCTCGGGCAGCAGGTGGCGGCGGTTGCTGGTGGCGTAGATCAGCAGGTTGTCGCTGGCGGCCGAGATCGAGCCGTCGAGGATCGACTTCAGGGCTTTGTAGCCCCGCTCACCGTCGTCGAAGCTCAAGTCGTCGCAAAACACGATAAAGCGCTCGAATCGGTCGGCCACCAGGTCCACCAGGTCGGGCAGGTCGATCAGGTCGGCCTTGTCAACCTCGATCAGGCGCAGGCCGCGGCCTGAAAACTCGTTCAGGCAGGCCTTGATCAGCGAGCTCTTGCCAGTACCGCGCGCGCCCGTCAGCAGCACGTTGTTGGCCGGCAGACCGGCGACAAACTGGGCGGTGTTGCGCAGCAGGCGGCCTTTTTGGCCGTCCACCTCTTTCAGGTCGGACAGCGCAATCGGCGCGACCTGGCGCACCGGCTGCAACCAGCCCGCGGGGCCGCGCTTGCGGTAGCGGAAGGCGACCGCGGCGTCCCAATCGGGTGCCGCCAGGGCCTGCGGCACCAGCGTTTCAAGGCGTTGCAACAGTCGATCGGCCCGGGCCAACAAGGCGTCCAGCGGTGAGGATGTCATGGGGTCAGTCGGGCCAGCAATTCAGGCAGGTGTTCGGTGGGGCTGCGGCGAAAGCCGGAGCGCGCAAAACGTTGCAGCCGGCCGATCACCAGTGCCGTCAAGCCAGAGGCCACGGCGTTGGCGACCTGTGACGGCGCGGTGGTGTCGGACGGACCGCCGGGCTGCAGCGGGCCGATCGGGCCAACCGGGTCGGTGGCCCCGTGGGCCGGCCCGGCGGCGCGGCGCAGGCACTGGCGCAACTGGCCCTCGACCCGGTCGAAAAACTGGTTCATGCGCAGGCTCAGGCGCTCGTGTTCAAACACCAGCGCGTCGCCCACCATCAGCCGCACCATGCCGGGGTTTTTCTCGCCAAACTGCAGCAGCATCACGACGATGCGCTGGGCTTGCACGTTGCCGCCGGACTCGCGCTCGGTGATCTGGTTGACGAGCGTGAAGACGCTGGTTTCGATGAACTCGATCAGGCCTTCGAACATCTGCGCCTTGCTGGCGAAGTGGCGGTACAGCGCCGCCTCGCTGAC
>JBKJKU010000055.1:0-12909 GCA_046597355.1 Aquabacterium sp.
CTACATCGCCGACGACGAGACCGGCCGCTTCATGCTGCGCGCCTTGCGCGATGCGGCAGTGCGCGGGGTGCGGGTGCGGCTGCTGATGGACGATTTCTACACCGCCGGCAGCGACGAGTTGTTGCTCGGGCTGGCCGCGCACCCCAACATGGAAATCCGGCTGTTCAACCCGTTTCCGGGTTGGCGTGATTACCAGCTGACGCGGTTTTTGTACTCGGCACAGGACTTTGCCCGGGTCAACCGGCGCATGCACAACAAGCTGCTGTTGGTGGATGGCGTGATGGCGGTGGCAGGCGGTCGCAACATTGCCAACGAGTACTTCATGCGCCACGCCCAGGCCAATTTTGTCGACCTGGATGCGTTTATCACCGGCGCCCTGGTGCCCAAGATGCAAGTCCTGTTCGACGACTACTGGAACAGCCCGATCGTGTTTGGCCTGCATTCAATCGTGTCGCCCACCGCAACGGCCAGCGTGCTGCAGGCCCGGTTCGACAGTGCCACCGGCGCGCTGACCACGCCACCGCCGGCGGCCCCGCCCAATACCGACGTGCTGGGCTACGGTCCGCTGACCGACGAGCTGGACGCCGGCCGGCTGGGCCTGATCTGGGCCAGTGCCACGGCGTACGCCGACCCGCCCAACCGGCTCAAGGGCATGGGCGCGAGCTACGGTCTGGTGCCGCTGGTGGATGTCGAGTCGGTACGCTACAACGTGCTGGACCTGATCCGCAGCGCCCGCAATGAGGTGGTGCTCACCTCGCCCTACCTGATCCCGGGCGAGCGCGGCATGGCGCTGTTTGCCGAGCAGCGCCAGCGCGGCGTCAAGATCAAGGTGCTGACCAACTCATTGGCCGCCACCGACGAGCCACTGGTGCACGTGGGCTACCGCAAATACCGGACGCAGATGCTCAAGTTGGGCATCGATGTCTACGAGCTCAGCCCGGTGCGGGTGCAACGTGCCAGCCGGTTGGGCATGTTTGCCACCAGCCAGGGTCGCCTGCATGCCAAGACGGCGGTGGTGGACAAGCGCCATATCTTCATCGGATCGATGAACTTCGACCCGCGGTCGGAGATCCACAACACCGAGATGGGGGTGTTCATCGACAGCCCGCAGTTGGCGCGTGAGGTGCTGCGGCTGATGGACCTGGACAAGCTGCAGGCGTCGTACCGCCTGATGCTGGCGCCCGATGGCAGCCTGCGCTGGCTGGCGGCCGACGACGAGGGCGAAGTCAGCTTCGACTATGAGCCCGACGCCAGCTTTGCCACCAAGTTCTGGCTGGAACTGCTGGCGCCGCTGGCGCCCGAGGAACTGCTCTAGAAATACTCGATCTTGCAGTTGATCTCGATCGATTTGACGGTCCGTCCCGGGGCGATATCGGCATCGACAGTGATCGGCCGCAATCCGGTCGTGTCGGCCGCGCGCGCCGGTTCGGGGCTGGCACTGCGGGCCGCCGCGTCAGCCACCACGCCGACCGCTGGCAGCGTGGCGCGCAGGGCCGGCGCCCGGTCCAGGTCTTCGGGGCGCACCCGGGCGCGGAAGCCGTCGAGCAGCTGCTGCAGGCTGGCTTTTTGTTCAAGATAGGTCTGTTTGCCAAAGGGCGAGGCCACGCTGTCGATCATCGGTGCCAGCCGCAACCCGTCTTGCTGCCGGTCCAAGCCCTGGAAAGCCTCGGCCAGGCTCATGTACACCCACTCCTGGTCGCCGCGCCGCGCAAATGCAGTCTCCTGGTTGATCAATTGCTCGCAAATTCCCACCACCAGGTGGCGGATCAGGTTGGCGTGGCCGTAGCTGACGATCGCATCGAACCGGCTGTCCTGCCGGTTGGCCAGCTGGTTGTACATGTAGGCCACGTTGATGCCGTTGTAGTAATCCTGCTTGACGTAGAAGCCGCGCTCGTAAAAGCGGATGGCCAGGTGCAGGTACTGCAGGTCGTCGGTCAGCTGGAACAAGCGCTTGTTGATGGCGCCCGACAGGCCGAGCGTCTCGGGGTCGGTTGAAATACCCGGCTCGCAGTACTGCGCCAGGATCTGCTGGGCGGCGACGAGGGCAGCCACCGCAACCGTTTTGTCCAGTTGGCCCTGCGCGTCCTTTTGCTCGCCGTGCTTGTAGGTCACCAGGGCCAGGCGCTGCGCCAGGAACGGGTCGGGTTTGGCGTCCTTCTTGCCTGCGGCCTGCGCCGCAATGGCTTTGTTGAACAGGCGGATCGCGTCCTGGTAGCGCTTGCTCTGCTTGGCGGACTCCGCCGCATCGATGATGCTGGCCAGCGTCTCCCCCTCCTTGACCTCGCTTGCCTTGCGCAGCGTCGGCGGCACGTAGGCGGGCGGTTCGATATAGCTTTGCTCGGTGTAGCCCGGCGGTGTCATGCCGATCAGGTGCTTGAACACCGGGCTGTCGGACTCGGCCTGCATCGGGTCGGCACTCAAGCGCCGGCGCTGTTCGACCGCAATGAGCTTGGCCAGCACCTCGGACAGGTGCTTGACGAAGACCTCTTGCTCGTGGGCGCTGATCTGCTCGCCGCCGTGCTCGTATTTGTGCACCACGAACGAGCTCAGGTCGAACGGGATGCGCTGTACCAGCACCGACTCCGCGATGATCACCGTGGTGTTGGGTTTTTGGGCGTGCCGCACGCCGAGCTCATAAAACACATTGGCGTTCAGCGTGGACAGGTCGGCGATGACGATGTCGGCCTGGTAGATCCAGCGGTACATGATCGAATCGATGCTGCCCGTGAGGTTGGCATCGATCGCCCGAAAGCAATTGACATTCACCTTGTCGCAGGCCGGCTGCACCAACTGCGCGTAGGTCTTGTCCAGGTTCAGCACGCGCCCGGTCGAGTAATCGGTCTTGTTGCCAAAGCCGGTGACGACAAAGCAGGTCAGCTGGCGGGCTGAGCCCGGTTTTGCACGGTCCGGCGGTTGGCGCGCCGCTGATTTGCCGCTGGTCCTGGCCATCGCTGTCTCCTTGCTGTGTGAGGCGCGCATCATGCGGTGGACGTCAGCAGAGGGTCAACCGCGGTGACCCAGCAAGTTGGGGATGCGCTGCGCTGTCGGTCCTGGCGGGCTGCGAGCGGCCGGCACTTGGCCCGCGCCGGTCCGGCGGCCCGGCGCGGCGGGCGTGGTCACCCCAGCAGGCCGCGCTCCATCGGCATGGCGGGCAGGTCAACCGCAGGCTGCGGTGTCCAGCCCTTTTTGCGGTGCTCGGCGATCACGTTGGTGTAGATGCCGCCGCGCACATACCACTTGGCGGTGATACGGATGAAGCGAGGCTGGGTGGCGGCCACGATGTCGTCGAGGATGGTGTTGGTCACCGCCTCATGGAACGCACCCTCGTTGCGGAAACTCCAGAAGTACATCTTCAGGCTTTTCAGCTCGACGCACAGCTGGTCGGCGATCACGTCGATCGTGAAGTGTGCAAAGTCCGGCTGGCCGGTCAGCGGGCAATGGCAGGTGAACTCGGGCACCTGGAACTGGATCACGTAGTCGCGGCCGGGCGCCGGGTTGGGGAACACCTGCAAATCCTTGGACGGCACGCTGGGCGGCGTGGCAGGCGCGGGACGCTGGTTGAGTTCGGGCGTCACGGTCTTGGTGGCTTTCTTGGCCATGGCAGTAGCAGCGGCGCAGGTGCCGCCAGCAGGCAGTCTGGAAGGGCCGCGATGGTATCATCTGGCCTGCTGCGCCCGTCAGGCAGTAGGCAATAAAACCATACAAATCAAATACTTGCAGCACCAGGCCGACCCGCCTGGCGGGCTGCGGGCCACCGGGCCCCACCGCGCATGCGCCTGAACCAGATCAAGCTCTCGGGCTTCAAGTCCTTCGCCGAACCCACCACCTTCCAGCTGCCCGGCCAGCGGGTGGGCGTGGTCGGCCCCAACGGCTGCGGCAAATCCAACATCATGGATGCGGTGCGCTGGGTGCTGGGCGAAAGCAAGGCCAGCGAGCTGCGCGGCGAGAGCATGCAGGACGTGATCTTCAACGGCTCCGGCCTGCGCAAGCCCGCCAGTCGGGCCAGCGTCGAGCTGGTGTTCTCCAACGAGGACGCCCGCGCCGGTGGCGCCTGGAGCCGCTTTGCCGAGATCGCGGTCAAGCGGGTGCTGACGCGCGACGGCGGCAGCAGCTACTTCATCAACAACCAGCCGGTGCGCCGGCGTGATGTGCAGGATGTGTTCCTGGGCACCGGCCTGGGGCCACGGGCCTACGCCATCATCGGCCAGGGCACGATCAGCCGCATCATCGAATCCCGGCCGGAAGAGCTGCGGCTGTTTTTGGAAGAGGCTGCAGGTGTCTCCAAGTACAAGGAGCGTCGGCGCGAGACGGAGCACCGGCTCAAGGACACGCGCGAGAACCTGACGCGGGTCGACGACATCCTGCGTGAGCTCAACGCCAACCTGGCCAAGCTCGAAAAACAGGCCGAGGTTGCCGCCCGGTACCACGGTCTGCAACAGGCCGGTACGCTCAAATTGCACCAGCTGTGGTTTCTGAAGCACCGCGACGCCGCCACCGAAGAAGCGCGGGTCGGCAAGGCCGTGTCCGAGGCGACCAACGCGCTGGAGTCCCGCATCGCCGAATTGCGCCACGTCGAGGCCGGGCTGGAGACGGTGCGCCAGGCCCACTACGCCGCCAGCGACGGCCTGCACACGGCGCAGGGCGCACTGGCCGAGGCGGCACTTGACGTCAGCCGGCTGGAGGAGCGCATCCGCTACGTGGTGGACGGCCGGCAGCGGGTGCAGCAGCGAATCCTGGACCTGCAGCAGCAAACCGCCCAGTGGCAGGACAAGCACGACGCTGCCGAGGCCGAGCAAGCCACCATCGCCGAGCAGATCAGCGCGGCCCAGGAGCAGGCCGAGATCAGCGCAGCGCAGGCCGAAGAGCAGGCCATGCGCCTGCCCGATGCCGAGGACACGGTGCGCGCCGCCCAGGGCCGGGCCAACGCCCAGCGCGGCCAGGTCAACCAGGTGCAGCAGCAGATCCAGGTGCTGGCGGCCGACAGCCGCAACGTCGACGAGCAGAGCCGTGGCCAGCGCGGCCGGCGTGAGCGCCTGCATGCCGAGCGCCGTACCTTGGTGCCGCCCGATTTGCAGCGCCTGGACGGGTTGCGACAGCAGAGCGCGGCGGCCGACGAAACCCACGCCGTTGCCGACGGCCGCCTGCATGAACTGCAAGAACTGGCGCCAGTGCTGGAAGACCAGCGCCGCGCGGGCCAGCAGGCCGCCAATGCCGAAGCCGGCAAGCTGGCCGAGATCACGGCCCGGCTGTCGGCCTTGCGCGCCTTGCAGGACAAGCTGCAGAGCGGCGGCAAGCTCAAGCCCTGGCTGGCCAAACACGGCCTGGACGGGCTGGCCGGCCTGTGGACCCGCATCCACATCGAGACCGGCTGGGAAAACGCGCTCGAAGCCGTGCTGCGTGAACGACTGGCCGCACTGGAAGTGGGCCGCATCGACACCGTGCGCGCCTTTGCCGGCGACGCACCACCGGCGCGGCTGGCGTTTTACACCCCGCCAACGGCTGAGGCGCTGGCGGCCGGTGCATCCCGCAGCGCGAACAACAGCGTGGACAACAGCGCGACCACCGGTTTGTCCGCCCGTTCGTCCAGCCCACCCGCCCGACCGCGCCTGCCCCGGCTGGCCGATCTGCTGCGGCTGGGCCAGCAGCATGGCGATGACGCGATCAAGGCCCTGCTGGGTGACTGGCTGGAGGGCGTCTACACGGGCGCCGACCTGGACAGCGCACTGGCGCAGCGCGGCGATCTGGCGCACGGTGAAGTCATCATGACGCCCGCCGGCCATGCGGTCAGCGCCTTTGCGGTGGCCTTTTACGCCGCCGACTCCGAGCAATCCGGCCTGCTGGCCCGGGCCCAGGAGATCGAGCAACTCGACCTGCGCCAGCGCGCCCAGACCCTCACCAGCGACGACGCCCGTGGCGCGCTGGTGCGCGTCGAGGCCGCCTGCACCGACGCAGCCCAGCGCCTGGTGGCCGCTCGGCGCGAGACCACCGAGGCCCAGACCCGCGCCCACCAGCTGCAGGTCGAGTTGCTGCGCCTGGCCCAGCAGGCCGAAGCCAGCCAGGCGCGCAGCGGCCAACTTGATGCCGAACTGGCCGAGATCGACGCCCAGCTCGAAGCGCTGGACGAGCGCCGGGCCATTGGCGAGGCGCGCTTTGAGGAGCTGGATTTGCAACTGGCGACCACCCAGGAGCGCCATGCCGAGCTGGACGAGGCGGTGATCGCCGCCGAGCGCCGGCTCACCGAGGCGCGTGAGCAAGCCCGCGCGCTGGAGCGCCGCTCGCAAGAGGTGCAGTTCCAGGCGCGGGCGCTGGCCGCACGCCAGGGCGAGCTGCAACGCGCCATCGAGACCGCGGCGCAGCAGGCCGCCACCCAGGCCCAGTCCGGCGAGCAACTGGCGCAGGAGCTGGCCACACTCAACGACGCCGCAGCCCAGGCCGGCCTGCAGACCGCGCTGGCGCTCAAACTCGAGCGGGAACAAGCCCTCGGCGCGCAGCGCAGCCTGTACGACGGCCTGTCGGCCCAGCTGCGCGCGGCCGATGAGCAGCGGATGCAGTTCGAGCGCAGCCTGCAGCCGCTGCGCGACGAGATCACCAAGTTGCAGCTGGAGGCCCAGGCGGCACAGCTCGGCGGTGCCCAGTACCTGGATCAACTCGTGGCAGCGCAAGTCGATTTCGAGGCGCTGGCCGCGGTGATCGAGGCCGACAACATCAAGCTGTGGGGCCTGCAGGGCGAGATCGACCGCATCAACCGCGAGATCGCGGCCCTCGGCGCGGTCAACCTGGCCGCGCTCGACGAGCTGACCTCGTCGACCGAGCGCAAGATCTTTCTGGACGCCCAGGTGGCCGACCTGACCGATGCAATCAACACGCTGGACGACGCGATCCGCAAGATCGACCTGGAGACGCGTGACCTGCTGGCGGCCACCTTCAACCAGGTCAACGGGCACTTCGGCCGCATGTTCCCCAGCCTGTTTGGCGGAGGCACGGCGCGGCTGCAGATGACCGGCGACGAGATCCTGGACGCCGGCGTGCAGGTGCTGGCCCAGCCGCCGGGCAAGAAAAACTCGACCATCCACCTGCTGTCGGGTGGCGAGAAGGCACTGACGGCGATTGCGCTGGTGTTTGCGATCTTCATGCTCAACCCGGCGCCGTTTTGCCTGCTTGACGAGGTGGATGCGCCGCTGGACGACGCCAACACCGAGCGCTACGCCCGGCTGGTGGCCGAGATGTCGAACAAGGGCACGCAGTTCCTGTTCATCAGCCACAACAAGATCGCGATGGAAATGGCCGAGCAATTGATTGGGGTGACGATGCAGGAACAAGGCGTATCGCGCATCGTCGCGGTGGACATGGAAGCCGCTGTGGGATTGGCTGAAACCGCATGATCGCGATCAGCCTGATGGAAGGTTTGGCCGCCGTGGGTGGCGTGGTGCTGGTGGGGGTGCTGGCGCAAGGCCTGTGGTCGGCACGCAAGGCCAGCCCGCGCCAGGCTGACGGCGTTGACAGCACACGGGTCGAGCCGTCAATGCACCCGGACGCCGGTACCGAGACCGGCATCTCCGGAGAGCCCGGCGGCGTGGACAACACGCTGGCGTCGACCGACACGCTGGAGTCGTTTCGCCCGCCTGTGCCGCGCAAGTCGGCCCGGCTCGACCCGCTGATCGACGCGATTGCACTGTTGCGGCTGGAGCAGCCGGTGACCGGCGACCTGGCGCTGCAGCACCTGCCGCCGTCGCGCCGCGCCGGTACCAAGCCGTTCTTGATCGAAGGGCTCAACGCCGCCACGGCCGAATGGGAGCTGCCGGCTGCCGGTCAGCGTTACGGCGAGTTCCAGGCCGGGGTGCAGATGGCCAACCGCAGCGGCGCGCTCAACGAGATCGAGTATTCGGAGTTTGTGCAAAAACTGCAAGGCTTTGCCGAGGGTGTTGGCGCGATGGCCGAGCTGCCCGACATGCTGGACGTGGTGGCCCGGGCGCGTGAGCTGGACGCCTTTGCCGGCGACCACGACGCCCAGCTGTCGCTGACCCTGCGGGCCAACGGCGCCGCCTGGAGCGTGGGCTACATCCAGCAGTGCGCCGGCCGCCACGGCTTTTTGCCGGGCGTGCTGCCGGGGCGGCTGGTGATGCCGGGTGTTGAAGACGGCTCACCGCCGGTGCTGGTGCTGGGTTTTGATTCCCAGGTGGCGCTGTCCGATGACCCGGGCGTGGCCGCCGTGCGCGAGGTGCAGCTGTCGCTGGACGTGCCGCAGACGGCCGAGGCCGCCGAGCCTTTCCCGGCCTGGCATGAGGCGGCCCGCCTGCTGGCCGCCGACATGGACGCGCTGATGATCGACCACACCGGCCGGCCGATCACCCTGCACGCCTTTGCCAACATCGGCGAGGACCTGGCCAAGCTGTATGTCACGCTCGCCTCGCACGACCTGGCGGCCGGGTCGGCGGTGGCGCGGCGTTTGTTCAGCTGACCCGCTTTGCCAGCCGGCCAGCCAAGCCGCCGGCACGCTGACTGACCCGACGCCGCCCGGCCTGGCGCCGCATCAATCGGCAACGGGCTGGTTGGCCCGCCAGGCGGCACACAGCTGCACCGCCTCCAGGGTTTGCGCCAGCACACGCTGCCCGCCGGGGTAGCGCGCAGCGTGCGGTGCCAACACCGCATCGATACGCGCGGCGTCGCCTGTGCTGCAGGCGCGGTTGAAGTACCCCGGCAGCCAGGCCGGCTCGTCGGGCCCGAGGCGCGCCGCCAGCGCGGCATGGTTCTTTTGCACAAACTGCAGCAGGCCGTCGCGCAGCAACGGGTCGGCGTTGTGGGCCGCCATCACCGGCCACTGCGACTCGCGCAGGTCCAGGCTGGCATCCAGCAGCAGGGCGCGGGCACGGTCGGCCAGTGCCGCTGAGCGGAACGCGCCCAGTGCGGCCAGCAGGTCGCGTCGCTCGGTGCGGCTGCTGCTGCGGGCCAGCGCGGCCTGCAGCGCGTCGAACAGGTCGGCATCGCCGTCCAGCGCGGCACTGCGCAGCACGGCGCCGCGCGATGCGGCGTTCAGGGTGCTGGGGCCGGCCAGCCAGCGATCGGTCAGGGCGCGGGCCTCGGTGCGCAAGACCGTGTCGTCGCCCAGGTCGGCCAGCGCCGGTACCAGATTGGCGCGCAGCAGGCGGCTGTCGTCGGTATCGGCCGCCAAGGGTTGCCAGCCCAGCGCCCGGCCCCGGTCGCCGACGGCCCGTTGCCAGCGCGCCGCATAGGCCGCCACTTGGGCCGGCTGGGTGGTATCGACCAGCGGCCGCCCGGCGCGCAGCAGGACCAGGGCCTGCTCGACGACACGCCGGTCGGCGTGGGCGGCCTGGCCCTCGGCCAGCGCCAGCATGGCAGCAGCGCTCAGGTCGCCGGCTTCGGACAAGCCACGCGCATCGTCCAGCCCGGCCAGGCGCTCGGCCACCGGCAGGTCGGGTTTTGCCATCAGCGCGGCCATCAGGGGCGGTGGGTAGGCCGCGCGGTAGTAGCCCAAGCCGCCGGTGTTGGCCTGCACCCAGGCGGGACACTCCGCATCGGGCAGTGCCAGCGTCGCGCCAGCGCTGTCCAGCAGCAGGCGCGTGGTGCCGGCGGGGCTGCGGATCAGCATCGGCACCTGCCAGCTGGCAGCAGGCAGGGCGGCAGCAGGCAGGGCAGCCGGTGAGCCCGTGGGCGCAGCAGCCGGCAGGCCGCCGGCCGCTGCCGAGCCCAGCGCCAGCAGGCGGGACTGTGACAGCCGCAGCCGCGGCGGGCCATCACCGCACAGCAGCTCGACGGCGACGCGCGGGATGCCGGGCTGGTGGGTGAAGCTGCGCAGCGCGGCTGGCAGGCTGGCGTCTTCCACCGCCAATGCCGCGGCAAAGTCTTCGGCCGTGGCATGGCCCCAGGCATGGCGGCCCATGTAGCGGCGCACGCCCGACTGGAAACGGTCCGGCCCCAGCCACTGCTCGAACATCGCCAGCACCACCTGGCCTTTTTCGTAGGTGATGCTGTCCCAGACATTGGCCAGCTCGTCGGCATTGCGCACCGGCTCGGCGATGCGGCGCGACGAGACCAGCCGGTCGGTGCGCATGGCCTGGGCGCGTGACACCAGCACGCTGGTGTCCCAGCCCCAGCCCGGCATCAGCTCGGCGGTGATGCGGTCGCCCAGCCAGGAGGCGAAGGACTCGTTCAGCCAGATGTCGTCCCACCAGGCCATCGTGACCAGGTTGCCAAACCACTGGTGGGCCAGCTCGTGCGCGGCTGTGGCCACATAGTCGCGCTCAAAACGCGGCGTCTGCTCCGCAGGCGAGGCCAACATCAGGGTCGAGGCGTAGGTCACCAGGCCGGCGTTTTCCATCGCGCCAAAGTTCACCGTGACCGGGATGACCAGACTGTCGAGCTTGGGGTAGGGGTGCGGCAGGCCGAAGTAGGCCTCCAGCCGCTCAACGACCGGGCCGGTGACGCGGGCGGCGTAGGCCGCGTCGCCGCTGCGCCCTGCCGGCGTGATGAAGCGCATCGGCGTCTGGCTGGTCGGGCCGGTGCTGCCGGCTGCCAGCACGTCGAACTCGCCCACGCCAAACGCCAGCAAGTAGCTGGGCAGCGGCGGGCTGGTGGCAAAGCGCACCGTCTTCCAGCCGGCATGCGCCGGGGTTTCGCTGAGCACCGGCATGTTGGCGACCGCGGTGAGTGCCTGCGGCACGGTCAGGCTCAGGGTCCAGGGCACTTTCCAGCCCGGTTCGTCAAACACCGGAAAAGCCAGCCGTGCGCCGACGGGTTCAAACTGCGTCAACGCATACCAGCGGCCAGCCTCTTGCTGGCGGAACAGGCCGTAAACCGCCTTGTCCTGCAAGGTGCCGGCAAACCGCAGCGCCAGCCGGGCCGGGCCGGGCGCCAGCGGACGGGCAAAGTCCAACGCAATGTTCTCGGCGTCCAGCCGGCGCACGGTGACGTCCAGCCGACGGGCGCCTTGCTCCAACCAGGCCAGCGGCACCTGCAAGTCCTTGGCGTGCAGGCGCAAGCGGGTGGTGGGCTTGCGCAGTTGCAGGTCGATCTCGACCTCGCCGCTGTGCTGGGGCTGGGCCGGGTCCAGCGTCAGCGCCAGGGTGTAGGCCTGGGGCACGACGTCCGGGCTCAGGCGCATCGGCAGCGCCGGTATCGGCACCAGTGCTGGCTTAAGTTGCGGCTTCGGTACCGGCTTCGGTACCGGCTTCGATACCGGCTTCGGTACCGGCGCTGGCGCGGGCCGCCGCACGGGTTTGCTTTCGGCCGTGCCCAGCCCTGGGACCAGGACCAGCAACAGGCACACACCTTGGATCAGGCGTCGCAGCCGGGTGGGCAGGGTTGGGGTCATGGCATCGAATCGGACTCGGCAGCGGGCAACCGACTCTACAGGCCCGCTGCCGGCGTGGCGAGGCATTGGGCAGGGCGGCCGGCGGTGGCCGGGCCAGGCCGCTGGGGCCCAGCACAGCCGTCCTACACTCAAAGCCACCATGGTTGACCTGTTGATGCCCCCTGCCGATCTGCCGCCCGCAGCCCGCGCCAACGCCCTGCGCGCACTGCTGGCGCACCACGCCCAGCGCTACTACGTGCTGGATGCGCCCGAGATCCCCGACGCCGAGTACGACCGGCTGTTCCAGGCCCTGCAGGCGATCGAGGCCGCGCACCCCGAATTGCTGACCGCCGACTCGCCCACCCAGCGGTTGATGGGCCAGGTACTGCCCGGTTTTGCGACGGTTCGCCATGCGGTGGCGATGCTCAGCATCCGCACCGAGACCGACACCGAAGCCACCGGCGCCGAGGCCTTTGACGCCCGTGTGCGGCGTGAGCTGGCGCTGGCACCGGACTCAGCCCCGGTCGAGTACAGCGCCGAGCTCAAGTTTGACGGCTTGGCGATCAACCTGCGCTACGAGCACGGCGTGCTGGTGCAGGCCGCCACCCGGGGCGACGGCGAGACCGGCGAGGACGTGACCCAGAACATCCGCACCGTGCGGGGCCGGGCCGGCGCTGGTGGCGCGATCCCGCTGCGGCTGCTGGGCTGCACTGCCGAGGTGCTGGAGGTGCGCGGCGAGGTGTATTTGCGGCGCGACGACTTTGAGCAGATGAACGAGCGCCAGCGCGAGCGCGGCGAAAAAACCTTTGTCAACCCGCGCAACGCCGCCGCCGGCGCTGTGCGCCAGCTCGACCCGGCCATCGCAGCGCAGCGCCCCTTGAGCTTTTTCGCCTACGGCCTGGGTCAGGTGCTGGGCTGGCCGCAACCCGCCACCCACAGCGCCACGCTGGACGCGCTGGCGGCCATGGGCGTGCCGGTTTGCAGTGACCGTGCAGTGGCGCTGGGCGCGGCCGGGCTGGTGCTGTTCCACCAGCAGGTGGGTGCCCGGCGTGATGCGCTGCCGTTCGATATCGACGGCGTGGTCTACAAGCTCAACGCGGTGGCGCTGCAGCAGCGGCTGGGTTTTGTCAGCCGCGAGCCGCGCTGGGCGGTGGCCCACAAATACCCGGCGCAAGAGCAGATGACCCGGCTCAATGCGATCGAGATCCAGGTTGGGCGCACCGGCAAATTGACGCCGGTGGCCAAGCTGGCGCCGGTGTTTGTTGGCGGCACCACGGTCAGCAACGCCACCCTGCACAACCTGTTCGAGCTGCGCCGCAAGGGCGTGCGCGCGGGCGACACCGTGACCGTGCGCCGCGCCGGCGACGTGATCCCCGAGGTGGTGGGCCGAGTGGCCAGCAGCGCCGGGCCACGCCAGCCCTATGTGCCCAACTTCCGCATGCCGCGGTCCTGTCCGGTCTGCGGCAGTGCCGTGCAACGCGAGCGTGGCGGCATTGCGCACTGCTGCCCCGGCGGGTTGTTTTGCGCGGCGCAGCGCAAGCAGGCGATCCTGCACTTTGCCGGCCGCCGCGCCATGGACGTGGAGGGCCTGGGCGACAAGC
>JBKJKU010000118.1:0-12314 GCA_046597355.1 Aquabacterium sp.
CGTCACGGTGCACCTGTACATGCCGCAGGAGTACGTCGGCAGCGTCATGACGCTGGCCAACCAGAAACGCGGCGTGCAGATGAACATGGCCTACCACGGCCGCCAGGTGCACCTGACCTACGAGATGCCGCTGGCCGAGATCGTGCTCGACTTCTTCGACAAGTTGAAAAGTGTCTCTCGCGGTTATGCCTCGATGGACTATGAGTTCAAGGAATACCGCGCGTCCGATGTCGTCAAGGTCGATCTGCTGATCAACGGCGACCGCATCGACGCGCTGTCGATCATCGTGCACCGGGCGCAAAGCGTGTACCGCGGCCGCGCAGTCGCCGCCAAGATGCGAGAGCAAATCCCGCGCCAGATGTTCGACGTGGCGATCCAGGCCGCGATCGGCGCCAACATCATCTCGCGCGAGAGCATCAAGGCCCTGCGCAAGAACGTGCTGGCAAAATGCTATGGCGGCGATATATCGCGCAAGAAAAAGCTGCTGGAGAAACAAAAAGCCGGCAAGAAGCGCATGAAGCAGATCGGGTCGGTGGAGGTGCCTCAAGAGGCTTTCCTGGCCATCCTCCGCGTTGACGACTGACCCACACCCCCAAGCCAACCCATGATGAGTGTTCTTACCGCCGCGCTGTATGCGGGCTTGCTGGTTTACGGCGCCGGCTGGTGGCTGGGCTACTGGATCGGCAACTTCTCGCTGCTGCTGTTTGTGCTGGCGCTGGTGACTTGTGCCTACTGGCTGGCCGAGCGGTACCGGTTTGCGCCGGCCCGAGCCGCGGCCGCCGAGACCTTGACCACACAGGATGCCCAGCGCCGCACCGAGCTTGGCAAGATGGGCATCAGCCGGGTCGATGGCGACGTGGCTGCGGCCCGTGAGTCGCTGCTGATGCAGCCCTGGTGGCTGGACTGGACAGCCGGGCTGTTCCCGGTGATCCTGGCGGTGTTTCTGCTGCGGTCGTTTTTGTTCGAACCCTTCAAGATCCCGTCGGGATCGATGATCCCCACCTTGCTGGTCGGCGATCTGATCCTGGTCAACAAGTTTCAGTACGGCATCCGCATGCCCGTGACCGGTACCAAGTTGATCGCCAACAAGAGCCCGCAGCGCGGCGATGTGATGGTGTTTCGCTACCCCGTTGACCCGCGTATCGACTACATCAAACGGGTGGTCGGCGTGCCCGGCGACGAGGTGAGCTACACCAACCAGTCGCTCAGCGTCAACGGCCAGGTGGTGCCGGTGAAGTCGCTGGGTGATTTCTACGACGAGGACAGCCTGCGCTATGCGCCCCAGTTTTCCGAACAGCTGGGTGCTGTGGCGCACAACATCCTGGTGGAGCCCAAGCGGGCGTCGATCTACCGGCCGATGGACAGTTTTGTCAATTTCCGTGACAACTGCCGCTACACCGCCGAAGGCGTGACGTGCAAAGTGCCCCCCGGCCACTATTTCATGATGGGCGACAACCGCGACAATTCGCAGGATTCCCGCTACTGGGGCTTTGTGCCGGACGAAAACATCGTCGGCCGTGCTTTCATGGTGTGGATGAACTTCAGCAACCTGCGCCGCATCGGCACTTTCGACTGAGCGCGGACCAACCGGTCACCATGCAGACCTACCGTCAGCCCCTGGCAGCACAACGCGGCATCACCCTCATCGGGCTGCTGACCTGGACCATCGTTATCGGCTTCGGGGGCTACCTGCTGGTGCGGGTGTTGCCCACCATCAGTGAGGCCTACACCGTGCAGGCCGTGGTGGACAGGCTGGCCGCGGCACCCGCCACCACGGTGCCCGAGATCCGCCGCGCCTTTGAGCGCCAGCGCACCATTGATTCGACCATCACCTCGGTCACCGGCGCCGACCTCGACATCACCAAAGAAAACGACCGGGTGGTGATCGGTTACGCCTACGAGAAGGAAATCCCCCTTTTCGGCCCGACTTTCCTGTTGATCAAGTACGCTGGACGGTCAAAGTGAGCCTGCTGGCCGCGGCGCTGCCAGCGGCCGGTCTGCCACGGTTTTAGCCCCATGGACAACCGCCCTGACGCCCCCCAAGACCCCCGGCACGACGCCCGAACCGATCAGCGACTGGATGCCCGCGTGACCGCGCTGCAAACCCGCCTGGGACACCGGTTTGCCGACCCGCGGCTGTTGCAGCGTGCCTTGACCCACCGCAGCTTTGGTGCCGATCACAACGAGCGGTTGGAGTTCCTGGGCGATGCGGTGCTCAACCTGGCGGTGTCTAGCCTGCTGTATGACCGGTTTTCCGGCGCGGACGAGGGCGATCTCACCCGCGTGCGCGCCCACCTGGTGCGTGAGGACAGCCTGCACCGCGCCGGGCTGGGGTTGGGCCTGCCCGAGGTCCTGCGCCTGTCCGACGGCGAAGCCCGGGGCGGCGGCGCGCTGCGGCCGTCGATCCTGGCTGATGCGGTAGAGGCGCTGATCGGTGCCACCTACCTCGACGGTGGGTTCGATGCCGCATCCGGCCTGGTGCGTCAGCTGTTTGGTGAGCTGATCGACAGCACCGAGGCCGACAGCTGGAGCAAGGACGCCAAGACCGAGCTGCAAGAGTGGCTGCAAGCGCGCAAGCTGCCCGTGCCGGCCTACCGCATTGCCGCCACCCGGGGCCAGGCGCATGCCCAGACCTTCGAGGTGGAATGCGCCGTCGCGCCGCTGGGCCTGACCGAGCTGGGTGAAGGCCGGTCCCGGCGCAGCGCCGAGCAAGAGGCGGCGCGCCGCATGTTGGGCAAGCTCAAGGCCAGCGACAGGCCCGGCGGTCCGCTGCGGGCCTGAACCGTCCGCCTGAACTGCCCAGAGCACCGCCAAGATTGCAGGTGACGTCACCTGACCGGCCCACAAGGCCGCCAACCCGAGTTGCACCATGACCCCCCAAGACACCCCCGACGCCGACCTGCCGCCCGACGTCAATGCCGCGCTGGCCTTGGCCGCCAACGGCCAACGCTGCGGCACCATCGCCATCGTCGGTCGGCCCAACGTCGGCAAGTCGACCCTGCTCAACGCACTGGTCGGGCAAAAGATCAGCATCACCTCGCGCAAGGCCCAGACCACCCGGCACCGCATCACCGGCATCCGCACCTTGGGCCCCACTCAATTTGTGTTTGTCGACACGCCGGGTTTTCAGACCAAGCAGATCCGCGGTCGCACCGCGCTGAACCGCAACCTCAACCGCACCGTCACCGCTGCCCTGGGTGATGTGGACGTGGTGGTGTTCATGGTCGAGGCCGGCCGCTTCGGGCCGGACGACGCCAAGGTGCTGGCGCTGATGCCGACCGACAAGCCGGTGTTCCTGGTGGCCAACAAGCTCGATGTGGTGACCCGCCGCACCGATATCCTGCCCTGGCTCAAGGGCATGATGGACAAGCACCCGTTCACCGAATACGTGCCGATGTCGTCCACCAAACCGAGTGATGTCGAACGCCTGTTCAAGATCGTCGAGCCCTACCTGCCCGAGCAGCCCTGGGTCTATGAAGAAGACGCGCTCACCGACCGCAGCGACAAGTTCATGGCGTCCGAGCTGATCCGTGAAAAGCTGTTCCGGCTGACTGGCGACGAACTGCCCTACAGCGCCACCGTGATCATCGACAAGTACGAAGAAGAAGGCAATTTGCGCCGCATTGCCGCCACCATCGTGGTCGAGCGTGACGCCCACAAGGGCATGGTGATTGGCGAGGGCGGCGACCTGCTCAAGCGCATTGGCAGCGAAACCCGGGTCGAGCTCGAGAAGATGACCGGCAGCACGGTGTTTCTGGAGCTGTGGGTCAAGGTGCGCTCGGGCTGGGCCGACAGCGAGGAGCATTTGCGGTCCTACGGCTACGAGTGAGCCTTGGCCACCGGCAAATCCACACCGCAAGCAGCCTTTGTGCTGCACCAGTGGGCCTGGAGCGAGACCAGCCTGATCCTGGACCTGTTCACCCGCGAGCACGGCCGCATCGCGGTGGTGGCCAAAGGCGCCAAGCGGCCCTATTCGCAGTTGCGGCCGGTGTTGATGCCGTTCCAGCGGCTGCTGGTGCTGACGACCCGGCCCAAGTCGGACGAGGGCGCCGACATCCTGACGCTGCGCTCGGCCGAATACGCCGGCGGCGGCGCCACGTTGCCACCGGCCTTGCTGTTTTTGGGCTTTTACCTCAATGAACTGCTGCTCAAGCTGCTGGCGCGCGGCGACCCGCACGAGCGGCTGTTCGACGCGTACGCCGACACCCTGCTGGCGCTGACACACACCGGGGACGAATCGCCGCTGCGGGCGTTTGAGTTGCTGCTGCTGCGCGAGACCGGCGTGCTGCCCGACCTGGCGGTGTGCACCGCGACGCAAGCCAAGGTAATGCCCGCACGCGCCTACCAACTGCGGGCGGACGGCGGCTTGGGGTTGGCCACCGCGGCCGAGGCGGCACGCGCGCCCATGCTGTCCGGCGCCACCTGCCTGGCGTTGCAAGCAGCGTTGCAACGCAACGACCTGACCGCCTTGCGCATCGCCACCACAGCTGACCTGCCGGCACTCAAGAGCCAGCTGCGCACGCTGCTTGTCTATCATCTCGGCTCGCCCACGCTGCGCACCCGGCAGATGATGCTCGACATACGCCGATTGCTCGATGCCGCGCCGGCTGCCCCCGCCATGCCGACGACCCCCGCCATTTCGTCCATCCCTGCCGTGCCGACGCCCCCCGCCACCGCAGCCGAACCTGCCGTTGCATCCGAACCCTCCGCCCTGACTGGCCCGCCATGAACCCGCTTGCCGCGCCCGAAGCCCACGCCCGCGCCCACCGCACCGCCCTGTCGGTCAACGTCAACAAGATCGCCTTGCTGCGCAACACCCGGCACCTGGGCATCCCGGACGTGGTGGCGCTTTCTGGCCTGGCGTTGCAGGCCGGCGCCCAGGGCATCACCGTGCACCCGCGGCCCGATGCCCGCCACATCCGCACCCAGGACGTGACGGCGCTGGCCGCGCTGATGGCCCAGTGGCCCGAGGCCGAATACAACATCGAGGGCAATCCACTGCAGAACCTGATGCAGATCCTGCGGGACCTGGCCGGCCAGGGCAGGGCGCCGCAACAGGCCACTTTTGTGCCGGACAGCGAGGACCAGTTCACCAGTGACCACGGTTGGCGCTTTCCCGAGGACGCCGATCGCCTGCGGCCCCTGATTGCCGAAGCGCAGGCGCTGGGCGTGCGCGTCAGCCTGTTCATGGACCCCACGCCTGCGCTGATGGCGCCGGCGCGCGCCTGCGGTGCTGACCGGGTCGAGCTCTACACCGAGGCCTACGCCAGCGCCTTTGGCACACCCGGCCAAGCAGCCGTGCTGGCGCGTTATACGGCAACTGCCCAGGCCGCGATGGCCGTGGGCCTGGAGATCAACGCCGGCCATGATTTGAACCGCGACAACCTGACGACCTTCCTGCGCGCCGTGCCGGGGGTGCTGGAGGTGTCGATCGGCCATGCGCTGATCGCCGACGCGCTGGCGCTGGGCATCAGCGAGACCGTGCGCGACTACCAGCGCTGCATCCAGGCGGCCTTTGGCGCTTCCGCCGCGTCCGCCGCGGCCGCCGCGGCCGAGGCGTCTGCGTCCGCAGCACCCACGGTCTGCTGATGATCCACGGCATCGGCACCGACATCTGCGACATCCGCCGCCTGCGTGCCACGCTGGCGCGGCGTGGTGACCGCTTTGCCGAGAAGGTGCTGGGCCCGGCCGAGTTGCAGGTTTTCCACGCCCGCCGCGTCCGGTCTGAAGTGCGCGGTGTGGCCTACCTGGCCACCCGCTTCTCGGCCAAGGAGGCGTTTTCCAAGGCCATCGGCCTGGGCATGCGCATGCCGATGACCTGGCGCGCTTGCGAGATCCTTAACCTGCCCAGCGGTGCGCCGGTGATCCGGTTGAGCGGTGCGCTGGCCGACTGGTTTGGCGCCCAGCAGCTGTCTGCCCATGTCACCCTGACCGATGAATCCGACTACGCCGCCTCCTTCGTGGTGGTGGAGAAAGCCCAACCTCAATGACCCGCACCCACACCCCCGCCCCCACCGCCATCCCCGCTACCGGCCATGCCCCGGTGGTGCTCGATATCGCCGGCACCCGGCTGGACGCCCACGACCGCCGCCGCCTGCAGCATCCGCTGACCGGTGGCCTGATCCTGTTTGCCCGCAACTGGACCGACCGTGCCCAGCTCACCGCGCTGACCGCCGAGATCAAGGCGATCCGGCCAGATCTGCTGATCTGCGTCGACCACGAAGGTGGCCGGGTGCAGCGTTTCCGCACCGATGGCTTCACCCACCTGCCGCCGATGCAGGTGCTGGGCGAAGCCTGGATGCGCGACGCAATGGCCGCCACCAACGCCGCCACGGCAGCCGGCTATGTGCTGGGCGCCGAGTTGCGCGCCTGCGGCGTGGACTTGAGCTTCACGCCCGTGCTGGACCTCGACCACGGCGGCAGCAGCGTGATCGGCGACCGGTCGTTCCACCGCGACGCGCGGGTCACCACGCTGCTGGCCAAGAGCCTGATGCACGGCCTGCTGCAGGCCGGCATGGCCAATTGCGGCAAGCATTTTCCGGGTCACGGGTTCGTCAAGGCCGACAGCCACCTGGCGTTACCCGTCGACAAGCGCTCGCTCAAGGCCATCCTGACGGATGACGCCAAGCCCTACGAGTGGCTGTCTTCCAGCCTGGCCAGCGTGATGCCGGCGCATGTGGTCTATCCCAAGGTGGACGCCGCCCCGGCTGGTTTTTCTGAGCGCTGGCTGCGCCAGATCCTGCGCGGCGACCTGGGCTTTCAGGGCGCGATCTTCAGCGACGACCTCAGCATGGAAGGCGCCAAGTCCGCCGGCAGCACGCTGGACGCGGCACTGGCCGCGTTGGGTGCCGGTTGTGACATGGTGCTGCTGTGCAACCAGTCGGTGGACGGCGGCGAGGCGGTGGATGCGTTGCTGGACGGCCTGCAGGCCGCCGGGCTGGACGGCCGCTGGCGCCCCGACGGTGACAGCGAAGCCCGCCGGTTGGCGCTGCTGCCGCTGACGCCGCCGCTGCCCTGGGACGAGCTGATGCACGAGCCGGCTTACCAGCACGCGCTGGAACAGCTGCCCTGAATCGCCACGGCCGGCGGCATGGCGGGGTTCGACCCTGCGAACTCGCCCGTGGGCCGCGGGCTCTGGCGAACGCCCCCAGCAGCGCCGATTCCAGCGAATCATGCGCCAGCGCTGGTGCTGGCCCGTCCGCGGTCGACCCGCCCAATCGGGGCACACTCGGTGTCGAGAAATCTTACACCGGTCAAGGGTCTGAATCCCTAAGTGCTTAATATGAAAGAAAGTCTTGAGTTGGCACGTAATCTGCTTGATCTCGTGAGGGATGTGCTTGACGTGGTGTAAACCCAAGAACTCTGCCGGCGCACGGCCCTGGTCTTTATTCAACAACTCGGAGTTTCGCACCATGAAAAGACTTGCAATCAGCCTTGCCGCAGTGCTGGCGCTCGCGGCCCTGGCCACCCAGCCGGCCCGTGCCTCGCTGGTATTGGATCTCACAGGCGGCGGCACGGCCTCGGCCTGTGGCTCCTGCGGTGCTGGCGGTGAAACCTTCGGCTGGTCGTTCACGGTGATCAACGCCATCACGATTGACGGCCTGGGCGTGTGGGATGCTGGATCGAATGGCATTGGCCTGTCGACGCAAGCGGGGGTGTGGACCAGTACCGGCACCTTGTTGGCCAGCGCGACGGTGTCCAACGGCAGCACGGTATTGGCCTCGGCCAGCAACAAGGGTTCGTGGTTGATGGAGACCATTGCCTCGGTGACGTTGCTGCCCGGCAATTACCTGCTGGGTGCGGTGTTCTACACCAGCGAGTCGTTGGCCCAGATCGGTTCGAGTTTCACGAACATCTCCGACATCTCAGTCGGCGGGGGTGTCCGCCAAGGGGCGAGCGACACCGGTTTTGCCGCCCCCTTGAGGACTTTCAATTCCGACATCTTCGGCCCCACGATGCGCCTGGCGGCCGCAAACGGCGTGCCCGAGCCGGCTGGCCTGGCGTTGGTGGGCATCGGCCTGTTCGGCCTGGCTGCCTTCCGTCGCCGGTCGGCCTGACCGCACGGCGGTCTTCGGGGTAGCTAGGCCACCTCGTCGTCCGATCACGGGGTCGCCACTGCGAAGTGGCGACCCCGCTCTCATGGCGGACTTGCCGCCGCTGTCCCGTCTCCAGTGGTGGCGTGTGCGGCTGGCGGAAGCCGCCGCCAGCGGTTGATGCCAGCCTCCGCCGCAGCCGCAGCGGCCATGGGCTCAGCCGCCGTAGCGCTGCTGCAGCCAGACCAGCAGCGTGCGCAGGGTCTGCGCCTCGCCGCCTGCCGGCCGGCCTGGCCGGGCGCTGTCGTTCCATGCAAACAGGTCGATGTGCAGCCAGGGCAGCGCGGCCGGCACAAAGTCGGCCAGGAACAGCGCCGCATTGATTGCGCCCGCCTGCGGCCCGCGCCCGGTGTTGACGATGTCGGCGATGTCGCTCTCGATGCCGGGGTGGTAGTCGCGCCACAGCGGCAAATGCCACAGCGGGTCATGCAGGTCCAGGCCCAGGTCCACCAGCCCGCGGGCCATCGTCATGTCACGGCAGAACAGCGCCGGCAACTGCCCGCCCAGCGCCACCCGGGCCGCGCCAGTGAGTGTGGCCAGGTCGATCAGCAGGTCGGGTTGGGACTCGGCGGCATAGGCCAGCGCGTCGCACAGGATCACCCGGCCCTCGGCGTCGGTGTTGCCGATCTCGATGTGCAGGCCGGCCCGGGTCTTGATCACGTCGCCCGGCCGGTAGGCATTGCCGGCGATGGCGTTTTCAACCGCCGGGATCAGCAGCGTCAGTTGCACGTCCAGCCCGGTGGCCATGACCAGCGTGGCCAGGCCCAGCGCGGTGGCGGCGCCGCCCATGTCTTTTTTCATGTGGCGCATGCCCTCGGGGCTCTTGATGTCGAGCCCGCCGGAGTCAAAGCACACCCCTTTGCCCACCAGCGTCAAGCGGGGTGATTTGGGGTTGCCCCAGGTCAGCTCGATCAACCGGGGCGCCTGCACGGCGGCGCGGCCCACCGCGTGGATGGCCGGGAAGCCGGCCTTCAGCAGTGCGTCGCCCACCGTCTGTTTGAAGCTGGCGCCGTACACCTTGGCCACTTGCTGCACCGCAGCGGCCAGCTCAGTCGGGCCCATGTGCTCGGCCGGTGTGTTGATCAGGTCGCGGGTGCTGGCGATCACCTGGGCCAGCAGCAGGCCGTGGCGGGCTGCGGCGCTGGGGGGCAACATCAGCTGCGCGGGCACACGGCTGGCGGCCTTGTAGCGGGTGAACTGGTGGCCGCCGAGCTGCCAGGACAGGGCGGCAGCCTGCGCATCGGCAACCCAGCCCAGCCCGGCCGCGCCATCGGGTTGACCGATCGCCGGGCCGTCTGGCCGGACGTCGGCCAGGCGGTAGCGGCCGGGGGGCAACTGGCGCGGCAGCGCCGCCAGCGCCCAGGGATGGGCGGCACCGCGCACCCCTGCCCAGACCGATTGCAAACGGCCGTTGGCGTCAGGCAGCAACACATGGCTGTCGGGTGCGCCCTCGAAGCCCACGGTGGCCAGCCACTGGCGCGTTGCGGCGGGCAGCGCGCTGGCGTGCGCGGCAAAGCCCGCGCGGTCGGTCAGGTGGATGGGGATGCAGGCGGCGCTGGGTTTCTTGAGCAGGACGGTCATGGCGGACGGGTGGGTGGCTGGGGGGCGGTGGGGCGGTGGGGCGGGGCAAGGACGAGCGGATATTGTGCGGTGCGGTGGGCCGTCAGGCCTGATCACTGCGGCGCGTAAAAAAGCCGCCTCGGCCTTGCGGGCCGGGCGGCTTGCAGACCGCGCTCGGGCGGTCTGGACAGGCGGTTCGACGCTCAGGGCTGCGGCGTGGCAGACCCGGCAGCAGCAGACGTCTCGAACGGCAGTTTCAGCTGGGACAAGTCTTTCTTGGTCTCGACCAGCACCAGCGGGCCGGCATCACTGGCCGCTACCGGTTTGCGCTCGCGCGGCACCCGGATCGGCGCCGGCTCGGCGGCCATCGCGGCCTGGGCTGCTGCAATCTTTTCGCGGTCGGAATTGACCCACTGCAGGCCCGAGCTTTCGGCCACCTGGTGCAGGTCACCCAGCGGCAGGACAAAAGCCTTGACCACCGGTGCGGTCTCGACCGGTGCCTCTGCCGCCCGTTCGGCCGCGACCGGCGCCGCGGCGACCACCGCATCAACGGCTGCAGGTGCAGCGTCCAGCGTCGCGGCCGTGCCGATGGCGTTGGCGTTGGCGTCAGCGTGGGTGTCAGCGATGGTGTCAGCGATGGTGTCAGCGCCAGTGTCAGCGATGGTGTCGATCGCTGCGGTGGCCGGTGCCTCGTCGCGGCGGGCCCGGTCACGGCCACGGCCACGGCGGCGACCACCGTCACGGTCGGTGGGCTCGGCGCCGGGGGCTTCGACAGCGGCGCCGTCTGATGCCGCCTCGCTGGCGTGGGTCGCCGGCGTTTCGGTGCCTGGGGCGGCCGCTTCGGCTTGGCCGTCACTGCCGGCTTCGGCGCCGTTGTCATCGCGGTTGCCACGGCCACCCCGGCGGCGGCGGCGGCGGCGTTGCTCCTCACCGGCAGCGTCCAGGCTGTCCGGACCGGCACTGGGGCCGGCTTGCGGATCGGCGGCGCTGCCGCCCTCGGCCAGCAGCGGTGCGGCCGTGGCGTCGCTCAGGTCCTGCGGCCGGGGCTCACGCTCGGGGCGCGGTGCGCGGCGCGGGGTCTCGGTGGCTGCAGCTTCGCCCAGCGGGCGGGTGTCGGCGTCGGCCGGACGGTCGTTGCGGCGGCCGTCACGCGGCGGGCGGTCGCCTCGACCTTCGCCGCGGTTGTCGGTCCGGCCCTCGGGACGGCCCTCCGGACGGGCTTCACCCCGCACCTCGGCGCGGGCTTCGGCCCGGCCTTCGCCACGCGGCCCACGGTCGGGCCGGTCGCCCCGGTTTTCACCGGGCTTGCCGTCACGGCCACGGCCACCGCGGTCACCCCGGCCGCCGCGTTCGCCGCCACGTTCGCCGCGGCGCGAGTCAGCGCCGCGGGATTCGCGCTTTTCAGCGGCGGGCACTGCCGCCGCGGGCGCTGCCGGTGCGGTCACGGCTGCGCTGGCAGGCGCTGCGGCTGCCGGTGCGGCGTCGGGGGCGGGCGCGCCAAACAGCTTCTTGACCCAGCCAAAAAAGCCGTTGCCCGCTGCTGCTGCCGGGGCGTTGCCGACCCAGCTGGGTGCCACCGGCGCGGTGCTGGCCGCAGCCACAGGCGAGGTCGCTGCGGGCGGTGTGGCGACGGCCGCCGGACGCGGTGCGACCTCGGTGGTCTTGGGCACTGCCGCTGGCGCCGGCTGGTCGGGCAACACGCCCTTGATGACCGCCTCTTGCTTGGGCTTAGCCCGTTCTTCAGACGTGCGGCGGCGGCTGATCGCCACCTCGTCTTCGGGCTCCTCGATCATGGTGTAGCTGGCTTGCAGGTTTTCCAGCCGCGGGTCGTCGTGGCGCAGGCGCTCGAGCTTGTAGTTGGGCGTCTCCAGGTGCTTGTTGGGCACCAGCAGCACGGTGCAGCGCTGCTTGAGCTCGATCTTGGTGATCTCGGTGCGCTTCTCGTTCAGCAGGAAGCTCACCACCTCCACCGGCACTTGTACGTGCACGGCGGCGGTGTTGTCCTTGAGCGTCTCCTCCTGGATGATGCGCAGGATCTGCAGCGCGCTCGACTCGGTGTCGCGGATGTGGCCGGTGCCGTTGCAGCGCGGGCAGGTGATGTGGTTGCCTTCGGACAGCGCCGGGCGCAGGCGCTGGCGGCTCAGCTCGAGCAGGCCGAACTTCGAGATCGAACTGAACTGAACTCTGGCGCGGTCTTGGCGCATCGCGTCACGCAGGCGCTGCTCCACCTCACGGCGGTTTTTGCTTTCCTCCATGTCGATGAAGTCGACCACGATCAGCCCGCCCAGGTCGCGCAGCCGCATCTGGCGGGCGATCTCGTCGGCGGCTTCGATGTTGGTGCGGGTGGCGGTTTCCTCGATATCGCTGCCGCGGGTGGCCCGCGCCGAGTTGACGTCCACCGAGACCAGGGCCTCGGTGTGGTCGATCACGATCGCGCCGCCGGCCGGCAGGTTCACCGTGCGCGAGAACGCGGTCTCGATCTGGTGCTCGATCTGGAACCGGCTGAACAGCGGTGCATCGTCGCGGTAGCGCTTGACCTTGTGCGCCGTCTCCGGCATCACGTGGGCCATGAACTGCTGGGCCTGGTCGTAGATGTCGTCGGTGTCGATCAGGATCTCGCCGACATCGGAGGTGAAGTAGTCGCGGATCGCGCGGATCACC
>JBKJKU010000159.1:0-22351 GCA_046597355.1 Aquabacterium sp.
GCGCCGGCCAGGTCGGCGCGCAACTCCAGCACCGTCAGCCGTGCGCCGCAAGCGGTCACCGGTTTCACCAGCGGTGGAAAAAAACCGACCATGCCGATGTGCTCGCCGGGTTGTGGATCCAGCCCGCCGATGGAGTCGGCCGCGTCGGGCGGCACCAGGCCGTCGCGGTCGAACAGGTGGCGGCTCAGCGCGTTGACTGCGGCAAAGCCCAGCGTGCGCTTGGCGCCTCGGCCGTCGCGCCACAAGCGGGCCAGGGCCAGGGCGTCGGTGCCGATCAGGTTGCGGCCATCCAGCCCGGCCAGCGCCGCCAGGGTGTTGTCCAGCAGCACATAGCTCAGGCCGATGGCGCCACTGTCCAGCTGCACGGCGCCGAATTCACCGTCTTTGCTGCCCGTCCAGGGGATGGGCGGCAGCAGCACAGCCTGCACGCGCGGCGCCGGGCCTGCACCCAGGCGGGTTTCCAGCAGGGAAATCAGGTCGTGGGCGATGCGCATGGAATGCAGGAGGGTCACCTTGCAGTGTAGTGAGCACCATCGACGTGGGCACTCGGCAGGGGCCGGGGCGGCCCGGTACGGACAGCACCAACCGTGCTACGCTGTTGACTTGTAGCCTGAAGTGAGTTTTGTATGCCAACAGTGACTTTGTCGCCAAAATTCCAGATTGTCATACCGCGTGAAATTCGTCGTGCCTTGTCGCTGGTGCCGGGCCAGCGCCTGGAGGCCCGCTTGAAGGGCGACCGGATCGAACTGGTGCCCATCCAGCCGATGGCGGCCATGCGCGGCCTGTTGCCCGGCCTCGACACCACGGTTGACAACGACGACACCGAGCGGCCGTGAACGTTGTCGATTCCTGTGGCTGGCTGGAATACCTGGCCAACGGCGCCAACGCCGAGTTTTTTGAGCCCGCGCTGCTGGATGAAGCGGCGCTGCTGGTGCCGGCGATCACGCTGTTCGAGGTGATGCGCACGGTGCTGCGCCAGCGCGGGCCCGCGGCGGCCGAGACGGCGCTGGGTTTCATGAGCCGTGGCAAAGTGGCGGATCTGGACGCGGCGGGCCTGCTGCGCGCCGCCCAGGCGTCGGTAGTACACCACTTGGCGTTGACCGACGCGCTGATCTGGCAAACCGCCACCGACCACGCGGCGGCGCTGTGGACCCAGGACGCCGATTTGTCGGGCCTGCCTGGTGTTCGCTACCGGGCCAAGCCGCCGCCAGTCCTGCCCACACCCTCCGCGCCCGCCTGACCGGCTGCCGCCCGCGCTGGCCGCGCGGCCGATGTCCTTGAAACGGTCAGGGTCACCCCAACATCTCCAACCAGTCTCTTGTACGCCCGGGTGCTGTTGACAGCGCCCCTCGCCTCCACCCCCCCACAACACGAGTCAACCCATGACCAAGCAAACCCACGCCTTCCAGGCCGAAGTCAAGCAGATCCTGCACCTCGTCACCCACTCGCTGTACTCCAACAAGGAGATCTTCCTGCGCGAGCTGGTGTCCAACGCGTCGGACGCCTGCGACAAGTTGCGCTTCGAGGCGCTGGACAACAACGCGCTCTACGAGGGCCAGACTGACCTGGAAGTGCGGGTGTTTTTTGACGCCGAGGCCAAGACCCTGACGATCCGCGACAACGGCATCGGCATGAGCGCCGAAGAGGCCGCCTCGCACCTGGGCACGATCGCCAAGAGTGGCACGCGTGAGTTCATGGCCAAGTTGGAAGGCGACCAGAAAAAGGACGCCAACCTGATCGGCCAATTTGGCGTGGGCTTTTATTCGGGCTTCATCGTGGCCGACCGCATCACGGTGGAAACCCGCCGCGCCGGCGCGCCCGAGGCTGAAGGTGTGCGCTGGACCAGTGAAGGCACCGGCGAGTACGAGCTGGAAACGATCACCCGCGCCACCCGCGGCACCGATGTCACGCTGCACTTGCGGGACGAAGAAAGCGAATTCCTGTCGACCTGGAAGCTCAAGTCGATCATCAGCAAGTACTCAGACCACATCTCGCTGCCAATCCTGATGCAAAAGGAGGAGTGGGACTCGGAGGCGTCCAAACAGGTCAAGAAGGACGAGTGGGAGACGGTCAACAAAGCCGCCGCGCTGTGGGCCCGGTCCAAGAGCGAGATCACCGACGCCGAATACCAGGATTTCTACAAACAGATCAGCTACGACCAGGACGCACCGCTGGCCTACACCCACAACCGGGTCGAGGGCCGCAGCGAGTACACCCAGCTGCTGTACGTGCCCGCCAAGGCGCCGATGGACATGTGGAACCGCGACAAGCGCGGCGGCGTCAAGCTCTATGTCAAGCGCGTCTTCATCATGGACGACGCCGAGGCGCTGATGCCGGTGTACCTGCGGTTCGTCAAGGGTGTGATCGACTCGGCCGACCTGCCGCTCAATGTCAGCCGCGAGTTGCTGCAAGAGAGCCGCGACGTCAAGGCGATCCGCGAGGGCTCGACCAAGCGGGTGCTGGGCATGCTCGAATCGCTGGCCGACAGTGACAGCGCTGACGACAAAGCCAAGTACCTGAAGTTCTGGGGCGAATTTGGCGCGGTGCTCAAAGAGGGCATTGGCGAGGACCATGCCAACCGCGAGCGTTTGGCCAAACTGTTCCGCTTTGCGTCCACCCATGCCGACGACGGCGTGTCGCTGACTGATTACCTTGCGCGCATGAAAGACGGCCAGGAGGCGATTTACGTGATCGCCGCAGACACCCTGGCGGCCGCCAAGTCCAGCCCGCAGCTCGAGATCTTCAAGAAAAAGGGCATCGAGGTGCTGCTGCTGATCGACCGGGTTGACGAGTGGATGCTCAGCCACCTCTACGAGTTTGAAGGCAAGCCGCTGCAAAGCGTGGCCAAGGGCGCAGTCGACCTGGGCACGCTGCAGGACGAGGCTGAAAAGCAGCAGGCCGAAGCGGCCGCCGAGAGCTTCAAGCCCACGCTGGACAAGCTCAAGGCCGCGCTGGACGGCCGTGCCAAGGACGTGCGCGCCACCACCCGCCTGGTCGATTCACCCGCCTGCCTGGTGGTCGAAGAGGGCGACATGAGCGGCCACTTGGCGCGCATGCTCAAGCAGGCCGGCCAGAGCGCGCCCAAGAGCCAGCCGATCCTGGAGGTGAACCCCGAGCATGCAATGGTCAAGAAGCTGGCGGCGCTGGCGGCCGAGGGTGGCGAAGGGGCCCAAGGGGCAGATGGGGCGGATGGGGCGGATGGGGCGGAAGGTGCCGCAGGCGCCAGCCGATTCGACGACCTGGCCAACATCCTGTTCGATCAGGCGATGCTGGCCGAGGGCGGCCATCTTGACGACCCGGCGGCCTACGTGGCACGGGTGACCAAGCTGCTGAGCGCCTGAGTCGAACGCCAGGCCCTGCGCGGACCCGAGCCCTCTGGGATGGGGCGTGGCAGCGCTGGGCTGGGCTGACTAGTCCAGCCCGCCGATGTCCAGCGGTGGCTGGGCCATCAGCGCGATCTGCTCACGCAGCTGGGTGGTCTGCTGGCCCCAATAGCCGGCGCCGCCAAACCACGGAAACGCCGCCGGAAAGGCCGGATCGTCCCAGCGCTCGGCCAGCCAGGCGCTGTGGTGCACCATGCGCAGCGTGCGCAGTGGCTCGATCAAGGCGATTTCTGCGGGGTCGAAATCCCGAAACTGGCGGTAGCCCTGCAGCACGGCGGCCAGCTGGCCGCGCATCGCGTCCGCGCTGCCGGACAACAGCATCCACAAATCCTGGATGGCGGGGCCCATCACCGCGTCGTCCAGGTCGACGATGTGCGGGCCGCCTTGGCCCGCCTCGACATCGCGCCACAGGATGTTGCCGGGGTGGCAGTCGCCGTGCAGCCGAATCTGCCGCGCCGGTAGGGCAGCCAACGCCACATCCACCGCCGCCAGCGCCTGATCGCAGGTGTCGCGCCAGGCGCCCAGTTGGGCGGGCGGGAGGATGTCCAACGCCAGCAGCCGCGCCATCGGGGCGTGGCCGAAGGCCTGCGCATCCAGCCTGCGCCGGTGCTGGAACGGCCGCTGCTCGCCCACCGCATGCAGCCGGGCGATGAAGCGGCCCAGCCAGCGCAGCGTGTCGGTGTCGTCCAGCTCGGGCCCGTGGCCAGACCGGCGCGGGTAGACCGCCAACCGGAACGGCTCCCCACCGATCATGGCGTGGGCCAGGGTCTGGTCGCGGTGTGGCCCGCCCGACAGTTGTAGCGGTGCCACTACCGGCACTTCGGCGGCGGCCAGTTCAGCGGCAAATTGGTGTTCTTCCTCGATTTGCGCATCGGTCCAGCGGCCGGGCCGGTAGAACTTGACGACCACCGCGCCGCCGTCCTCCAGCATCACCTGGAACACCCGGTTCTCGTAGCTGTTGAGTTGCAGCAGCCGGCCGTCGCCGCGTTGCCCGACACCGTCCAGCGCGTCGAGCACCGCCTGGGGCGTGAGGCGGTCGAACGGGTGGGCGGAGGGCAGGGCTGCGGTCGGCGCGGCGGTCACGCCCGGTCTCCGGGCGGTGCCGGGCAGGGCTCAGTGGCGCAAAGGGGGCGGTGGCAGGTCATCGCCCACCATAGCAGGCCGGTTGTTACCGGGCGGGTCTGACAGCTCGGCATGGCCGGTGTCGAAACCGCGGTTCGGCGAGAAGAACGAATCGGAAAACGCGGTGGACTCCTGCCACAGCGTGGTGCGCTCACGCCGCCGTGCGTTGGGCTGGACGGCACTGGCAGCCGCGGGCCGCGCCGTAGCGCCGGGCATGGCGTTGGAGCCCTGGGCGGGCTGCGGCCCGCGCGAGGCGTTGGTCTGCTGCGGCACCAGCAACTGCAGCTCGGGGATGGACGGCAAGTGGTCGGCCTGGCAGCGCAAATAGCGCACCCGGCAGGCGCCCAGCACCGATTGCTTGATGCGGGTGGCGCGCGCCGGCAGCCCACCGGCGTCGTAGGACAGGTCGATCGCCGCCAGCACCCGGCCATTGGCGCTGCAAACCACAAAGCCGACTTGCGTGGTGCCCAGCACGTCGTACCAGTAGCGCACCCGCTTGGGGTCGCTGGGCTGGCAAAACCGCACCAGCGGCAATTTGGCCAGCACCATGTGGTGCGGCAGCGCGTCGCGCAGCAGGCGGTAAAGGCGGCGCTCGTCCGCGGTAAAGACCGGCCGCGGCAGCAAATCCCACTCCACCGGCAAGGGTTGGGGGCCGGGTGCCGGCGGTCGTGTGTGGCGCACCAGCCAAAGCGCCGCCAGGGCGGCCAAGAGCACGATCACCACGGTTGCGACAAGCCAAGGGAGAGACTGCTGCATGGAGCTTGCTGCGCGGGTGCTGCGCCTGCGGGTCGCCGACATCCGGAAGCAACACGCAAAAATGACAAAGCCGGTCGATCCGATAATACCCTGGGGGACACAGGCGACCACCGCTCAGCCCGGGGGGGCAGCGGTCCACCCGCCCGGATTCAGTCGCGCGCTGTCTGGCCCGACGCCTTGCTGATGCCGGCCTTCACTTCAGTGATCGCGTCCAGCACGGCCTCGACGATATGGGCCTGCTGCTTCAGGCGGAAGTCGATTTCGGCGGCGCCATCGCCCACCCACTGTTCCATTTTTGAGGCCAGCGTGTCGTGCGGCAGGCGCAGGTAGGCGTCGGTTTCACTGCCGGCCCGCTCTACCTTGGCGCCGGCCTTGCGGGCAATGCGCAGCATGGTGGTGTTCTCGCTCAGGGCGTGGATGAACAAGCAGTCAAGGCCGCGGTTGCGCGCATGCAGCATGGCGTGTTCAAACAAGCGGCCGCCATAGCCGCGGCCGCGTGCGTGCGCAGCCACCGACCCGCCAAACTCGGCCGCGTGCGGGCCAGGGTCGTCGGCGTTCGGGTAGGCCAGGTGCGCCAGCGCGATCAGGTCCAGGCGGCGGTTGAACACGCCAAACACTTCATCGCGCTCGAAGTTCAGGCTGTCGACATAGCGGCCGATTTGCGCATCGGTTGCCGCATAGCCAAAACGCAGGTACCGGTCGCGCTCGGGCAGGTCGACCAGATGGGTCAGGATCAGCGACCGGTGGTTCGGCGACAGCGACCGGATCGGGATCCAGGGCGGCTGAGCGGCCTTCTGCGGCGCGACCGCTACGGCAGCGCTTTGGGCGGCCGTGGCGTCGGTGGGCTGGGGGGCAGGCGTCGTCATGGTGTTGAACCGGTGGATAGGTATAAACCCGAATACTACGGCAAGTCGGGACAAGCTGCTGTCGGACAAAGCGCCTTTGCACTTGAGGGATCTTCCGCAGCCCAATCGAAAAAAGCTACAATGCTCGGCTGCCCTATGGATGGATGGGTGGTGTGACAGCTTGGGCCTTTGGGCAGTGCAGCAGCGTGTTGTGACTGCCTCGAGGCTGGGTTTGTGGAGTTGTTCGAGAACACCGAGAGGTCGCCCTGATAAGCGGTTCCGAGGTTTCAGGCTCCGAAGCACCGCAGTGCCATCGCCGGTACGGCGCCCATGGTGGGCACCGACCAACCCGAAAGACTCTCATGAAGACCTTCAGCGCCAAACCGGCCGAAGTGACGCACGAGTGGTTTGTGCTTGACGCCACCGACAAGGTGCTCGGACGTGTTGCCAGCGAAGTGGCACTCCGTTTGCGTGGCAAGCACAAAGCCATTTACACGCCTCACGTCGATACCGGTGACTTCATCATCATCGTCAACGCCGACAAGATCCGCGTCACCGGCAACAAAGCCGAAGACAAGATCTACTACCGCCACTCGGGCTACCCGGGCGGTATCCATGCCACCACCTTCAAGGACATGCAGGCCAAGCACCCCGGCCGCGCGATCGAGAAGGCTGTCAAGGGCATGCTGCCCAAGGGGCCGCTGGGCTACGCGATGATCAAGAAGCTGAAGGTGTATGCCGGTGCAGTGCATCCGCACACCGCCCAGCAGCCCAAAGCGCTGGAAATCTAAGGAGCGGTGATGATCGGTAATTGGAACTACGGCACCGGCCGCCGCAAATCGTCGGTGGCCCGTGTCTTCATGAAGCGCGGCGAAGGCCTGATCATGGTCAACGGCAAACCGGTGACCGACTATTTCGGCCGCCAGACCTCGATCATGATCGTCAAGCAGCCGTTGCTGCTGACGAACAACGAGATGGCGTTCGACATCAAGGTCAACGTGCGCGGTGGCGGTGAATCGGGCCAGGCCGGCGCGGTGCGTCACGGCATCACCCGCGCCCTGATTGACTACGACGCAACGCTCAAGCCCGACCTGAGCCGCGCTGGTTTTGTCACCCGCGATGCCCGCGAGGTCGAGCGCAAGAAGGTTGGCCTGCATGGCGCGCGTCGTCGGAAACAGTTCAGCAAGCGCTAAAGCTGGACCGGGCGACCCCGCTCGCCTGCCAGGGGCCGCTCTTGAGCGGCCTTTTTTCTGGTTTGACGGCTTACAAGACCGGACCGGCCGCAAGGTCAAGCCCCGTCGTGGGACTATCCGTGGCAAATTCGCTTGGGTTTGCGGCCTTTGGCCGCATCTCGGTGTTGCTGTCTTGATTTTTGATGCTTGGCCTGCCTGGAATGTCCAGGCGCTGCCCTACTTGCTGGAGTGACCATGAACGCTGTTGCTGAAACCCACGCCCAAGACTTTGCCGATATCGACATGCCGCCTCCGCTGGTTTTTACCGACAGCGCTGCCGCCAAGGTCGCTGACTTGGTGGCAGAAGAAGGCAACCCCGAACTCAAGCTGCGCGTTTTTGTCCAGGGCGGTGGTTGCTCCGGCTTCCAGTACGGCTTCACCTTCGACGAGGTCGTCAACGAGGACGACACCCAGATGAGCAAAAACGGCGTCACGCTGCTGATCGATGCGATGAGCCTGCAGTACCTGGCCGGTGCCGAGATCGACTACAAGGAAGACCTGCAGGGTGCGCAGTTTGTGATCAAGAACCCCAACGCCACCACCACCTGCGGCTGCGGGTCGAGCTTTTCGGCCTGACCTGCCCATAGCAAGCCCGGTAGCGCGGGCTTGAACAGCAAAACGGTAGCCCTCTGGCGGCCGTTTTGCTGTGCGACAACAGGATGTCAGGGCAGCCCGGGCACCGTCGGGTTGCTGGCGTCGTACAGGCTCTGGATCACCGGTGGGTCAATGCCGGCCGGTTGCGACTGGACGTCATCGCCCTCACCCATCTCGGTCAGCAGGGCGGTTGCACTGTTGACCAGCGGCCAGGACAGGCAGGCGCCGGCGCCGTCGGTGGTGTCCAACCCCAATTCAAGCAGCGCGCTGGCCTGAAACAGCGACAGCGCCCGGTCTAGGCCGTTGTGGGTGTGGCTGCGGCAAAACACGCAGTAATCGACCACTGATTCGGCAATGCGCGATGCCACCATCAGCGCCGCACAAGCAGCGATGCCGTCGACCATGATCAGGTGGCGTTTGCTGGCCGCCACCAGCATCGCGCCCACCATCACGGCAGTTTCAAAACCACCAAACGCCGCCAGCACCTCAACGGCGTCGGTGATGTCGCGGTGCCTGCCTTGGGCGCCTTGCACCACGATCATCAGGTGCGCCAGCAGGTCGGGGTTCATCTGCGGGCCGCTGACCATCAGCTCGCGCACCGGGGTGTCGGTCAGGCGCGACAACACCAACGCCGCGCTCTCATGCGACCCGACACCCAGCCCGGCACAAGCGATCAGGTTGCCGCGCAGGTTGTCACCGATCTCCATACCGGCGCGGATGGCGGCATGCGCCTGCTCCAGGCTCATCGCATTGCCGACCCGGGCATTGCGGGTGCCGTGTGCGATCTTGCGCTGGATCAGGCGCTCATGCGCCGGCAGCTTGACGGCCACGCCGCAATCGACAACCGACAGCGCAACACCCTGCAGACGGGCAAACACCGCCACTGGCAAACGCCCGGCCAGCACCTGCTGCACCATTTCTTCGGTCTGGCGACCCGGGCCGGCGTGGATGCCGTCCACCGCCAGGCCGTGGTCCGCCGCGAACAGCACCAGTTGCGGCTCTCGGAAGCGCGGTTTGAGCGAGTGCTGCAGCAGGCCTAGGCGCACCGCCACCGGGTCCAGCTCGCCCAGTCCGCCCTGCACCTGATCGCGCCGGTGCAGCTTTTGCAGCAGGGCCTGTTCAAGTAGCGGGTTGGAGGTGGTGGCGATGAGCGACATGAAAACCAGTGTAAGCAGGACGGTTCAGCGCAGGAACAGTTGATACACCGGGTTGCCAGTTTCTTCGGTGCAGGGGTAGGCCAAAGCGGTCAGAAATGCCGTGAAGGCAGCATCGTCCCCCTGGGGCACTTGAATGCCGACGAGTATGCGGCCGTAATCTGCACCCCGGCTGGAGAGAAAGCGCATCAGCGCGCCCGGCCGCTCGGGGAACACAAAGCGGAACAGCCGCTCGTCCGCCGCCACACCCGATGCGCCCCCGACGCGTCCGCCCACCATGTGGCGCACATGTTCTTTGGCCAGTTCATCGTCGGTCAGGTTGACGGTTGCAAAGCCGTGGCGCACAAAATTGCGCTCGATCTTGTCGGCCTCGTCGCGCTTGGCAATCGCCACGCCGACAAAGACATGGGCCACCGTGGCGTCCGACATGCGGTAGTTGAACTCGGTCACCGCGCGTGGACCCAGCAAACCGCAGAAGCGCTTGAACGAGCCGCGCTCCTCGGGAATGGTCACCGCGAACAAGGCCTCGCGTTGCTCGCCAAACTCGGCCCGCTCGGCCACAAAGCGCAGGCGGTCGAAGTTCATGTTGGCGCCGCAGGTGATGGCGACAAACGTCTTGCCCTTGAGCTTGTGCTGGGCCGCGTACTGCTTGATGGCGGCCACGCCCAGGGCGCCAGCGGGCTCCAGGATGCTGCGGGTGTCCTGGAACACGTCCTTGATCGCAGCACAGACCTCGTCGGTATCGACCACCACAAAATCATCCACCAGCTTTTTGGTCAGCCGGAAGGTTTCTTCGCCCACCAGCTTGACCGCCGTGCCGTCGGAAAACAGCCCCACGTCGCTCAGCGTCACGCGTTTGCCGGCCCGGACCGACCGCAGCATGGCGTCCGAATCGCGTGTTTGCACGCCGATCACGAGGATCTCGGGGCGCACCGCCTTGATGTAGGACGCCACGCCCGAGATCAGCCCGCCGCCGCCAATCGCAACGAAAATGGCGTCGATTGCGCCCTGGTGCTGGCGCAGGATCTCCATCGCGATCGTGCCCTGGCCAGCGATGACGTCCGGATCGTCGAAAGGGTGCACAAAAACCAGCCCTTGGGCGGCTTGCAGGCCCAGCGCATGGCCGTGGGCATCGGTGAAGCTGTCACCGTGCAGCACCACCTCGCCGCCCAGCGCCAGTACGGCGTCAACCTTGAGCTTGGGCGTGGTCACCGGCATCACGATCACTGCACGGCAGCCCAACTTCTTGGCCGACAGCGCCACGCCTTGCGCATGGTTGCCGGCCGACGCGCAGATCACGCCAAGCGCCAGTTGCTCGGGCGTGAGATGCACCATCTTGTTGTAGGCGCCACGCAACTTGAAGCTGAAGACGGGCTGCTGGTCCTCGCGCTTGAGCAACACGGTATTGCCCAGCCGGCGTGACAGGTTGCGGGCCGGGTCCAACCCGGTTTCCACGGCCACGTCGTAGACCTTCGCAGTGAGGATCTTCTTGAGGTAGTCGGGGTGGGATGTCTTGGCGCGGGCCATGTCGGCAGCTTCGGGGTGGGCACCGCATGGTGCGGCGCAGCATGATAGCGGGCCGCCCATAAAAAAACCCAGGGCTTGCGCCCTGGGCTGAATCCACCCAAACAGGAGGTGGAGGAGACAACTTGCCGGTTGCGGCCCCGTTCACCTAGAGCCCCAAAAACCATGAAAAGCAGTCTAGCGGCTGAAATGCTGCGCCGCAATATGATTGCGGTCGCCTGGTCTAGGGAGCGCGCTCCAGAGGACGCGGCGCGGACGCACAGCTTCGGTGCGGATCGCAAGACAATCGGTAACGCCGGCGGTACCGACCGGCGTCGCTTCAAGGACCACGCGATGGAATGCACGATTCACTGGATGCCCGCCACGGGCATGGGCTTTGTCGCTGAGACCGGCAGCGGCCACCTGCTGACGATGGACGGCGCGCCCGATGGCGGCGGCCGGAACCTGGCGCCCCGGCCGATGGAGACGCTGCTGGCCGGCGCCGGTGCCTGCACGGCTTATGACGTGGTGTTGATCCTCAAGCGGGGCCGCCAGGACGTGACCGGCTGCACCATCAAGGTTCAGGCCGAGCGTGCCGAGACCGACCCGAAAGTGTTCACCCACATCAACCTGCACTTCACGGTCAGCGGGCGCAACCTGGCCGAGGCGGCGGTGGCCCGGGCGATCGCGTTGTCGCACGAAAAATATTGCTCGGCCACGATCATGCTGGCCAAGACGGCCGAGATCAGCACCAGTTTCGATATCGTCGGCGCCTGACCTCAGGGTCCGATATCGGGCCCGATTTCCAGCCTAGAGTGCAGGCCAGGGCTGCCGTCAGACGTAGTGTGCGGTTCGTGTCATCACGCGCGCCGCTGCCCGCATCAGCCAGCGCACCGGTGCCGGCACCGGCGCAGCGCCGGCCTGCAGGGCCAGGTCGGCGTGGCGCGCCTCGTCGTCCTTCATCTGTGCCACCACGGCGCGCGTGGCCAGATCGTGCTCGGGCAGGCGCTGCAAATGGTCGGCCAGATGCGCCTCGACCTGGCGTTCGGTCTCGACCACAAAACCCAGGCTGATGCGGTCGCCGGCACGGCCGGCGGCCAGGCCGATGGCAAACGCACCGGCATACCACAGCGGGTTGAGCAGGCTGGTGCGCCCGCCCAACTCGGTCAGGCGGCGCTCGGTCCAGGCCAGGTGATCGGTCTCCTCGCGGGCGGCGGCTTGCATCTGGCCGCGCAATTCTGGCGTGCGGGCTGTCAGCGCCTGGGCGGCGTACAACGCCTGGGCGCACACCTCGCCGACGTGGTTGATGCGCATCAGCGCGCCCGACAAGCGCCGTTGCTCGACCGACAAGGCCGTTGTCGTGGCCGCTTGGGCCGGCAAAGGCATGGCGCGGGTTGGATGCGCGCTGTGGCTGAGGGTGCGCAATGCGACATCGGCATTGCTGATCAGGTCGTCCAGAGAGGTCATCCACCAAGGATAGCGCAGGCCCACCAGCGCGGCATCGTTGTTGTGGGACAACAGGTCTTGGCCTTTTTGGCCGCTAACCTTTGCATGGGCGGCGCCCCTCTGGTGCAATAGCCGTAACTTCCGATGAGGAGGTTGGCCTGACCGGCCCCCACCGCTCCTGGTGTGAGGGTTTCTACGGATCGGGACCTCTTGTTCAACCTAGGAGATAGCTGCATGAAAAAGTCACTACTCGCTGTCGCCGTTCTCGGCGCTTTCGCTGGCGCGGCCTCGGCTCAATCGTCGGTCACCCTGTTCGGTGTCGTCGACCTGAGCGCCAACTCGATCAAGAACGGCGCCACCACCGCCCGTTACTTGGCGAGCAACCAGCTCAACAGCAACCGTCTCGGCTTCCGCGGAACGGAAGATCTGGGCGGCGGCTTGACCGCTGGCTTCTGGCTTGAGGCTGGCATGAACAACGCCACCGGCAACGCCGGCGGTGGTAGCGGCAATGTGGCGCCGAGCGAAACGGCTGCCAGCAGCCAATTGTTCAACCGCCGCTCGACCGTCAGCTTGACCTCGCGTATGGGTGAAGTTCGTTTGGGCCGTGACTATGACCCGTCGTTCTGGAACACGGTGTTCTTTGACGCTAACGGCGCCAACGGTCTGGGCCAAGGCCTGAACCTGATCAGCTCGCTGGGCAGCGGTGCTACGTCGATCGCTCGCACCAACAACTCGATCGGCTACTTCCTGCCGAGCGGCCTGGGCGGCATCTACGGCCAAGCCCAAGTGGCGGCTCCGGAAGGCGCTCCTGGCAACAACTACCGCGGTGCCCGTTTGGGCTACGCTGCCGGTCCGGTTGATGTGGCTGTCGGCTACGGGATCACCAAGACCGTCGGTGGCGATTTCAAGATGCAGAACGTTGGTGCGTCATACAACTTCGGCTTTGCGAAGCTGTTGGGCTACTACAACCGCAACTCGTACGGTCAGCTCAAGCAGAACGTCTACGAAGTGAGCGCTTCGGTGCCGTTGGGCCAAGGCGAGTTCCGTGCCTCTTACGCCAAGGCCGATGCGTCGGGTAACACCGCCGGTGGTGTCAGCACCAACGCCAACGACGCCAAGATGGCTTCGGTTGGTTACATCTACAACCTGTCCAAGCGTACCGCGCTGTACACCACCTACGCCAAGATCTCGAACAGCGGCACCGCAGCGTTCAGCATCCTGCCGGGTTCGCTGGGCAGCGCTCGCGGCGCTGAGTCGAGCGGTTACAACTTCGGCGTTCGCCACTCGTTCTGATGTTGATGGGCTTGGCTTGAATGTTGGCTGAGTCCATGAACTGATGTCCGTCAAACGCCGCCTTCGGGCGGCGTTTTTATTGGCCGAGCCAACAGGCCTTGGCGGTCAATTGCAAGCCAGTGTCAACCGAAGCGCTGCCCCGAGCGTCTAAGGTGCACCAGGTCGCAAGATCGTCACCGTACCCCGGACCTGCGATGCCCGCCTGTGTTGCAGGTTCTACTTTCATCAATACCCCAGGAGTAACACCATGAAAAAGATCGTCCTCGCTACCGCCTTCGCCTTGTCGCAGGTGTTTGTTGCCAGCGCTTTTGCCCAGACCACCGCCCCGGCTGCCCGTGCTGAAGTCAAGGCCGATACCGCCTCTGCCGTCAAATCCGGTGCCATCGCCAAGGGCCAGACCCCCGACGCCCCCAAGGCCAAGTCCACCGCCGCCCGTGCCGACGTGAAGAAAGACGCTGCCGGTGCAGAGAAGGCCGGCACCATCGCCACCGGCCAGGCCACCAAAGAGCCGAAAGCCATGTCGACCAAAGCCCGCGCCGACGTCAAGAAGGAAGCCGCCGCTGCCGAGAAGGCTGGCACCATCCCCGCTGGTGAAGCTGGCGCGAAGAAGTAAATCTTCGGCCAGGTGGTCCGGTCTGCCCTCGGGCAGTTCAGGCCATCGGTTGCTTGCCAAAAAGGCGCTCCTCGGAGCGCCTTTTTTCATGCGAGATCAATTCTCAGCACGCAACCCGCCCAGACGAGGCCCCTGCCGGGTGTTTCCCCTTTTGCGCTGGGCACACAATTTGCGGATGATCATGGATTGTCTTCTGAATGCGCCGTGCTGGTGCACGCCCTGAATGCTCGCCTTTGTCCTACGCCGCCTGTTCCAGGCCATGATCGTGATGCTCACGGTCGCCTTCATCGCTTTCATGCTGTTCCAGTTTGTCGGTGATCCGGTGACCAACCTGCTGGGTCAGGACGCCACCCCCGAGCAGCGGGTGCAACTGCGTACCGACCTGGGGTTGGACCAGCCCTTTGTCGTGCAGTTCGGCCACTTCATCGGTAACGCGGTGCAAGGTGAGTTCGGTATCAGCCTGCGCCAGGGCCGCAAGGTGTCGTCGCTGATCGCAGAGCGGTTTCCCGCCACGCTGGAGCTGGCGGCGGTGGCGGCGCTGATCGGCTTGTCGCTGGGTATTCCGTTGGGGGTGTTTGCGGCGCTGCGGCGGGGTAGCTTCTTGTCGCAGGCGGTGATGACCGGCTCGCTGCTGGGTGTGTCGCTGCCCAACTTTCTGATCGGCATCCTGCTGATACTGGTGTTTGCCGTGCTGCTGAAGTGGCTGCCCAGTTTTGGCCGGGGCGATGTGGTGGCGTTGGGCCCGTTCACCACCGGTTTGCTGACCACCGATGGCCTGCGCCACCTGCTGCTGCCGGCGATCACGCTGTCGCTGTTTCCGATGGCCCTGGTCTTGCGCCTGGTGCGCAGCGAGATGCTGGAGGTGCTGCGCACCGACTACATCAAGTTTGCCCGGGCGCGCGGACTGCCAGACCGGATGGTGTACTTTGGCCATGCCCTGAAAAACACGCTGGTCCCGGTGATCACGATCGCCGGCCTGCAGCTCGGCGGCATCATCGCCTTCGCGATCGTCACCGAGACGGTGTTCCAGTGGCCCGGCATGGGTTTGCTGTTCATCCAGGCCGTGCAGTTTGCCGACATACCGGTGATGGCGGCCTACCTGTGCCTGATCGCGCTGATCTTCGTCACCATCAATCTGGTGGTGGACCTGCTGTATTTTGCGGTGGACCCGCGGCTGCGCATCGAACGCACGGCCACTGGCCATTGACGGCCTTGCTGCCTTAGACAACTGTCGGCCCGCTTGCCGGCAGCCGCCCGCCCACCTTGGCCCGACCTAGGCCCTACTTTGGCTCTCCATTGCCGTGACCCTTCCCCCCCACAATCCCCCGCCCGCCCTGACCGTACCGTTGCCGCCCGATGCCGGGGTATTTGCGCGCTTTTTCGACGGCAATGTCTGGCACAGCTTCAAGCAGTCGCCGATGGCCATCGTGGCTGCGGTGATTGCGCTGGTCTGCGTGGTCAGCGCCCTGGGTGCCAACTGGCTGGCGCCGCACAACCCAATGGACCTGGCCACGCTGGAGTTGTCCGACGCCCGCTTGCCGCCCGCCTGGATGGACGAGGGCAAGTCCAAGTACCTGCTGGGCACTGACGACCAGGGCCGTGACATCCTCTCGGCCCTGATGTACGGCTCACGCATCTCGCTGTTTGTCGGCCTGGCGTCTGTAGCGGTGTCGATGGTGGTGGGGGTGGGCTTGGGGCTGTTGGCCGGTTTTGCCGGTGGCCGCATCGACGGTTTCATCATGCGGGTCTGCGACGTGATGCTGTCGTTCCCGTCGATCCTGATTGCGCTGCTGATCGACGGCGTGGGCCGGGCGATGTTTCCGAATGCCCACGAGTCGCTGGCTTTCTTTGTGCTGATCCTGGCGATCTCGCTGACTGGCTGGGTGCAGTACGCCCGCACGGTGCGTGGTTCTACGCTGGTGGAGCGGCAAAAAGAATACGTGCAGGCAGCGCGCGTGATCGGCGTGGCGCCGTTCCGCATCATGCGGCGTCATGTGTTGCCCAATGTGCTGGGCCCTGTGCTGGTGCTGGCGACGATCCAGATCGCCGCGGCCATCATCACCGAGGCCACTTTGTCGTTCCTGGGCGTGGGTGTGCCGCCCACCTCACCGTCACTCGGCACGCTGATCCGGGTGGGGCAGGACTTTCTGTTTTCGGGCGAGTGGTGGATCACGATCTTCCCGGGCGTGGTGCTGGTGATGATCTCGCTGAGTGTGAACCTGCTGGGCGACTGGTTGCGCGACGCGCTCAACCCGCGCCTGAACTGAGGGGCACGCACCATGGCCCACAAGCCCTTGCTTGAAGTGCGCCACCTGCGGGTGGAGTTTCCGACCCGGCGCGGCACGCTGCTGGCGCTGGACGACGTGTCGTTTGACATCGCGCCCGGCGAGATCCTGGGGGTGGTCGGTGAGTCCGGCGCCGGTAAATCGCTGACCGGCGCGGCCATCATCGGTCTGCTGGAGCCGCCGGGCCGGGTGGCGGGCGGGGAGATCCTGCTGGACGGCCAACGCATCGACAACCTGCCGGCCGACGCAATGCGCAAGATCCGTGGCCGGCGCATCGGCGCGATCTTCCAGGATCCGCTGACCTCGCTGAACCCGCTCTACACCGTGGGCCGGCAGATCATCGAGACGATCCAGGTGCACCTCAAGGTCAGTGCCGCCGAGGCGCGCCAACGTGCCATCGCGTTGTTGCAAGAGACCGGTATCCCGGCGGCCGAGCAGCGCATCGACCAGTACCCGCACCAGTTCTCGGGCGGCATGCGGCAGCGGGTGGTGATCGCGCTGGCACTGGCGGCCCAGCCCGAGTTGATCGTGGCCGACGAGCCAACCACCGCGCTCGATGTGTCGATCCAGGCCCAGATCATCGCGCTGCTCAAAAAGCTGACCAAGGAGCACGGTGCGGCCGTGATGCTGGTGACCCACGACATGGGCGTGATCGCCGAGGCCTGTGACCGGGTGGCGGTGATGTACGCCGGCCGGATCGTCGAGATCGGCCCGGTGGCCGAGGTAATCCACCACCCGGCGCACCCCTACACCGCCGGGCTGATGGGCTCGATCCCGTCAATGGACATCGAGCGGGAGCGGCTGATGCAGATCGACGGTGCGATGCCGCGGCTGAACGCCATCCCCAGCGGCTGTGCTTTCAATCCACGCTGCCCGCAGGTGTTTGACCGATGCCGCAACGAGCGGCCCGACCTGGTTCCGGCTGGCGCCACGCGCGCAGCCTGCTGGCTGCACGCTGCGCAGACGGAGCGCGCAGCATGACCGCGCTGGTGGAAGTCACCGACCTGGCCAAGACTTTCGATGTCTCGGCACCCTGGTTGAACCGCGTGATCGAGCGCCAGCCGCGCAAATTTGTGCACGCGGTGGACGGTGTCAGTTTTGCGATCCAGCGCGGTCAGACGCTGGCGTTGGTGGGCGAGTCGGGCTGCGGCAAGAGCACGGTGGCCCGCCTGCTGGTTGGCCTGTACGGCCCGACCCGCGGCAATGTGGTGTTTGATGGCCGCAACACCGCCCAGACCCTGGCGTCACCCGATGCGCGCGCGCTGCGCAAGCGCATGCAAATGATTTTTCAAGACCCGTATGCCAGCCTGAACCCGCGCTGGAAGGTGCGTGACATCGTCGGCGAGCCGCTGCGTGAGCATGGGCTGGCCATGACAGAAGCAGAACTTGAGGCCAAGGTGGCCGAGTTGCTGCGATCGGTCGGCATGGGTGCGGCCGACATGGAGAAGTTTCCACACCAGTTTTCGGGCGGACAACGCCAGCGCATCTCGATTGCCCGGGCACTGGCCACCGAGCCAGAGTTCCTGATCTGCGACGAGCCGACCTCGGCGCTGGACGTGTCGGTGCAGGCCCAGGTGCTCAACATCATGAAGGACCTTCAGCGCCAGCGCGGGCTGACTTACCTGTTCATCTCGCACAACCTGGCGGTGGTGCGCCATGTGGCCGACCAGGTGGGCGTGATGTATTTGGGCCGGTTGGTCGAGCTGGCCGACCGCCGGGACCTGTTTGCCACGCCGCGCCACCCCTACACACGAATGCTGCTGGATGCGATTCCGGATATCGCGATGACCGGCCGGCAGCGCACGCCTGTGCAAGGTGAAGTGCCCAACCCGCTGCAGCCGCCCACCGGCTGTGCGTTTCACCCGCGCTGTCCGCATGCCAATGCCCGCTGCAGCAGCGAGCGGCCGGAGATGACGCTGTTCCAGGGCGTACGGATTGCCTGCCACGGCGTGACCGAGGGTCGAATTTGACGCGGTGCCGCCGCAGCGGCGAGGGTCAGTCCGGCAACAGCTCGTCGCGAAACAGGTCTTGCACGGTTTCGCGCCGGCGGATCAGCCGGGCCTGTCCGGCCTCGACCATCACCTCGGCGGCACGCGGGCGGGTGTTGTAGTTGCTGGCCATCGTCATGCCGTAGGCGCCGGCCGACAGCACGGCCAGCAGGTCGCCCGGCAGCAGCGCCATTGTCCGGTCGCGTCCGAGCCAGTCACCCGACTCGCAGATCGGGCCGACGATGTCCCAGTTGAGCGGCGGTGTGGCCTGCGGATCCCGCTGGTGACACGGCGCGATAGCCATCCAGGCCTGGTACATCGCCGGGCGCACCATGTCGTTCATCGCCGCATCGACGATGCAGAAGTTCTTGTCCGCCCCGGGCTTGAGCACCAGCGCCTCGGTCAGCAGCACGCCGGCATTGCCCACCAGCGACCGGCCCGGCTCCAGCAGCACCTCGCGCCGGCCGTGGCCACGGGCATCGATACGGGCCAGCAACTGGCTGACCAATTCATCCGCTGCCGGGGGTTGCTCATCGGTGTAGGTGATGCCCAGCCCGCCGCCCAGGTCAATGTGGGCGATCGCAATGCCGTCGGCCTCGATCAGCTCGATCAGGTCGAGCAGCCGGTCCAGCGCGTCTAGGTAGGGCGCGATCTCGGTGATCTGCGAGCCGATATGGCAATCGATGCCGACGACCTGCAACCCGGGCAGGCTGGCTGCGCAGGCGTAGGCGTCGCGTGCACGCTCGTGCGCAATGCCGAACTTGTTGCCCTTGAGCCCAGTGGAGATGTACGGATGGGTCTTGGCGTCGACATCCGGGTTGATGCGCAGGCTGACCGCCGCCGTGCGGCCCAGCGCGCAGGCCACCTCGGACAAGCTCTGCAACTCGGCCTCGCTCTCGACATTGAAGCATTTCACGCCGGCCCGCAGCGCCGCCTGCATCTCGGTGCGGGTCTTGCCCACGCCCGAAAACACCACCTTGGCCGGGTCACCACCGGCAGCGATCACCCGCGCCAGTTCACCGCCCGAGACGATATCGAAACCCAGACCCAGGTCGGCAAAAGTCTTGATGACCGCCAGACTGGAGTTGGCCTTCAGCGCAAAACACAGCAGGTGCGGCCGCCCGGCAAGCGCCCGCTGGTAGGCCGCAGCGGCCGTGCGCATGGCGCTGCGCGAGTAGACATACAACGGCGTGCCGAACTCGGCGGCCAGGTCGGCCAGCCGCACACCGTCCAGCCAAAGGTCATCGCCTTGACGGAACAGAAATGGCGCGCCGGGCAGGGTTGAAGTGGTCATGGGGCGGAGGTGGCCGGAGCGGCGCTGGCGGGTGCAGAGGGCGCAGCTGGTGCGGCGGATGGTGCGGTCAGGCCGGTGGGCGAAACGGCTGTCGCGGTGGTTGACCGCGTTGCGGCGGCCTGGGTGGGCGCGGGCAGGGTCAAAGGCCCTTTTTGCCCGCAGGCCGACAGGCCCGCAGCCACCACGCACAGCACCAAGCGCGCGCTGGGCCACCCGGCTGTACGCAGATCTCGACGGCTCGCTACACTTGACCAAGGCTCCATCTGCAGGATTCTATCGACCATGACCCTTCCCACTGCTGCAGCCACGCCGCTGTCCGACAGCGAATTCAACCGCCTCACGCATGCTGTGCTGGCGGCCATCGAGGCCACCGTTGACCACTGGCTGGAAGACGATGTGATCGACATCGACAGCCAGCGCACCGGCGGTTTGCTGGAGCTGAGCCTGCCCGGTGGCAGCAAGCTGATCGTCAACACCCAACCGCCGCTGCATGAGCTGTGGCTGGCGGCGCGGGCCGGTGGTCACCACTACCGGCATGTGTCGGGCCAGTGGCTGGACACGCGGGACGGCGCCGAGTTCTTTGCGTCGTTGTCGCAGCATGCCAGCGCGCAGTGCGGCCAACCGCTGGTGTTTGCCGCGCCGACCTGAGCGCCCCAAGGCCGCCGTATTGCGGCAGCCGCGCCCTTCGGCAACCAGCCATCTCGGGACTGGTCTTCGGTTCGCTGAGCGTCTGCAGCCTCAGCGAAACAGGTCGAGGATGCTCTTGCGTTCGTCCGCGTTGGGCGACTGCGGCAGCTTGTCCTCCAGGCCCACACTGCTGACGCCGGCGCCGTGCCCGAACTCCTCGAACATCCAGTCGCCACCCTGCTGCACCAGGCCTTCGGGCACCGGCATCTGCGACTCGGGCAGCCGCTTGAGCGCCTGGGTCATGTACTCGATCCACACCGGCAGGGCCAGGCCACCGCCGGTCTCGCGGTCGCCCAGCTTGCGCGGGGTGTCGTAGCCGATCCACACGACGGCTGCCAGGTTGGGCTGATAGCCGGCAAACCAGGCGTCCAGCGAGTCGTTGGTGGTGCCGGTCTTGCCGTACAGGTCCAAACGCTTGAAGGTGCCGTAGACCTTGGCGGCGGTGCCTGACCGGGCCACCTCGCCCAGCAACTGGGTCATCACAAAAGCATTGCGGGCTTCGATCACCCGCATTGATTCGTCGATCACCGGCGGCCGCGTCTCTTGCAATACCCGGCCCTTGTTGTCGGTGATGCGGGTGATCAACAACGGGTTGACCCGGTAGCCGCCGTTGGCAAACACGCTGTAGCCCGAGGCCATCTGCAACGGTGTGACCGAGCCGGCGCCCAGCGCCATCGTCAGGTAGGCCGGGTGCTTTTCGGCCTCGAAACCGAACCGCGTGATCCAGTTTTGCGCAAACTTCACGCCCGTCGATTGCAGCACCCGGATCGACACCATGTTCTTGGACTTGGCCAGCGCTGTTTTCAGCGCCATCGGACCCTCGAACTTGCCGTCGTAGTTCTTGGGCTCCCAGGGCTGGCTTCCAGTGGTGCCGGCGTCAAAGAACAACGGCGCATCGTTGACCACCGTCCTCGGCGTGAAGCCTTTTTCGAGGGCGGCCGAGTAGATGAAGGGCTTGAAACTCGAGCCCGGCTGGCGCCACGCCTGCGTCACGTGGTTGAACTTGCTCTTGCCGAAGTCAAACCCGCCGACCAGCGCCCGGATGCCGCCGGTGTGGGTGTCCATCGCGACAAACGCGCCCTCGACCTCGGGCAACTGCGTCAGGGTCCAGTCGCCCTTGGGTCCGCGCACCGCCCGCACCACGGCGCCCCGCCGGATCTGCCTTTGTGGCTCGGCCTTGTCCGCCAGGCCGGACGCGACCGGCTTCAAGCCGTCGCCGGTGATGGTGATGGCCTCGCCCGATTGCAGCACCGCCACCACCTTGGCCTTGCCGGCCTCCAGCACCACGGCGGCTTTCAACTCGTCGTTGTCGGGGTGGTCGGCCAGGGCCTCGGCGATGCGGGTGTCCAGTGCCAGCGGATCGTTGGGCAGGTCGATGTGGTCCTCGGGGCCGCGGTAGACCTGCCGCCGCTCGTAGTCCAGCAAGCCGCGGCGCAACGCCCGATAGGCCACGGCCTGGTCGGTGGCGTTTACCGTGACCTGCACGTTCAGGCCGCGGGTGGTGGTCTCGCTGCCGTACTGGCTGAAGATCAACTGCCGCACCGCCTCGGCCACGTACTCGGCATGCACCACCGTCTCGGTCGGTTGGCGCAGGCGCAGCACCTCGGCGCGCGCGGCCTCGGCCTTCTCTTCGGTGATGAAGCCATTGGCTTCCATTCGGTCGATGATGTACTGCTGGCGGCGCTTGGCCCGCTTGGGGTTGGCCACCGGGTTGTAGGCCGAAGGCGCCTGGGGCAGGCCGGCCAGCATCGCGGCCTCGGCCACCGTCACCTCGGTCAAGGGCTTGCCGAAGTAGATCTCGCTGGCGGCGGCAAAGCCGTAGGCGCGCTGGCCCAGGAAGATCTGGTTCATGTAGACCTCCAGGATCTGGTCCTTGCTGAGCAGGCTTTCCATCTTGAATGCGAGCAGCATCTCGTAGATCTTGCGCGTGTAGGTCTTCTCCGTGGACAAGTAGAAGTTGCGCGCCACCTGCATCGTGATGGTCGATGCGCCCTGGCTGCGCGAACGGCTGAACTGCGCCAGGCCGGCGCGCAACACGCCTTTGAGGTCGACGCCGCTGTGCTCGTAGAACCGCCCGTCTTTCGAGGCCAGCGTCGTCGAGCTCAAAGGCGTGCTGCGCGCAGGGCTGGCGCAGTTCAGCCGTTCGCGCAGCCAGG
>JBKJKU010000179.1:0-23273 GCA_046597355.1 Aquabacterium sp.
AGCCGGCCGCGGGCATGAACACGACCGAGAAGGTGACGCTGCGCGAGCTGATCGACCGGATCCGCAACGACGGCCGCACCATCCTGCTGATCGAGCATGACGTCAAGCTGGTGATGGGCCTGTGCGACCGGGTCACCGTGCTGGACTACGGCAAGCAGATCGCCGAGGGTACGCCCTACGATGTTCAGCGCAACGACAAGGTGATCGAGGCCTACCTCGGCGCCGGCCACAAAGCACATTGAACCAGGCGGAGACCCAGATGGCGAACAACAACGACGTGCTGCTCGAAGTCAGTGGCCTGAAGGTGGCCTACGGCGGCATCCAGGCCGTCAAGGGCGTGACGTTCCAGGTGCGCCAGGGCGAGCTGGTCTCGCTGATCGGCGCCAACGGGGCGGGCAAGACCACCACGCTCAAGGCGGTCACCGGTACCCAGCCTGTTGCCGATGGCGACATCCGGTTCATGGGCCAGTCCATCAAGGGCCAGGGCGCCTGGGACCTGGTCAAGCAAGGCTTGGTCATGGTGCCCGAGGGCCGCGGCGTCTTCTCCCGCATGACCATCACCGAAAACCTGCTGATGGGCGCCTACATCCGCGACGACGACGAGGTGCAGGCCGACATCGACAAGGTGTTCGCCATCTTTCCGCGCCTGAAGGAGCGTGCGGTGCAATTGGCCGGCACCATGAGCGGCGGCGAGCAGCAGATGCTGGCAATGGGCCGTGCGCTGATGGCCCGGCCCAAGGTGCTGCTGCTCGACGAGCCGTCGATGGGTTTGTCGCCGATCATGGTCGACAAGATCTTCGAGGTGGTGGCCGACATCCACAGCCGCGGCACCACCGTCTTGCTGGTCGAGCAAAACGCCAGCCGGGCGCTGGGCCTGGCCAACCGGGGCTACGTGATGGACTCGGGCGAGATCACGATGAGCGGCGACGCCAAGGCCTTGCTGGACGACCCGAAGGTTCGGGCCGCCTACCTGGGCGAGTAAGCGCAGGGCCGCCCGGTCGGGCCGGGCGGCCAGTCGGGGGTCAGTGGGCGGGCGCGGTCACCCGCTGCAAGGCTTGGTCCAGCAGGCTCAGCGCCAAGTCCACTTCGGCGGCTGGGATGTTGAGCGCCGGCATAAGCCGCAGACTGCGCGGCTGCGCCGGGTTGACCAGCAGGGCATCACCGGTTTCGGGCCGGCGGGCGGCATCGGCCAGCAGGCCCGACGACAGCCCGGCCGGCAGGGCCAGCGCCCGCAACAGCCCACGCCCCCGCACGCCGTCCAGGCCATGGCGGGCCGACAGCGCCGACAGCCCCTCGGCCAGCTGCTGGCCACGGGCCACCACCGCGTCGATGAAGCCGGGTGCGGTCACCGCATCCAGCACGGCCAGCGCGGCGGCGCAGACCAGCGCGTTGCCGTGGAAGGTGCCGCCCTGGTCGCCGGGCGAAAAGCAGCACACCGATTCGCGCGCCAGCATCGCGCCGATGGGTACACCGCCCCCCAGGCCCTTGCCCAGCGTCAGGATGTCGGGCTCAACGCCAAACTGCGTGTGGGCAAACAGGCTGCCGCACCGGCCGATGCCGGTCTGCACCTCGTCGATGATCAGCAGCACCCGGTGGGCGTCGCACAGCGCGCGCAGGCCGGGCAGGAAGCCGGGGTCAGCCTCGATCACGCCGGCCTCGCCCTGTACCGGCTCGACCAGCACGGCCACCACCTCGCCCGACACGTCGGCCGTCAACGCGGCGTGGACAGCCGATAGGTCGTTGAACGGCAGCTTGACAAAGCCCGGTACCGCCGGCGCATAGATCCGGTCGAAGCCCGGCTTGCCGCTGGCCGCCATCATCGCCAGCGTGCGGCCGTGGAAGCTGTGTTCAAAGCTCAGCACCGTGCTGGCGCCGCCGTGCTGGGCAACGCATTGGCTGCCGCTTTGGCCACCGTTGTGGCCCCGTTTGTGCTGCGATCCCCATTTGCGCGCCAGCTTTACCGCGGCCTCGTTGGCCTCGGCCCCGCTGGTGCAGATGAAGGCGCGGTCCAGACCGCTCAAACGGGTCAACCGCTGGGCCAGTTCAATCGCCTGGTCGTTGTAGAAGCCCGGTCCGGCCTGCAACAGCCGGCCAGCCTGGCGCGACAGCGCCTGCGCCAACGCGGGAGGTGCGTGACCCAGCGTGTTGACGGCCCAGCCCTGCACCAGGTCCAGGTAGCGCTGGCCACGCAGGTCCCACAACCAGCTGCCCTGGCCACGGTTGAACACGGCCTCAGGGCGGGGACCCAGGTGCATCAGACCGGGCACGGGAGCAGGGTGAAAGGCGGCAGACAAGTCAGTCATGGGGGTTCCTGGTGGTCAGGTGGAGGAGCAAAACACCCGGGGCCCCGTCGTCTTGGCTGGTTTTCTGTCAGGACCTGGGCGCGGACAAGCCCAGAAACGACAAAGGCCACGACGGGTGTCGTGGCCTGGGTGGTGGCCCTGTGCTGCAGTGTCAGCAATCAGGCCCGGCGCATACGATCCCGCTCAACAACATCGTCGAGCGCGGCGTCGCAGGGCGCGGGTCTGGGGCAGTGGGCTGCAGCACATGGTGGTTGCACCTTAACCGCGGTGCTGCAGCGCGTCAATTGCCGTCTAACAACGACAGGCGGCTGGATGGGCCGCGCCGCATGGCACCATCACGCCATGCTCGCCTACCGCCATGCCTTTCATGCCGGCAACCATGCCGATGTCCTCAAACATGCGGTGCTGGTTGCACTGCTGCGCCACCTCAACCAGAAGGACAAGGCCTGGCGCCTGGTCGACAGCCATGCCGGTGCCGGCGCGTATGCATTGCACGCAGATCATGCGCAGAAAAACGCGGAATACAAACAAGGCATTGCCAAGCTCTGGCCGTCGTCCAATGTGCTGGCGCTGCCACCGCTGCTGGCGGATTACCTGGCCCAGGTGCAGGCTTTCAACCCGCACGAGGAGTTGGCGCTCTACCCCGGCTCACCGCGTTTTGCCCGGGCCTTGATGCGCCCGCAGGACCAACTGCGGCTGTTTGAGCTGCACCCCACCGACCACGCCCTGCTGGCCGAGAATTTTGCCGGCGACAAGCAGGTCATCATGCACAAGGCCGATGGCTTTGCCGGCCTGAAGTCGCAGTTGCCACCGCCCAGCCGGCGGGGTGTGCTGCTGATGGACCCCAGCTACGAGATCAAGACCGACTATGCCGAGGTGGTGACTGCCGCACGCGAGGCGCTGACCCGCTTTGCCGAGGGCATCGTGATGGTGTGGTACCCGCAGATCGACCTGCGTGAATCGCTGCAACTGCCCACCAAGCTGAAAGCCATTGCCGAGACCCAGGCCAAGAAAGGCTGGCTACACACCCGCCTGACCGTGGCCGAGCCCAACGAGCGTGGCTTTGGCATGCTGGGCAGCGGCTTGTTCATCATCAACCCGCCGCACACGCTGATGCCGGCGCTGCGCGAGGCGCTGCCAGTGCTGGTGCGGCTTTTGGGCCAGTACGCCGGTGCCGGCCACCGGCTGGAAGGGCCGTCGGGAGGTTGAGCCCTTGGGCTGTCGGCCAGAAAAAAGCCCGCCGAAGGGCGGGCTTTTCAGGGGCAGCGAGATTTGATCAGGCGCGCTTGCGCTTGACCGAAAAAGCAATGCCCGCCAACGCCAAGCCAACCAGGGCCAGCGAGGTCGGCTCAGGCACTTGCGAGGTGATGGAGCCACTGACGCCGCCGATGATGACTGCCTCGTTGCCGGAGTTTACGGCCAGCACCGTCAACCCGCCGACGCTGGTGAAACGCTGATGGAACGGACCGCTCGACAAGTCCGCATTGGTCAGGCCTGGGAAGGCGGCGTTACCGGCGGCCGTCTTGGTCAAACCCGTACCAATTCCGCCGGTATTCTGGGGCGTGACCGAGACGCCGTTGACCAAGGTGGTCAACCAGGAGTAACCATTGGCTTGGCTGAACAAGCCACCACCCGCTTGCAGGAACTGGTCAATATTGGCGGCATAGGGGTCGAAAGCACTGCCGTTCACGCCCCCGCCAATGTTGGCGCCCGAGTCCATCAGCAAGATGCCGGTGCCTAAGTTGCCGCCAGCGCCAAAAAACGAGCCGAAGTTCGCTACGCTCAGGTTGACACGGCTCCAGCCGGCGGCGACCAGGGTCGATTTGTCGAAGGCCGAGTTTGCCGCATTGGCCGCACTGCCCGTACTGCCCAGAATCGTCACGGTCTTGATCCCTGTGGTCACGCCGCCATCGATGTTTTCGAGCGCGCGCTGCATGAACAGCCAGCCACCTACGTTGGTGGTTCCATTGAAGGAGCCGTGATCATCGGCATCGGTGCCGGCCAGGATGAACGGGCCTGCTTGAGCGGCAGTTGCCGCAAACAGACTGGCAGCGGCTGCTGCGATGAGTAGAAGTCGTTTCATTTTGTTAGTCCCTTTTGATTGAGAGCCAAAGCAGGCTGGGTTGAGTTTCTCTCGTAAGTTTCGGCTCGCGCCGATACCTGAGAAATACAAAGCAAAGTACGTGCCAATTCAAAAATTACCAATAGCAACAACAGCTTGATGAAAGTCACGGCATTACGCTGTTGGCGTCTGTAAAGAATTTCGACGTCTTGTTGCCCGTTGCGCCGCTGACGCGGCCAACCGCCAGCGAGCGCCTTGGCTGTGTGCCGGCCGCTGCGGTGAAGCAGGCGACGAAATCACCGAACCTCCATACCGATTTAATCGGTAAATTCGCAAAATGTGAATATATCGAGACCAACAAAGCCCGCCGCGCGTTGAGTGCTGATATGTGAACGCTGGGCGTTGCGCGCGTTTACCAACATCGGGTGGATCGAATGCCGGCAGTCGGCTCTTTGTTGCCTTTCGTTTTTTGGCCTGAAAGCTTCCGGTCGTGTGTGCTGCGCGACCGCGCCGCGCCGGGCTGGCCTGCCTCGCTCCGTGTCATTCCGGGCCGGACAAGCACCGGCCCTCCCTTTATCTGCGCGGGACACGCCAGCCCGATGTGGCGCTACGCACCCGGCGCGGCATGCCGGCATTTCAATCCAACGCCCGCGGCAACGCTTCGGGCGGTCAAGGGCCTTGTGTGACCGGATCCGGTAAGCAGAGGAGGAGATGTCGGCCAGCTGGCCGGCATCGGAGGACTGAGCCCGGACACAAAGCGTCCTGAGGACGCTTTGTGCCTGGCGCAGGCCTGGTGTCGGTTTCCTTTCAAGCTGTCACCGGCCTTTGTCTTGGCCCGTGTCAGACCAGGGCGTCATCGACTTCTCGCTTTACCGGGAGCTTGAAATTGCCGGCAGCTGCGGCATCCCTCAGCAAGTCCAGAGTGATGGATTCGGTCTTCTGGCGGAAAGCCAGTTCGGCCGCCTGGGCCAACAGGGTTGTGATCTTCGCGGTCAAACCGCCACTGTGAAGCATGAACTATTTGATCACCGCCTTGACGCCGAACGGCGAAGGCCTATGCAGCGGTAACAAAGAGCGTGCTGGAACATTCCGCTGCAGTATTGGCTGCGCCGGTCCGAATGGAAGATCAAACCCGGCTCGGGACAGCGCCTGAACCAGGCCATGCGCAGGGCGTCGGTCACCAGGCTGGCCTGCCTGTGGGGTTGCATGCTCCAGCCCACCACTTGGCGGCTGAACAGGTCGATCACCGCAGCCAGGTACAACCCTCCTTCGTTGGTGGCGATGTCAGTGATGTCGCCGCTCCAGACCGCGTCGGGCGCCGGCGGGTCGAAGTCCCGCGCCAGCAGGTTAGGTGCCACAGGCAGGACATGCTTGCTGTCGGTGGTGACGACGAAATTGCGCTTGCCCCGCGCCTTGATGCCGTGGGCCTGCATGAAGCGCAGCACACGGTCTTTGCCCACGCGGCTGCCCCTGGCCAGCAACTCCTTCCACACCCCGGGCCAGCGGTACTCACCCATGGTGTCGACCTGGATGACCCGGATGTGCGCCAGCAAGGCTTTGTTGTCAACGCGGGCGCTGCCGGGCTTGCTGGGTCGGCCCGAAGCACGCCGGCGCTGATGCTCGAAGTACCCGCTGGTGCGCACCCCCGGCACCTCACAGGCCACAGTGACGGGCCACCGCGCCATGTGGCTGGCGATCCAGGCGCACTTCACAGCGATTCCCTTGCAAAGTGCGCCGTCGCTTTAGCTAGCGATGTCGCGCTCCATGGGGAACTGCGATCAGCGTACCGCGGTCGCTCGGGTTGATCTGCCACTGACCGGTACTGCTGGCCTGGCCCATTCGCAGGTTCAATCCATTGGGCGGTAGCATGTATGAATGAACGTCCGAGTCTTGAAAGACATGCTCTGCGGGCAGTTTCCCCGCGTCGGCAAAGTACTCGCCAGCCCGAAAAGACGGGAGCCGATGGCTCAAGGCGAGAAGGCCGTCCACGCGATGGCCGCCGAGGTGGCGATCGACGTGAAGTTCGCCAGCTCACAGCTGAAGACATTGAGAAAGGGCAGGTTGGTTCAGAGCCGACGCGAGGGTGGGCGGGTGCTGTACCGATTGAGTGGAGTGGACGCTGCCCAGTTCGGTGTGGCGCCACCTGGTATCGCCCGAGAGCCTCGGCTCAAGTTGCGGATGGCCCTGGAACAAAGGATGGCTTACCCTCGCCGTCTCGTCCACGTCAGCCGCAAAGAACTGCAGGCCCGGGCCCAGCCTGGCGAGTTGGTGGTGCTGGATGTGCGTCCCCCCGAGCACCGCCCGGTTGCCTTGCGCGCGATCCGTGCCATTGCCCGAGCTCGCCCAGCGCCTGGCCGAACTGCCCCGCAACGTGGACATCGTTGCCTACTTTCGCAGCCCCTCACGCCTGGTGTCCGACGCGCGCTTGAAGCTGCTGCGCGAGCGCGGCTGCCTCGCTACGCAAGGCCTTCGACCGCGCGAGCGAGTGGCAGGCGGCAGGCCTGCCGCTGGCGCGCCGTCGCCAGCCCGAGCCATCGACTGGCAATGCGCGATGACCCCTGCAACCTGCGGACGGGACTTGCAAGGCCGGCGCACCGGCGCCAGTTGGTTTTACCTGAGGCGGTCGATCACCTACTGGCCAGCAGGGCTGGTGTGCTGGCTCGGAGATGCCTGAGGGCGACCGTGCAAGGAGATTTTGATGTTTTTTCGTCGACGCACGGCGGCCAACGCGACGCGTTGCTACCTGTTCGGCGGCGCCGCTCACGGATGGCGATCGTTGTTGATGTCATGTCCGGCGACGGGCAATTGTTCATTGCCAAGGCCGTGCGCGCAGGCGCGCGCACCGTTCACGTCATTGACGCGGTCGTCCACGCCCAGCACTATTCTTGCGGCTCCGAGCCGGCATGGCGCGCTGCCGCGCCTTACCGCCTGTACGAGAGCGACCGCAGCCGCGTGACCTTCGACTTTGCCGCGCTCAGCAACGGCCAGCGCATCCAAGCCGGCAATGTGCTTGTGGACATGATCCACGCGGCGCGACTCAAACTGAACTGTGCCTGCTTCGTGGTGCATCACCTGCGCCGCGGCTACGAGCTCTGGTTCATGATCACGGGCCGCACGCTCTTCGTGGGTGCGGTTGGCCGCCCCGATCTGACGGGCTGCGAGCGCGAGATGGCCGAGCAGTTGCATGACTCGCTGCACGAGAAACCGCTGCAAACGCCGGCAGAGCTCGAGATCTATGCCGACGACCAGGCGGGCATCGCCTGTGGCGCAGGGGTTTCTGGCAAGCCGGCCTTGACCATCGGCTTCGAGAATCACTTCAACCCGATGCTCTCGATGTCCAGGGGGAACTTCGTCGCCGCGTTGACCGCAGACGTCCCGCGACAACCGGCCGTCATGAGCCAAATCGTTGAGGCCAACCTGCGCGGCGTCGTGCCCACCGCAGTGCCCGCATGATGCCAATGAACTTCGGCATCCGCGCCAACCTCGGACAATTCCTGCAGCAATTGCTGCAGGTGCTGCTGGTGGGTATGACGATCGGAATGATGCGCAATGTCGTCCCGGCCTTGGCCGAGTCGGAGTTCGGCGTGCCCCGGGGTTCGTTCATGCTGCTGGCGGCCTTCGTTGTGGCCTTCGGCTTCGTGAAGGGCACGATGAACTTCGTTGCCGGCCGACTGGCAGAGCGCCTAGGACGCAAGCGTGTGCTGTTGCTTGGCTGGATCGTCGCGCTGCCGATTCCTGGGTTGATCTTTTTCGCGACAAGCTGGTCGTGGGTGGTCTTCGCAACGGTGCTGCTGGGTGTCAACCAGGGGCTGACTTGGTCGATGACGCAGACCGCCAAGCTCGACTTCACACGCGCCGAACAGCGCGGCCTGGTGATCGGGCTCAACGAGTTCTCGGGCTACGTTGGCGTGGCCCTGGCCGGAGTCGCCACCGGCTATCTGGCAGCGCTGGTCGGGCCGCGCGAGGGACTGCTGTGGTTCGGCGCAGCGGTAATCAGCCTCGGGGCTTTGTTATCGTGGCTCGCCGTGACGGAAACACAGCCGTGGGCGCGCGACGAGGTCAAGCGTCATGCCACTTCAAGTGCGACGTCGCTGCGTCCGCGCTATCCCTCGGGCGTGAGTGCGCAGCCGTCCACCGGCGAGATGTTTGCGCTGATGAGCTGGCGAGATCGGCGCATGGCGGCCTTGTGCCAGGCCGGGTTGGTGGAAAAGTTCGTTGATGCGCTGGTTTGGGCGTTCTGGCCGGTCTACCTGCACCAGCGCGGCGTCGACCTGCCCGGAATCGGCTGGATCGTCGGCGTGTACGGCTTTACCTGGGGTACGGCGCAGTTCTTCACCGGCCAGCTGTCCGACCGGCTTGGCCGGCACCTGCTCAATACCTGGGGCATGTGGATTTGCGGGGCCGGTGTCGCGCTGATGCCGCTGGGCGAGGGCGCGGCGTGGTGGAGCGCGTCGGCCGGCGTGACGGGCCTGGGCATGGCGATGCTCTACCCGAACCTCAGCGCAGCCGTGGCCGATATCGCACACCCGAACTGGCGCGCGTCGGCCATCGGCATCTACCGTTTTTGGCGCGACCTCGGCTACGGCATCGGCGCGCTCGGCCTGGGGCTGGCCGCCGCGCTTGGCGGCCGTCTGGAGACGGCGTTCTGGTTTGTCGCTGTGGCGATGCTGGCTTCCGGGGCCGTGCTGTTCCGCTGGGGTGAGGAGACGCACCCCAGGCTGAATCCTGCGACCTGATCACGATATTCAACTCAACGGAGACGAGCGTTCCGCCGTGCTGACAGTGAAGTCCATTCGGTGGTCTCCGGAGTGCGGGTCAGGTCAATCGGCCGACCGCGCTGCTGACGAACGGCTTGGCGCCAGCCCAGGGCGGCGCTCAGGCCACTGACGCTGCCCTTCTCAAGGGTGCCCAGGTATGGCATCGAGCCAAGATCGTGGGCTTGGTGGCTTCGTAGGCCTGAACATGAGCCGTTGGCATCGTTGTATCAGCAGCAACCAATGTCACCCAGTCGATCTCGCCCAGACCCCGGACGATGATGTTGGTGCAGCCACCGCTTTTAAGGTTGTCGATTTCAATTTGCATGCCGGTGTTGGCCAGGCTGTTGATCTCAGTTGATGTTTACGGGAACCGGCTTGTCGAGCACTTCCGGCGTGAGCGAGGCCACCGCCTGGTAGTGCGTGAGATAAACCTTGCCGCTCAGGTCTTTCAGGAAATCGGTTCGCTGCAGGTGATCCATCACGGGCCCTTTCACCTCCGACAAGTGCAGCGAAATGCCCGCCTCGCGAAGCCGGTGCTCGATCGCCTCCAGGCTTTCCAGTGCACTGGCGTCGATGTCGTTGATGGCCGAGCACTGCAGCACCACGTGCTGCAAATCGGGCAGGGCAGCAACGGCATCGTTGACACGGTCTTCCAGGCTGCGTGCGTTGGCGAAGTACAGGCTTTCATCCACACGCAGGCTCACCAGCCGCGGACTCACCTTTACGGTGTGGCGCAGCACGTTGCGAAAGTGTTCGGTGCCCGGCACCAGGCCCACCATCGCGATGTGCGGTCGACTGGTCCGAAACAAGTAAAGCGCCAGGGACACACCCACACCGACCACCAGGCCCGTCTCGACGCCCAGGGTCAGCGTGGCAAGCAACGTCGCCGTCACTGCCGCGAAGTCCGGTTTGGAGTAGACCCAGGTTCGCTTCAGGATGCTGAAATCCACAAGCGACAGCACAGCGACGATGATGGTTGCCGACAGAGTGGCCTGCGGCAGGTAGTACAGCGCGGGGGTGAGCAGCAGCGACGCCAGCGTGATACCGATGGCCGTGAACACGCCGGCAGCCGGTGTGCGGGCACCGGCATCGAAGTTGACGACCGAGCGCGCGAATCCACCAGTCACCGGGAAGCCTCCGGTAAAGGCTGCGGACAAATTGCTGGCGCCCAAGGCGACCAGTTCTTGGTCCGGCTCGATGCGTTGGCGCCGCTTCGCGGCCAGCGTCTGGCCCACCGACACCGACTCGACGAAACCCACCACGCTGATGAGCAGTGCGGGAATGGCCAGTTGTTTCCACAACACCGGGTCCCACTCGGGCAGGGTGAGTGGGGGCAGGCCTTGTGGAACCGTGCCGACGATCTTCACACCTTGCGCCTGCCAGCCCAGGGCCCAGGTCAGCCCCGTCGTGACCGCAATCGCGGCCACGGGCCCTGTCTTGGCGATCACGTCGGCTGCTTTGGCACCCAGGCCCCAACGCAGTAGCAGCGGCTTAAGGCCTTTGCGAACCCAGAACAGAAACGCAGTGGCGAGCACGCCAACGACCAGCGTCAGCAGATGCGTGTTCTGGACCTGCTTGGCGAGTGCTGCGAGGAGGGCGACCAGGCTGTGACCTTCGGCCTTGACGCCCATCAGCGTCTTGAGCTGGCTGGCGGCGATCAGCAATCCCGACGCGGAAATGAAACCCGAGATGACTGGGTGGCTCAGGAAGCTGGCAAGGAAACCGAGTCGAAGCAGACCCATCACCAACAGCATCGCACCCGACAGACCCGCGAGCGTGATCGCCGCCGACCAGTACGCGGGTGAACCGGCCGCTGCGAATTCGCCAATGGCGGCAGCCGTCATCAGCGACACCACGGCCACCGGCCCGACGGCCAGGACACGGCTGCTACCGAAGATGGCATAGAGCAACAGTGGCGCCACGCTGGCGTAGAGACCCACTTCGGGCGGCAACCCGGCCAGCAGCGCATAGGCCAGGCTCTGCGGGATGAGCATGATCGTCACGATCAATGCCGCTACGCCGTCGCCGATGAAGGTCTCGCGGTCGTAGCGCCGTCCCCAGTCGAGGACGGGCAAAGACGGCAGCCATCGCCGCCAAGCCGCAGACGAGGTCATCAGCCCACCATTTCCGGCTTCGCTAGCCATTCACGGCCTTTGAACATGCTGTCCGAATACAACAGCGGGAGAAACCGTGTCGTCAACTGCCAGGCCAAGGCGGACGGGCGGGTGTCATCGATCAGCCACTTCGGGAACGTCGGGGCGACCTTGCCGTCGTACAGGAACTCGGCGGGCATGATTTAGCCGCGCTCTGTCGTGAACAGGCAGGAGCCGTGCCTGGCATGCTTCGCTTCGCCTTGGTCCGCGCCTGGCGTGGCCAGCGGGTGGATGGGAATGAAGTCGATCGCTTTCTGCGGCGGCGGCACATGGAGCATGTCGAAGTTCAGTCCCATGAGGTCCGTCGTGCTGTTGGCCGACCGGTCCATAGCCTGCTGCCGCGCGCCGGCGCGCTTGATGGACATGGTGGATGCCTGAACAATGCGAAGCCGCCCTTCAGTTTCTGGCTGCGGCACGAATATTCGCCGATCTGAATAAGAATCGCGCAGAACCGACCCTGACTGGGCAAGCGGCTGCCCTGATTGAGAATCCCGCAGCAGTCATATGAGTTAGATCAAGAGGCCGGCGCCCCCGGTCTGCGCTGTCAAGCAGCGGATGAACTCCAGCCAGAGCGTGGTCAACCTCCGCATCGACAAGCGGCACGCTGGGCGCGAACTGGCGTGCTGATCACACCGTCGCCGGGCCATGACCACAGGTCAAGGTCGGATGTAGGCATAGCCTTGCTGCTGCTTTTTCATCAGCTCAACCACGCCAGCGGCAACGTAACTGATGGCGGGCAGCATGTCGGTGTACACCAGCTTCTGCGCCTTCATGGTGTTCTCGCAGGCCACGACCTTGACCTCGCTCTTCAGGGCGGCGGCGATCTGCGGGGCCACCACGGAGTCAGCCTTGAGCATGCCGATACCCGGGCCGTAGGCGACGACCTCGATATCGACGGCGTCAGGACCACCGAGATCGTCTTGTACGTTCTTGACGTTGTTAAGCGCCAATCGCCACTTGCCGGGATCGGCGTCGCTGACCTGGATGACGAGCTTCTGCTTCGCCGGCTGGGCTTGGGCCTGGGCGGCCATTGGTGCGGTCAATGCTGCTGCAGCGAGGACGAAGGCGAAAGTGGTCACCCAGGCACGGCGTGCGTTGTTGATCATGTTGAGGGTCCTCTAGCGGGTTGAGAGATCTGAAACGTGGTGCCGCCAGAGTTACGCGGGCCGCAGGCCAATTGGGAGCTCAGCGTGGAAAATACATCTTCGCTTTTTCCAGCTTGTAGCCCCATGGCAGGCCCGCGTTTTTCCAGCCATTGACCGAGCGGCGTCCGTCGGTCGACAAGTCACCTTCGAAGCCGTCGACCACGGTGAAGACGCGGCTGTAGCCTGCCTCCAACAGGCGGTTGGCAGCGCGGCTGCTGCGGTCTCCCGAACGGCAGATCAGAACCACGGTGTCGTCTTTTGCCAGTCCCTTCTGCTGCAGCCTGCGGCCGATTTCGGCCACGAATTCCTGCATCGGCTCCAGTTTGTAGCTGTTGCGCTGGCCGTCCCAATCGGTCATCAGTTCTTGAAGTTCGACAAAGGGCACGAGCGCATCAACGCTGTTGCTCATGCCGACGAACATCGCCTCGGCACGGGTGCGCACGTCAATGAAAAGCACCTTCGTGGCGCCGCCCTGTTGTTCGATGAAGCGTGGCACCTCGCGCGCTTCGAGGTACAGGCCAGACTGGGTCTGCTTGGCATCGGGCAAGCCTTTCGGGTTGGCGGCCTGGGCCGGGCCCGACACTGCGAGGGCGACAAAAAGGCAGGCAATCCAGAGGCGCCGCGGGTGCGAAAGAGCAGGTAGGTCGGGCTTCATGGGCATAGTCTCCAGGACAGGTGCGGCTGGGCAGCTTTGCAGGCGCGTGCCGGCCGTCTGCAACGTCTTGAAAATCAATCATCGTTTATATTCGGCGCAACAAATATAAAGACTTACCCTCTCTTTGTGGACGAGGGAGTCGCCATCGACGCCCAGAGCCGCGCCGGGTGCGCCGCATACCGTGCCGATGTCGGCAGCCAGGAGCTCATATCGACGCTCATCGCGACGCGTGCCCAGCGGTTGCGTGGTCGGACCGACTTAGCGGTTCCCAGCGTTGGAGTCTCGCGCCGATGCCGGCCGAGCATGGCGTGTCAAAGAAAGCGAGTTAACCGCTTGATTGATTGCGGGAACAAGCGCTCAGCGATGGACGCTGCGCAGCAGTCGGTCAGAGGCTGGCACGGTGCCGTCACCGTCCAATTCAATAGCCACCTGCGTGCACACTGCCCTGCACAAAGTAGCAACACGCTCGCTCTGCAGTTTGTAGTAAATCTGCGTGCCTTCGCGCCGCTTGCCCAGAACGCCGGCTCGGTACAGCGTTGCGAGGTGTTGGGACATGTTGGGTTGCGTGGTGTCGATCTGTGCGAGCAGGTCGGACACATTGCGTTCTCCGTGGCACACGGCGCTGATGATCTTCAATCGAACCGGCGTTGAGAGCAGGCCGAACAATTCCGCCGCCGATTCGAAGACCAGATCTTCTTCGCTGATATTTGCCACGTAAATCTCGCAGAAGGTTAGCAGGCTATCACTGTATCAGCACATGCCGATAATGGAAGCCCCACATTCACTTGAAACGGTAGTGATCGCGGTTCAGTACCGCCGAGATGGAGGTGACCTCCTCCGGGAACAGGCTAAGATTTAGCTCCGTGTTGCATTGCTCGACCATGCCACGCAGCAAACCGGGCGAGCTGATCCGCCCGAGCGGACGAAAGATGGCTGAACCGTTGCCGCCGACCTTGCGGCTATGACATTCGGCGCAGCGATGCTCTTGCAGTAGCTTCTCGCCCAAGGGCAAGTCGGCGTCCTTGTAGAGGACGGCAGCGCTTTGCGCCGTCACACCGAGTGGCGTGACACCGATCAGCACAGCCGCGATGACGCCGGCCAACCTGACGTACCGAATCTTGGCGGGAAAAGCGCTCATAGCGGTCATGTTCGCTATTTTGCGCCGCCCAATACCCAGGTCGCCAGTATTTTCAGGTCAGCGTCGCTGAGGGCAGGCTGGGCTGGCATCGGAACGGCACCCCACTTGCCCGCTCCCCCTTTTCGGATGCTCTCGGACAACTGGGCGACGGCGTCCTTCTGGCCGGCGTACTTCTTGGCCACGTCCTGGTAGGACGGGCCGAGGACCTTCTTGTCCACGGCGTGGCAGGCCGTGCAGGCGTTCTTGGTGGCCAATTCAAGGTTCGCCAGGGCAGGCAAACTGGCAGCCGACAAAGCGGTCATGAGGACGGTGGCGCTGAAAGGCTTCATGAGGTCTCCTGTTGAAAAGGGAAAGTTGGGGGAAAGCGAGCTCATTAAATAATTAGTGAATGATATTTGGCATGACGAATATTTGGATCAGGGAATCCCCTGACACCAAAGCACCAACGGCTGGTCAGCGCGGAAAGTACAGCCTGGCCTTGTCGAGGCGAAAGCATGCACGGCATGCCGGTGCTCTTGCAGCTGTTGACCGTGCGGCGACCGTCTGGGGACATGTCACCCTCAAAGTCGTCCACCACCGAATACACGCGGCTGCAGCCGCCTTCAGCCAAGCGGTTTGCGCCGCGGCTGCTGCGGTCCCCTGGGCGGCAGATGAACACCACGATGCCGGTTTTGGCCAGTCCGTTGTCGCGCAAACGCCGGTTGGCGTCAGGCACAAAGTCGTGCATCGGCTCCTGCCGATAGATGTTGCGCTGGGGCTTCCAAGCAATTTCTGGCGTTCCACGCAGGGCCCCCCGATTGGTCGATGAACGCTGGCACTTCTTTGGCGTCGAGGTGCAACGCAGGGCGGATGCACTTGGCGTCAGGCAGGCCTTGCAGTGTGGCGGCACCGGTCTTGTAGGGCAGAACCAGCGCGACGAAAGCCATCGCCAGAGGCCCAATGACGGTCAAATGAAGCAGTATCTTGAGAGGACCCTTCATGCGCGGCGCAAAAGTTCAAGACAAGGTCAAGGGGCTGGGATTCAGCGGTAGCGCTTGACCATGGCTTCGAGCGCTACTGGCTTGAGCAGCGCCGCCTTCCCGGCACAGCCGAAGGCTTCAAAGCGTGCCTTGACGATGCCGCGTGCGGCTTTGCGGGCCTCGATGAAGGCCTTGCGGGGATCGAACTCACTCGGCTGTTCAGCGAACACCTTGCGCATCGCACCGGTCATGGCCAATCGGATGTCGGTATCGATGTTGATCTTGCGGACGCCACTCTTGATGCCGCGCTGGATTTCTTCGACCGGCACGCCGTAGGTCTCTTTGATGTCACCGCCGTACTTGCGGATGATGGCAAGCCATTCCTGCGGCACGCTGGACGACCCGTGCATGACCAGGTGCGTGTTGGGCACGCTGGCGTGGATCTGCTCGATGCGGTCCATCGCCAGGATGTCGCCGGTGGGCTTGCGGGTGAACTTGTAGGCGCCGTGGCTGGTGCCTATGGCAATGGCAAGAGCATCAACGCCTGTGCGGGCGACGAAGTCCTTGGCCTGCTCGGGGTCGGTGAGCATCATGTCGTGGGTCAGCTTGCCCTCGGCGCCGGAACCATCTTCCTCGCCTGCTTCGCCGGTCTCCAGCGAACCCAGGCACCCCAGCTCGCCCTCGACCGAGACGCCGATGGCGTGGGCCATCGTGCACACCTGACGGGTGACCTCGACGTTGTAGTCATAGCTGGCGGGTGTCTTGGCATCCTCCAGCAGCGAGCCGTCCATCATCACGCTCGTGAAACCCGAGCGGATCGACTGCAGGCAGACGGCGGGTGACGCGCCGTGATCCTGGTGCAGCACCACCGGAATGTCGGGATGCGATTCAACGGCCGCCAGCACCATGTGCCGCAGATAGGCCTCGCCCGCGTACTTGCGAGCGCCGGCGGAGGCTTGCAGGATCACCGGCGAGCCGGTTTCCTGCGCCGCTTCCATGATGGCCTGGATCTGTTCCAGGTTGTTGACGTTGAAGGCCGGCACGCCGTAGCCGTGTGCTGCGGCGTGGTCCAAGACTTGGCGAAGTGAAATGAATGCGATGGTGTTCTCCGATGGAGCTGAACGTGAGAGTGAAGGGCGGGGCGGCCTTAGCCGAACTGCGATGTGTGTTCCATGCGTTGGTGCCAGTCGATCAGATCGTCCAGGCCGACGAAGGCGGATGACGTTGTACCCGGCAGCTCCGGCCGCCAGCCAGTACGTTGATCGAGCCCCGGCCCGATGGCGATGGCACCTTCGAAACTGGCGTGGGCGAAGTAGGCGCTGCGGGTCACGACCACCGGCACGTCGGCTGCGCACGCTGACGCCACGCCGCCCGGTGAATCCTCCAGCGCCACCGTGTCCAGGGGGCCGAGCCCCAATCGCTGCAATGCCTGCACATAGACCTCGGGGTCGGGCTTCTTGCGCGCTACGTCTTCGCCGCAGACCAGGGTCTCGAACCAGTTCGACCAGCCCGCACCCAGGTGCGCTCGCAGCAACACATCGACGTTGGCTCGGCTGGTGGTGGTGGTGATGGCCATGCGGATGCCGCGTGTGCGGCACTGCTCCATCAGCTCGGGCACGCCGGGCCGCAACGCAATGCCATGCAAAGTGACGAGCTCGGCATAGAGCGTGTTCTTGCGCTTGTGCACGCGGCGCGCCAGCGCGTCGCGCTCGTCGGGTAAAGCCGGCCCGTCAGCGCGGCTGTTCATGTCGTGCATGAGCCGCTCCCGTCCACCCGTCACGGCCAGCAACTCGCCGTAACGTTCGATGCTCCAGTCCCAGGGCAGGCCGCAGGCCTTGAACGCCAGGTTGAACGCCACACGGTGGCCGTCGCGCTCGGTCTCGGCGAGCGTGCCGTCCACATCCCACAGCACCGCCTTGAGCGTCATGCTGTGACTCCTTCGACCGCCAGCAGCGGGCCGGCGCAGGCCACTGGCGCAGGTTCGGCAATGCCGTAGGCCGAAGCCTCGGCACGATGTGCTTTGCCGGAAGCGTCATGCAAGAAGATGGCGCACAACGCGGCCATGCGCGGCGCCAGCTTGGCGTGGTTCTTCTCTTCGCCCTTGGTGAGGCGGAAGTTCTCCAGCAGCACGAGCTGGCCGGGCGCCGCGTCCACGCCGTCAAGCCAGCCGCGCACCAGCGGCACGTCGCGCCCCAGCAACTCGCCCAAGCGCCGCTCAGCGGGGGCGAGCGAATCCTCGGCTCTGAATTCGCCTTCGGTCGGCCGACCCAGGTGAGAAGTCACCATCACGGCGGCGCAGCGGCGCAGGCCCATCTCGGTACAAGGGATGGACGCCCGGATTCGTGCGTCTTCTGTGATTTGGCCTTCTGCGTCCAAGGGTTTGTTCATGTCGGCGCGGATGAAGACGCGGCGGCCATCCGCAGCGTCTCTGGCCGCCAGGGCCTCAAAGCGCAGCATCGTCATCGCGCTGACCCCACCACCTGGACCATCTCAAGCACTTTGTTGGAGTAGCCCCACTCGTCGTCGTACCAGGCCAAGACTTTCACGAAGGTCCGGTCCAGGGCAAGGCCCGCCCGGGCGTCAAACACCGAGGTCATGGCTTCGCCGCGAAAGTCGGTGGAAACCACTTTGTCCTCGGTGTAGCCGAGGACCGCCATTCATGGCGCCCAATGATGCCGGGGAAGCTTTGCACCGCAGCGCGGAACACCCTGCGCCCGATGCGGCCGAATCCATTGATGCCAACTTTGAGGGTCATGGACAGGTGGAGTTTGCTGAGGGGAATGAGGGCATGAGAAGTCAAGCGATGAAAAGTCAAACGGCGCGTGCTTGCCGCAAGGCCAGGACGTGCTGTGACACCGCCAACAGCCTGTCGAAAATACGGTCGGGCTTGGCGTCGGTGATGTCGTGCCCGGCGTTGTAGCCATACGGCACCGCCCAGGCGGCAACGCCGGCGTTTCGGGCCGCAGCCACATCGGTTGCCGAGTCGCCCAGGTGTGCGGTTCTTGCCAAGCTGACGTCGAGCACTTGCGCCACGTGGCGCAGCACGCTGGGGTGAGGCTTTTTCTCCGAGAGGGAGTCGCCGCCGATCACCAGATCGAAGTAGCCGTCGAGTCGGGTGACTTTGAGGACACGGCGCGCGTGCCGCAGTTCCTTGTTCGTGACGCAGGCCAGTTTGATGCCGGCCAGACGCAGATCGGCCAACGCTTCGCGGCAGCCGCTGTACGGCACGGCTGAACTGCCGGTTGTGATGGCGTAGTGTTCGTCCAGGCTCTCGAGCACCGCGTCCGGCCTCACGGTCTGTGCCAGCGCAGGCTGTTCCAGGAAGCAACGGGCCAGCAACTTGAGCATCAATTCCCGCGTTCCGGCGCCGATCAGCAGTGTGATCTCTGCCGGCGGCCGGCGCGCCATGCCGTGCGACTCCAAGGCTCGGTTCGCCGCTTCAGCGATTTCCGAAGCGGTGTCAACCAGGGTGCCGTCGAGGTCGAAGCTGATGAGGTCGTAGGACATGGCGTGATGGTGGGTCGTTCGGGTTGCCAGACTTCAGTTGCTGGAGCGCAGGTGGCGGCGTTCTTCGTCGCATTGCGCCTGCACCAGATCGGCGAGCTTGCCGGCCGTCATGCCGAAGTGTTCGTACACCTGGGGGGCGGGTGCTGACTCGCCGAAAGTGTCAATGCCGAGCGCCGCAGCGCAGCCGTACTGGCCCCACCAGCGCGTGACGCCAGCCTCGACGCCGATGCGCACCAAGCCTCGGCCCAAAACGCTGTCGCGGTAGGCCCGGTCCTGTCGGTCAAACACCGTCGATGACGGGAGGGACACGACCCGCACGGCGATGTTGCGGGCATCCAGCAGTTGTTGCGCAGCCATGGCCAGCGACACTTCCGAACCCGTGCCCAGGATGGCTGCTACCGCATCGGCCCGGTCACTGAGCACGTAGCCGCCGCGGCGGATGGCCACCACCTGCTCGGGCGAGCGTGTCTGTGCCGGCAGGCTCTGGCGCGAGAGCAGCAGCGCCGATGGGCGGTTGGCTTGCAACAGCGCCTGCGTCCACGCAACGGCGGTCTCGGACGAATCGCAGGGGCGCCAGACGTCCAGGTTGGGGATCAAGCGCAAGCTCGCGGCGTGTTCGACCGGCTGGTGCGTCGGGCCGTCTTCACCCAGGCCAATCGAGTCGTGCGTGAAAACGTGGATGACCCGCTGCTTCATCAGCGCGGCCATGCGGATGGCGTTGCGGCTGTAGTCACTGAAGGTCAAGAAGGTGCCACCGTAGGGGATGAAGCCGCCGTGCAGCGCAATGCCGTTCATCACCGCCGCCATGCCGAACTCGCGTACGCCGTAGTTGATGTGGCGGCCGCCCTTTTGGCCACCCCGCACAGCACCACAGCCTGGAAAATCGGTCAGGTTCGAGCCGGTCAGATCAGCGCTGCCGCCCAGCAGCTCGGGCAGCTTGGGCGCCAACATGGCCAGCACCTGTTGCGACGCCTTGCGGCTGGCGACGGCTTCGCTCGATTGGCCGAACGACGCCATCGCGTGGAGCATGTTTTCTTCAAAGTCTGCCGGCAGCTCGCCAGCCACGCGCCGTTCGAACTCAGCCGCCAGAGCAGGGTATGCACTGCGGTAGGCCGCCATGCGCTCTTGCCATTGGGCCTCGCGCAAGGCGCCGCGCTGCCGCGCGTCCCAGCGGGCGGCAATTGATTCCGGAATCTCGAACGCTGCGTGTGGCCAGTCGATGGCTTCGCGGGTGTGGCGAATCTCTTCGGCGCCCAGCGGTTCGCCGTGCGCCTTGGCGGTGCCGGCTCGCTGTGGTGAGCCTTTGCCGATGGTGGTGCGGCAGATGATGAGCGTCGGCTTGGCCGTCGATGTCTTGGCCTGAGCGATCGCCTGGTCGACTTCGGCGACGTTGTGCCCGTCGATGGGGCCGATCACGTCCCATCCGTAGGCGCGAAAACGTGCGGGCGTGTCGTCGATGAACCAGCCACCCACTGCGCCGTCGATGGAAATGCCGTTGTCGTCGTAAAGGGCGATCAGTTTGTTCAGTTGCCACACGCCAGCCAGCGCGCAGGCTTCATGGCTGATGCCTTCCATCAGGCAGCCGTCGCCCAGGAAGACGTAGCTGTGGTGATCCACGATGTCGTGGCCTGGCCGATTGAATTCGTCCGCCAGCAGCTTTTCGGCCAGCGCAAAGCCGACCGCGTTGGTGAGGCCCTGACCCAACGGGCCTGTCGTGGTTTCAACGCCCGGCGTCAGGCCGATTTCGGGGTGGCCCGGTGTTTTGCTGTGCAGGCGCCGGAAGCGCTTCAACTCGGACATCGGCAGGTCGTAGCCGGTCAGATGCAGCAGCCCGTAAAGCAGCATCGAGGCATGCCCGTTGGACAGCACGAAACGATCACGGTCCGGCCACGCCGGGTTTGCCGGGTTGTGGCACAGGTGGCCGTTCCACAAAGCCACGGCCATTTCTGCCATGCCCATCGGCGCGCCCGGGTGGCCGGAGTTGGCCAGCTGCACCGCATCCATGGCCAGTGCGCGCAGCGCGTTGGCCAACTCGTCGCGTCGCCCGTTGTCCGTTCGGATCACTTTGTCGTTCGAGTTCGTGCTCATCGTGCTTTGTCTCTCAAGGGCTGCAATGTCAAAGGGCGCCGAGTGTTTGCCGCTGGCGCTCGACCATGCGCCAAATGAAGGGCGTGAAGATGAGCTGCATCGCCAGCTCCATCTTTCCGCCCGGGACGACGATGGTGTTGGCGCGCGACATGAAGGAGTTGTGGATCATGTTCAACAGGTACTGAAAGTCGATCCCCTTGGGGTTGGCGAAGCGAATCACGACCAGGCTTTCATCGGGCGACGGAATGTCGCGGGCCACGAACGGGTTCGAGGTGTCCACCATCGGCACGCGCTGGAAGTTCACATGCGTGTGGGTGAACTGCGGACAGATGTAGTTCACGTAGTCGGGCATGCGGCGCAGGATCGTGTCGGTGACCGCCTCGGTGGAGTAGCCGCGCTGCTTCTGGTCGCGCCACAGCTTTTGCGTCCACTCCAGGTTGATCACAGGCACCACGCCGATCAACAGGTCCGGGTGGCGGGCAATGTTTACCTCAGGCGTGACAACCGCGCCGTGCAGGCCTTCGTAGAAGAGCAGCTGAGTATCTGCAGGCAAATCTTCCCAAGGCGTGAAGGTGCCAGGCTCTTGTTTGTAGGGTGCCGCTTCTTCCGCGTTGTGCAGGTACTTGCGGTGCTTGCCAGTGCCGCTCTCAGCGTAATTGCCGAACAATTGTTCGAGTTCGGTAAACAGGTTGTTGGCAGGGCCAAAGTGGCTGAAGTTCAGATTGCCGGACTTCTCGGCTTCGGCCTGGCGCAGCTTCATTTCCTTGCGGTCGTAGCGGTGAAAGCTGTCGCCTTCGATCGTGGCCGCTCGAACGCCTTCGCGCCTGAAAATGTTCTCGAAGGTGCGTGTCACCGATGTGGTGCCCGCGCCCGAAGAACCCGTGATAGCGATGATGGGATGGCGCTCGGACATGAGTCTGCTCCTCGTTTTGGTTGTTGGACTTGGGCCGACGCGACCCAGCTGCGGCTCAGTTACGAAACAGCCCGCGCTCTGCGAAGAGCGGATTGCCCAGTTCTTTCGCGGCCGGTTCGTGGTGATAGCGCTCGATACGTTCGACCTCGTTCTTCGAGCCGAACACCAGCCCGATACGCTGGTGCAACTCAGTCGGCTTCACGCCCAGCATGGGCTGCCTGCCGGTGCTGGCTCGCCCACCCGCCTGCTCCATCACGAAGCCAATGGGGTTGGCTTCGTACAGCAGGCGCAACCGCCCCGGTTTGGTCGGATCCTTGGTGTCACGCGGGTACAGGAACACGCCGCCCCGCATCAGGATGCGATGCGCTTCCGCCACCATGCTGGCGATCCAGCGCATATTGAAGTCCTTGGCGCGCGGCCCGGGTTTCCCGGCCAGGCACTCGTCGACGTAGCGCTTGACTGGCGGCTCCCAGAAACGGCTGTTGGCGCTGTTGATCGCAAACTCGTGCGTGTCTGCAGGCACTTGGATGTCACGGTGCGTCAGCATGAACTCGCCGAGGTTCGGGTTCAGGGTGAAGCCCGCGACACCGTTGCCCACCGTCAGCACCAGCATCGTGGTCGGGCCGTACAAGGCATAGCCGGCGGCGACCTGGGTGGCGCCAGGCTGCAGGAAGTCTGCCTCGGTCACGTCGCGACCGCTTTCGACCACGTCCTGCGGTGCGCGCAGCACCGAGAAGATGCTGCCGACCGACACGTTGACGTCGATGTTGCTGGAACCATCCAACGGGTCGAACACCAGCAGGTACTTGCCGCGCGCGTGGGCGGCGGGAATTTGCTTGGGTGCGTCCATCTCCTCCGACGCCATGCCGGCAAGATGCCCGCTCCAGTCGTTCATGCGGATGAAGATCTCGTTGCTCAGCACATCGAGTGGCTTCTGCACTTCGCCTTGCACGTTGACCGAGCCGCCGGCGGGTGGCGGGGCCGATCCAATCGCATCGTCGAGTTGACCGAAGGCGACGATGCGGGCAATGGCCTTGCAGGCCAGCGACACATCGAGCAGCAGCGCATTCAGGTCCCCGCTGGCCTCGGGGAAGCGGCGCCGTTCTTCGATCAGGTAGCGCGTGAGCGTCCAGCGTTGTGACAAAGGCATGGTGATCTTTCGGCAGTCAGGTCTTGGGCGGGGACAGGTTCAGAAACAGTCGGCTGCCGAGGATGTCGCTCGGCTCAAGCGTGGACAGGTCGGCTTGGGTGAGCACGCGGTTCCCGTCTGCGTACAGGCGGCTGGCCTGGCGCAAGCGGGCTCGGTCGAGCGCGTTGCGCACGCTGCGCGCGTTGGCGAAGTGCGGTTGCTGCAGCCGCAGGCCCAGGTATTCGGAGAAGGTCTGGCGCGTGTCGGCACCAAAGCAGTAGTTCATGCTGGCCAGCATGCGATCGGCAATTTCCAGCAGCTCGCCTTGTTCGTAGTCGGGGAAGTCCAGGTGGTGGGCGATGCGGCTGCTCATGCCCGGGTTGCTCTGGAAAAAGGTGTCCATGCGGTCCTTGTAGCCAGCGAGGATCACGACCAGGTCGTCGCGATGGTTCTCCATCACCTGC
>JBKJKU010000189.1:0-12554 GCA_046597355.1 Aquabacterium sp.
CGATGCCGCCGCCACCCACGGCATGGCGGGTGCCCTGCTGCGCGCAGCACGCCAGCAACAGGGCCTGCACATCGCGGCATTGGCGGCCTCGATCAAGGTGTCGCCGGCCAAGCTGGAGTCGCTTGAATCGGGCAGGTACCACGAGTTGCTGGACATCACCTTCAGCCGGGCGCTGGCGCAGACGGTCTGCCGGGTGCTCAAGATCGACCCTGCGCCAGTGCTGGCACAGATGCCCGGCGCGCCGCCTGATGCGTTGGGTCGGGTCGACGGCGGGCTGAACATGCCCTACCGGGAGCGGCCGGGCCGCGTGGTGCCGGCGGATTGGGCGCCCTGGAGCCATCCGGTGCTGTGGCTGGTGGCCTTGCTGCTGATGGCGGCGGCGGCGTTTGTGTTGGTGCCGAGCTCGGCCGTGCGTGACCTGGCGTTGCCCGGCAGCGCGGGCACGCTGCCCGTGATGCCGCCGGGTGACGCAGCCACGGCCGTGGGACCGGACGGTGCAGCCTTGCCGCCCGCTGACGGTGCGTCTGCGGTACCCGGCGTGTCGCGGCCTGCAGCGTCCGGTGTGCTGGGTGCCGCCGGTACCGGCGCCCTGCTATCGACTGTGCTGGCCACCGCTGACCGAGAGGCCGGCCGTCCCAGCCCGGCGGCGTCCCTTGCGGGCAACGCTGGCGCCAGCCCTGCAGTCGCCGTCGACACCGTCGCGTTGCGGGCCCTGCAGGCGACCTGGGTGCAAGCCGTCGACGGCAGCGGTCAGACCCTGATGTCCCGGCTGGTGCCCGCCGGCGAAAGTGTTGAATTGACCGCCCAACCGCCCGTGCGGCTCCGAATCGGCAACGCCAGCGGTACCGAGCTCAGCTTCCGCGGCCAGCGGATCGACCTGAAAACCGCCGCACGTGACAACATCGCCGACATCACGTTGCCCTGACCGCACCGCTGACACCCGCTGACGTACGCTGACCCTCGCCGACACTGCCCCCCCATGCCTACCGACAACGCTGATGACCTGCTGCTGATCACCCCCGCTGTGCCGGCGGCCCGCCGCTCGCGCCAGTCCCGTGTGGTCTGGGGCGACAGGGTCGTCACGGTGGGTGGCGACGCGCCGGTGCGGGTGCAGTCAATGACCAATACCGACACAGTGGACGTGATCGGCACGGCAATCCAGGTCAAAGAGCTGGCGATTGCCGGGTCGGAGATGGTGCGCATCACCGTCAACACGCCCGAGGCCGCCCGGGCCGTGCCTTTTATCCGCGAGCAGCTCGACCGCATGGGCATCGATGTGCCGCTGATCGGTGACTTCCACTACAACGGCCACACCCTGCTGACCGAGCACCCGGATTGCGCCGCTGCGTTGAGCAAGTACCGCATCAACCCGGGCAATGTGGGCAAAGGCCAAAAGCGCGACCGCCAGTTTGCCCAGATGATCGAGGCCGCCTGTCGCCACGACAAACCGGTGCGCATAGGCGTCAACTGGGGCAGCCTGGACCAAGAGCTGCTGGCCCAGATGATGGATGCCAACGCCCAACGTGCCGCGCCTTGGGATGCCAAGCAGGTGATGGTCCAGGCGCTGCTGCAGTCGGCATTGCAGTCCGCCGCCTGGGCGCAGGAGCTGGGCATGAGCGCCAACCAGATCATCATCAGCTGCAAGGTCAGCGGTGTGCAGGACCTGATCACCGTCTACCAGGCGCTGTCAGCACGTTGCGACTATCCGCTGCACCTGGGCCTGACCGAGGCCGGCATGGGCACCAAGGGCACGGTGGCCTCCGCTGTAGCGCTGGGCCAGCTGCTTCAGCAGGGCATTGGCGACACCATCCGCGTCAGCCTGACGCCGCAGCCCGGCGAGGCCCGCACCCAGGAGGTGGTGGTGGCGCTGGAGATCCTGCAAGCCCTCGGCCTGCGCAACTTCAATCCCAGCGTCACCGCCTGCCCGGGCTGTGGCCGTACCACCAGCACCACCTTCCAGGTGCTGACCCAGCAGATCGACGACCATCTGCGGTCCATGATGCCGGTCTGGAAGCTCAAGTACCCCGGCGTCGAGAACCTCAAGGTCGCGGTGATGGGCTGCATCGTCAACGGCCCCGGCGAGAGTAAACATGCCGACATCGGCATCAGCCTGCCCGGCACCGGCGAGGCGCCGGCCGCACCCGTTTTCATCGACGGCCAGAAGGCGATGACGCTGCGCGGTGACAACATCGCGCAAGAGTTCCACGGCATTGTCGAGCGCTACATCGAACGGCGATTCGGCGCGGCGACCTCGGCGCATTGACGCGCTGCCTGCTGGCTTTAGCGCTTCACCGCCCGTGCCCAACCGGGCACCCCCATCCTCTCATTGGACGGTCTGCCCCCAGCGGACCCTGGCAAGACATGGCCGAACCCCTGCAAGCCGTCAAAGGCATGAACGACATCCTGCCGCCGGACTCCGCGCGTTGGGAATGGCTGGAAGACAAGCTGCGTGCGCTGATGCGGCGCTATGGCTACCAGAACATCCGCACGCCCATCGTCGAGCCAACGCCGCTGTTTGTGCGCGGCCTGGGCGAGGTGACCGACATCGTCGAGAAGGAGATGTACTCCTTCGAGGACGCGATGAACGGCGATAAGCTGACGCTGCGGCCTGAAAACACCGCCGGCGTGGTGCGCGCGGCGATCGAGCATTCGATGCTCTACGACGGTGGCAAGCGGTTGTTCTACATCGGGCCGATGTTCCGCCACGAGCGGCCGCAGCGGGGCCGGTACCGGCAGTTTCACCAGGTCGGCGTCGAGGCGCTGGGTTTTGGCGGGCCCGAGGCCGACGCCGAGGTGATCCTGATGGCGCGTGCACTGTGGCGCGACCTGGGCCTCACCGACGTGCGGCTGGAGATCAACAGCCTGGGTGTGCCTGACGAGCGCCGTGCGCACCGCACCGCCTTGATTGCCTACTTCGAGGCCCATGCCGACCAACTCGATGCCGAGGCCAAGCGCCGGCTGCACAGCAACCCGCTGCGCATCCTCGACACCAAGAACCCGGCGATGCAGGACCTCATCGATGCCGCGCCGCAGCTGATAGGTTTTTTGGGTGACGCCTCGCTCAAGCACTTCGATGCCGTCAAGGCCGCGATGGCGGCCGTCGGCCAGGCTTACACCGTCAACCCGCGCCTGGTGCGCGGCATGGACTACTACACCCACACCGTGTTCGAGTGGATCAGCCCCAAGCTGGGTGCGCAGGGCACGGTTTGTGGCGGTGGCCGCTACGACGGCCTGGTCGAGATGATCGGCGGCAAGCCGGCGCCGGGCGTGGGCTGGGGCATGGGGCTGGAGCGGGTGCTCGACTTGTTGGTGCAAAGTGGCATCGAGGTACCGACCACCCCGCCCGACGCCTACGCCGTGCTGCCCGACGCCCAGGCGCTGAGCTCGACCATTGCCACCGTTGAAGCGCTGCGTGCGGCCGGTTTGGCGGTGGTGATGCATGCCGGCGGCAGTGCCGGCCTGGGCGGCATGAAATCCCAGTTCAAGAAGGCCGACGCCAGCGGCGCCCGGTTTGCGCTGGTGTTTGGTGGCGATGAGCTGGCGCAGGGCATGGTGACGGTCAAACCGCTGCGCAGCGCCGGCGCCGCCCAGGTGCTGCGGCCGCTGGCGGCTGTTGCCGACTGGGCGCACGAACTGCGCAACGCATAATCCCCGCTTGCGTTTTTGCGCGCACGCCACCCAAAACACCACAGGCATTCCATGGCCAATACCCTCGACCTGCAAGAGCAGGAACAACTCGACGACCTCAAGGCGTTCTGGAAGCAGCACGGCAACCTGATCACCTGGTTGATCACGGCCTGTCTGCTGGCGTTTGCCGGCTGGAACGCCTGGGGCTGGTACCAGCGTGACCAGGCCACCAAGGCCAGTGCGATGTTTGACGAGCTCGACAAGGCCGCAGCCGCCGGTGATGCCGACAAGGTGGGCCGCGTCTTCGGTGACTTGAAAGCACGTTTTGCCGGCACCGCCTACGCCCAGCAGGGTGGCCTGTTGGCCGCACGGGTGCAGTACGACAAAGGCCAGGCCGACGGCGCCAAAGCCAGTCTGACCTGGGTGGCCGAGCACGCCACCGAGGACGAATACCGCAGCATTGCCCAATTGCGCCTGGCCGGTGTGCTGCTCGAGGCCAAGCAATACGATGCGGCCCTCAAGGCGCTGGACGCTGCACCGGCCAAGGAATTTGCCGGCCTGGTGGCCGACCGCCGCGGTGATGTGCTGCTGGCCCAGGGCAAGCCCGCCGAAGCCCGCACGGCCTACCAGGCCGCTCACAAGGCGATGAGCGACAAGCTGGACTACCGGCGCCTGATCGAGGCCAAGCTCACCGCGCTGGGTGCACCGCCGCCGCCTGCCGCAACCCCCAGCGCCTCCGCGGAGTTGGCCAAGTGATGCGCAGTTGGGCCTCTGCCATTGGGGTGGCGCTGGTTGCCGTGCTGACCGCCGGGCTGGCCGGTTGCGCTGCCGACAAGCCTAAACCCACCGCACTCGAAAACCTCAGCCCCCAAATTGCCGGCCGTCAGGTCTGGAGCGCCCGGCTTGAGTCGGTGAAGTTCCCTCTGGCTGTGGCCGTGCGCGACGGTGCATTTGTGGTGGCCGGCAGCGATGGCACGGTGTTGGCGATCGAGGCCCAGTCCGGACGTGAGCTCTGGCGCGGTCAGGTCGGCGCCAAGGTAGCGGCCGGCGTCGGCAGTGATGGCCGCTATGCCGCGGTGGTCACCACCGACAACGAACTGGTGGTGTTGAACCAGGGTGCCAAGGTGTGGAGCACGCGGCTGGCGTCGCGCACCAGCACCGCGCCGCTGGTGGCCGGCGAGCGCGTGTTTGTGGTGGGTGTTGACCGGGTGGTGCATGCGTTCGATGCGCTCGACGGCCGCCGGCTCTGGACTTTCCAGCGGCCTGGCGAGACCCTGACACTGGCCCAGCCCGGCGTGTTGTCAGCCTACAAGAACACTTTGGTGGTGGGCGTCGCGGCGGTGATGCTGGGCCTGGACCCGACTACTGGCAGCGTGCGCTGGGAAATTGCTGTCACCTCGCCGCGAGGCACCAACGAGGTCGAGCGCCTGAACGATCTGGTCGGACCGGTGTTGCGGGTCGGTGACACCTTGTGCGCCAGGGCCTTCCAGACCGCTGTGGGCTGCGTTGCGGTGGCGGGTGGCGGTAGCGCCGCCGAGCGCGCGTCCGTGCGCTGGAGCCGCAATGCCGGTGGCCAGCAGGCCGTGGGCGGTGATGCTGATTTTGTCTTTGGTGCCGATGCGAGCGACCGTGTCAGCGCCTGGCGCGCTGCGGGCGGTGAGCTGGCCTGGACCCAGGAGCGCCTGCTGTACCGGGGTCTGAGCGCGCCGCTGTCAGCCGGCAAGACGGTGATGTTTGGTGATTTTGAAGGTCAGGTGCACTTCCTGTCCCGCACCGATGGCACCACCCAGCTGCGCCTGCCCACCGACGGATCGCCGGTGGCGGCACAGCCCGTGTTGTCCGGCACCACGGTGTTGGTCGTCACCCGCAACGGCGGGCTGTTTGCCTTCCGCCCTGAGTGACCCCGGGGCGCTGCCCCGTTTTTCCTGATTTGCTGAACTGAGGCCCACGACATGAAACCGGTGATCGCCCTGGTGGGGCGGCCCAACGTGGGCAAGTCCACACTTTTCAACCGCCTGACCAAGAGCCGCGACGCGATCGTCGCCGACTTCTCCGGCCTGACCCGCGACCGCCACTACGGCGACGCCAAGCAGGGCGCGTTCGAGTTCATCGTCATCGACACCGGCGGCTTCGAGCCCGAAAAGCCCACCGGCATCGTTGCGATGATGGCGCGCCAGACGAAGGCTGCCGTGGCAGAGGCCGATGCGGTGATCTTTGTCGTCGATGCCCGCATGGGCGTGTCCGGCCAGGACCACGACATCGCACGTTACCTTCGCAGCGCCAACAAGCGGGTGCTGCTGTGTGTCAACAAGGCCGAGGGCATGAGCGAGTCGCCGCTGCTGGCCGAGTTTCATGAGCTCGGCATGGGCGAGCCGCACCCGATCTCAGCCTCGCACGGGCAGGGCATCCGCAGCCTGGTCGAGGCGGCGCTCGCCGACTTTGCCGAGCCCGAGCCCGAAGAAGAAACCGGCGAGGACAAGCCGATCCGCCTGGCCGTGGCCGGCCGGCCCAACGTCGGCAAGAGCACGCTGATCAACACCTGGCTGGGCGAGGAGCGCCTGGTCGCGTTTGATCAGCCCGGCACCACCCGCGATGCCATCAGCGTGCCGTTTGAGCGCGCCGGCCAGCAGTTTGAGCTGATCGACACCGCCGGCCTGCGCCGCAAAGGCAAGGTGTTCGAGGCGATCGAGAAGTTTTCGGTGGTCAAGACGCTGCAGGCGATCTCGGACGCCAACGTCGTGCTGCTGCTGATCGACGCCACCCAAGGCGTCAGCGACCAGGACGCCCACATCGCCGGCTATATCCTCGAGGCCGGCAGGGCGGTGGTGATCGCCGTCAACAAATGGGACGCGGTCGACAGCTACCAGCGCGAGATGCTGGAACGATCGATCGAGCAGCGCCTGCCGTTTTTGAAGTTTGCGTCGGTGCTGCACATCTCGGCGATCAAGCGCCAGGGCCTGGCGCCAGTCTGGAAGGCGATTGCGGATGCCCACGCGTCGGCCATCCGCAAGATGGCCACGCCGGTACTCACCCGCTTGCTGCAAGAGGCGGTGCAACACCAGGCGCCCAAGCGCAGCGGTGCGTTCCGCCCCAAGCTGCGCTATGCCCACCAGGGCGGCATGAACCCGCCGATCGTGGTGATCCACGGCAACGGGCTGGAGCATGTGACCGAGGCCTACAAACGCTTTCTCGAAGGCCGGGTGCGTGAGCACTTCAAGCTGGTGGGCACGCCGTTGCGGATTCAATTCAAATCTGGGCGGAACCCTTTCGACGAAGCCTAGGTCAGATGGGGTCTTGCACCGTGGGGCGTAATTCTTGCAGCGTCTACGTGCTTTCCCTGATGTGATACTGTCGTCACACCCCAACGTTTTAAACACGGAGCCATATCGTGAGCAATAAAGGACAACTCCTTCAAGACCCCTTTCTGAACCTGCTGCGCAAGGAGCATGTTCCGGTCTCGATCTACCTCGTCAATGGCATCAAGTTGCAAGGTCATATCGAGTCGTTCGACCAGTACGTGGTGCTGCTGCGCAATACCGTCACGCAGATGGTCTACAAGCACGCGATCTCCACCGTCGTGCCCGGCCGCCCGGTCAATTTCCACGCCGCCGAGCCGGCCGATCCGGCTTGAGCCAAGCCGACTTCGGCAAGCCAGCGTCACCCGCCCGACCCTTGAAGCCTGACCAACGGGACGACCCGGCCGCCACCCGTGAGGGTCCGGCGAGGGTGGTGCTGGTCGGCGTCGATTTTGGTCGCGGCCAATTCTTCGACCCCACGCTGGATGAGTTGGCCTTGCTGGCCGAAAGCGCTGGTGACGTGCCTGTCGAGCGGGTGACTGCCAAACGCAAGTCACCCGACCCCGCCTTGTTTGTTGGCAGCGGCAAGGCCGATGAGATCAAGACCCTGGTGCAGATGCATGGCGCTGAGTGCGTGATCTTCGACCAAGCCTTGTCGCCCGCCCAGCAACGCAACCTCGAGCGCCACCTCGGTGTGGCGGTGGCCGACCGCACCGCGTTGATTCTCGAGATCTTTGCCCAGCGCGCGCAAAGCCACGAGGGCAAGCTGCAGGTTGAACTCGCACGCCTGCAATACCTGTCCAGCCGGCTGGTGCGGCGTTGGAGTCACCTGGAGCGCCAGACCGGCGGTGCCGGCCAGCGGGGTGGGCCCGGCGAGGCGCAGATCGAGCTGGACAAGCGCATGATCGGCGACCGCGTCAAGTCGCTCAAGGCGCGGCTCGACAAGGTCAAGCGCCAGCGGGGCACACAACGCGACAAGCGGCGCAAGAGCGGCAGCTTCCGGGTCTCGCTGGTGGGCTACACCAACGCCGGCAAGAGCACCTTGTTCAATGCCCTGGTCAAGGCCAAGGCATTTGCGGCCGACCAGTTGTTTGCCACGCTCGACACCACCACGCGCTCGCTCTACCTGGAAGCGCTGGGCGGCAGTGTGTCGCTGTCGGACACGGTGGGCTTCATCCGCGACCTGCCGCACAAACTGGTCGAGGCATTCGAGGCAACGCTGCAAGAGGCCACCGACGCTGACCTGCTGCTGCACGTGATCGACGCGGCCAGTCCGGTACTGCAGGAGCAGCGGGACGAAGTCGAGCGTGTGCTGCACGAGATCGGCGCTGACGCGGTGCCGCAGATTCTCGTCTTCAACAAGCTCGACCGGTTAGACGCCGCGCCGCGCGAGTTGCAGGACTGGGTTGAAGGCCTGGGGGGTGCCGCCGTGCCGCGGGTTTTTGTCAGTGCGCTGCGGGGCGACGGCCTGGACCTGTTGCGTGGCCTGATTGCAGGTGCCGCATCGGCTCATGGCTTGAATCCTCCCGGGCAGGCCCCAACTGGCGGTGGGTCGGACGCCACGACAGACGAGATTGAAGCCGAGGCTGAAATGCCGGGCTCGCTGCAGGATGATTCCGGCGGCGTGACGCTACCATCGACAAAGCCATGAACATGCACCCAAATTTCAACACCGACGCCGTCAAGCTGCCACTGGGCGCCAGGCTTTCTGCGCTGGCCATCGCCGCGCAACATGTGCTGGCGGGCGTCCTGCGCTCCGTGCGCGCACGCCCGATCGAGGGCCCGACACGGATGGCCAATGGCCGCAACGACGGTCCGCCCGACTTGGACGAGCTTTGGCGTGATTTCAACCGCAAGCTCAGCGGCCTGTTCAACGGCAAGGGCGGTGGCGGCAATGGCCAGCCGCCGCAGCGCGATCCCGGCAACGGTGGGCCGTCGTTCCAGCCCGACATGAAGAGCGCCGGTATCGGCGTCGGCCTGATCGGCTTTGTCGTGCTGGTGGTTTGGGCCGGCAGCGGCTTCTTCATCGTTCAAGAAGGCCAGCAGGCCATCGTCACCACCTTCGGGCGCTACAGCTCCACGGTAGACGCCGGTTTCCAGTGGCGCCTGCCGTACCCGTTTCAGGGCCACGAGACGGTCAGCGTGACCCAGCTGCGCTCGGTCGAGATCGGCCGCAGCGGCGTGGGCCAGACCACCGGGCTGCGTGACTCGTCGATGTTGACGCAGGACGAAAACATCATCGATATCCGCTTCACGGTGCAGTACCGCTTGAAGGACGCCAAGAGCTTCTTGTTCGAGAACCGCGACCCTGACAAGGCGGTTGAGCAAGCCAGCGAGTCCGCCGTGCGCGAGATCGTTGGCAAGAGCAAGGTGGACTCGGTGCTGTACGAGGCCCGTGATTCGATCGCGGCCGACCTGGTCAAGTCGATCCAGGCCCAGTTGGACCGCCTCAAGGCGGGCATCCTGGTGTCCAACGTCAACGTCCAAAACGTGCAGGTGCCCGAGCAGGTGCAAGCGGCCTTCAACGATGCGGTCAAGGCCGGTGCCGACCGCGACCGGTTCAAGAATGAAGGCCAGGCCTACGCCAGCGATGTGATTCCCAAGGCGCGCGGCACGGCGGCGCGCCTGCGCGAAGAGGCCGACGGCTACAGCCAGCGCGTGGTGGCGCAGGCCGAGGGTGATGCGCAGCGCTTTCGCTCGGTGCTGACCGAGTACCAGAAGGCGCCCGCTGTCACCCGGGACCGCATGTACATCGACACCATGCAGCAGGTGTACTCCAGCGTCAGCAAGGTGATGGTCGATGCCCGCAGCGGCAGCAACCTGCTGTACCTGCCGCTGGACAAGTTGATGCAGCAAGGTGCGGCCACCGGCAGCGTGCAGGTCGTACCGCAGGCGCCGCCGTCTGCCGCATTGCCAACCGATGCCGGTGCCGCCGGTGCCGCCGGCGCCGATGCGCGCTCGCGCGACGGTGGCCGCAGCCGCGACCGCGACGGTCGTTGATCCAGAAAGCAACAACAACATGAACCGAATTGGATTGATCGTGGCCGGCGCCTTGCTGGCGCTGATGCTGCTGGCCTCGACCCTGTTTGTGGTCGACCAACGCCAGCTGGCCGTGGTGTACGCGCTGGGCGAGATCAAGGAAGTGATCAACGAGCCTGGTCTGAAGTTCAAGCTGCCGCCGCCGTTCCAGAACGTGGTGTTTCTCGACAAACGTGTGCAGACGCTGGACAGCCCGGAGACCCGTCCCATCTTCACCGCTGAGAAAAAGAGCCTGGTGATCGATTGGCTGGTCAAGTGGCGCATCGCCGAGCCGCGCCAGTTCATCCGCAACAACGGCACGGATATCCGCAATGTCGAGGCCCGGTTGAGCCCGGTGGTGCAGGCGGCTTTCAACGAAGAAGTCACCAAGCGCACCGTGCGTGGCATGTTGTCTGCCGAGCGTGACAAGGTGATGTTTGACGTGCGCAAGCGGCTGGAGGACGAGGCCAAATCATTCGGCATCGAAATCGTCGATGTGCGCATCAAGCGTGTCGACTTTGTCGCCGACATCACCGATTCGGTCTACCGCCGGATGGAGTCTGAGCGCAAGCAGGTGGCCAACGAGTTGCGCTCACAAGGCACTGCCGAGGGCGAAAAGATCCGCGCCGATGCCGACAAGCAGCGCGAGGTCATCATCGCCGAGGCCTACCGCGACGCCCAGAAGCTCAAGGGCGAGGGCGATGCCAAGGCCTCGGCCCTGTACGCCGATGCCTTTGGCCGCGACCCGCAGTTCGCGCAGTTCTACCGCAGCCTGGACGCCTACCGCGCCAGTTTTCGCAGCAAGAGCGACGTGATGGTGGTCGATCCTTCCAGCGACTTCTTCAAGGCGATGCGCGGTGGCGGCAGCACCGGCGCCGCAACCCCCCCAGCCGCCAAGCGTTGACAGCTGGCAGGCGCTGATGCTCGATTGGGTGATGGGCGCGCTGGCGCTGGTGTTGGTTTTTGAGGGTCTGCTGCCCTTTTTGAGCCCAGCCCTGTGGCGCCAGGTGTTCGAGCGTGCCGTGCGCATGACCGATGGCCAGATCCGCTTCCTGGGTATGTCGAGCATGCTCGCGGGTATGTTGCTGCTGGCCCTCTGGCGCTGATCGCGCCGGAGCGGCGCGCGGTCTGATCGGGCGCCGGCAGCGCCAGGCAGCGCAGGCGTCCACCGGACAGCCAGCGCTGCGGTGGCCGGTACAATGCCGTTTTTAATTCCCTCGGGTTTTTTCATGTCTTCTGCCTGGCTGCTGCCCGAGCACATTGCCGACGTCTTGCCGGCTGAAGCGCGGCGCCTCGAAGGCCTCCGGCGCAGTTTGTTGCAGAGGGCCGGTGGCTACGGCTTCGAGCAGGTGATGCCGCCTTTGCTGGAGCATCTGGAGTCGCTGCTCACCGGTACCGGACGGGCGCTCGATCTGCGCACCTTCAAGCTGGTCGATCAGTTGAGCGGGCGTTCGCTGGGCATCCGCGCCGACAGCACGCCGCAGGTGGCCCGCATCGATGCGCACCTGCTCAACCGCCAGGGTGTTACCCGCCTGTGCTATTGCGGGCCGGTGTTGCACACCCGGCCGCAGTCGCCCCAATCCACCCGTGAACCGCTGCAGTTCGGCGCCGAAATTTACGGCCATGCCGGTTTGGAAGCCGACCTCGAGGTGCAGGATCTGGCGCTGGACGGCCTGCGCGCAGCCGGACTCGCGGACCTGGTGCTCGACCTGGCCGATGCGCGCATCGTGCGTGGTGTGCTGGACAGTGTGTTGCTGGCGCCGGCTGCGCTGGCCGAGGTGGTGGCTGCGCTGGCCGTCAAGGACGTGGCGACGCTGGACCAGCTTTCGCGGGACTTTCCGGTGCAAGCCCGGACCGGCCTGCTGGCGCTGCCCACTCTGTACGGTGATCTGGCGGTGCTCGCCGAGGCCCGCCGGCGGCTGCCGGTCCATCCGCTGATCAGTGCCGCGCTGGATGACCTGGCCTGGCTGGCGCAACACGTGTCCAATGCCCATCCCGGCGTGAAAGTCGGGTTCGATCTGGCCGACATGGGCGGCTATGCCTATTACTCGGGTGCACGCTTCGCGGTGTACGCGCCGGGGGCGTCAGACGCCGTGCTGCGCGGCGGCCGCTACGATGAAGTCGGTGCAGTGTTCGGTCGCAATCGGCCGGCGGTGGGGTTCTCGACCGATTTGAAGATTCTGGCCGGCTGTGTGGCACCGGAGCCGCGTCGCAGCGCCGTGCGCGCCGCCTGGAGCGAGGACGGCGCACTGCGCCAGTCGATTCGCCACCTGCGCGAGCAGGGTGAAACCGTGGTCTGCATCCTGCCCGGCCATGAGCATGAGGGCGAAGAATACGCTTGCGACCGCGAACTGGTGGCCGCAGGCGAACACTGGGTGCTGCGTGCACTCTGAGGCCCGACTTCCGGCGCTGGCAAACCGGTCTGCCTAACACCCGTCAACTGGATATTTTGAACATGCAACAAGGCAATCTGCCCGTGGTTCCGCCTCAAACAGGGCGCAATGTGGTCGTCGTCGGCACCCAGTGGGGTGACGAGGGCAAGGGCAAGGTGGTGGACTGGCTGACCGACCACGCCCAGGGCGTGGTGCGCTTCCAGGGCGGCCACAACGCCGG
>JBKJKU010000284.1:0-5577 GCA_046597355.1 Aquabacterium sp.
CCAGAACGCCAGACGCCGTGACTCAGACGCAAAAACGCCCACCGAAGTGGGCGTTCAATCTCAACGGAATCTGGCGGGTGCCGAGATTGGAGCGTAAAGACTTGATTACGCCTTGCAAAGAATGGGCGTCGAACCTTGGGCGGTAATACATCCACCCGACCTGGTCCAAGTCAGCGCGCCTGCGCCTGCCAAGGGAGTAAGGATCAACGTAGACGCCGCATTGGTCGTCGCGGTCGGGGTCACGGTGATGGTGCCGCCGGTCACTGCCACAGAGGCGACGTGTGTCGTCGCCTGGGTGGCAGGAATGCCGTTGGAACCCAGGTCACAGCCGGTCGCTGTGCCAAGTTCTTGCATGCACGTTGCGACCGCAGTCTGGTAGGCAGCCGCCACCGATGTCACTTCAGCAAACTTCGCTTTGACGGTGTAGTTCTGGTACGCCGGCAGCGCAACCGCCGCCAAGATGCCGATGATCGCCACGACGATCATCAGTTCGATCAGGGTGAAACCTTTTTGCATGCGCTTCATGAGAAATTCTCCAGGGGGGGTGACGGGGCGGTAACTGGGGGGTGTGACGCCAGAAACAGTGCAGATCGCGTGCCAGGCCTGCTTTGGGCCTTTTCGCCCCAAAACCTGGAAATTTGTCACAAGCTGGCAGCGCCACCTGCCCATTCGTGTCACTCAGCGCGGCTTTCGGGTGACGATTTTTGTCACCCCCGACCGATCACGTCAGTACCAGCACCTGACCCGCGGTCAGCGCCTGCACCCGGTGGCGCTGGTCCAGCGCGGCGATCTCGCTCATCACGGTGTCCAGCTCGCCCGGCTTGATGTGCGTGATGTGCACCTCGCTGCCTTGCGCCAGATGTTGCAGCTCGCGCCCGAGCGCTGCCGGGTGCAGGTGGCGGCTGACCTGGGCCACCTGGTGCTCGTCGTCGCGGAAGGCGGTCTCGATCACCAGATGCGCCACGCTCAAGCTGCGCAGCCGCTGCCACAGCGCGGGGTTGGGCGCGGTGTCGCCGGTAAACACCCAGGCGCCCGCCCCATCGGACGCGCCCAGCACCGCAAAACCGACGGCCGGCACGGTGTGCAGCGCGGGCAGCACCTCGATCTGGCGGCTGCCGAAGGCCAGCACCTCACCGGTCTCGAAGGGATGCAGCGTCAGGATCGGCCGCTCGGCGCTGGGCAGGCGGGTGAAGTCGGGCCAGATCTGACCGTTGAAGACATGGCCACGCAGCGCGTCCAGTGTGGCGGGCAGCGCGTGCACCTGGATCGGCGCACGGCCGACGCGGCGGCGCATCACGCTGTCGGCCAGCAGCGGCACGCCCAACACGTGGTCGAGGTGCGAGTGGCTGAGCAGGATGTGGTCGATGCGCGCCAGTTCGTCCAGCGTCAGGTCACCGACGCCGGTGCCGGCATCGATGAGGATGTCGTCATCCAGCAAAAAAGCGGTGGTGCGACAGCCGGCGGCAATCGAACCGGAGCAACCGAGAACACGGATCTGCATGGCGGGGATTTGCCGTCGGTGGCCGGCGTGTACGGTGGTGGATGCAGGCTTGGTTGCCGGGATCAGGCACCGGTGCTGCAGCGAATCCGCATGGTGCAGGGCGGACCGCCCAAGTGCAAGGCAGCGGAGCCGCATTTACGCACGCTGTCCTGCGCTGGTCTGATGATGCCGGCCGCGGCTGTGAAATGGATCACAGCAGACGCGGCCATCGGCGCTCAAGTCTGGCCGCGCCGCGCCGCGCCACACCGGGCCAGCACGGCAGGCCGGCCAGCGGTCAGCCGTGCACGAACTGCATCTGGGTGCCGGCCAGCTCGATCAGGTCACCGTTGCTGAGCGGCGCGGTCTCGGTGTTGAGCATCACGCCGTTGATGCTGGGGCGGTGCGCGCCCTCAACATGCGCCAGCACATAGCCGGTGGGCCGCTTGGTGATGGACGCCACCTGCACGCCGGGCTTGCCGACCGTGGTGACCACCTTGGTCAGCGTGACCGACCGGCCGGCCGCCGCGCCGCTGAGCACCTTGATCGACGCGGCCGGTACCGCGCTGCCCATGCCCGCCACCGGCATCGACGGGTTGGGCATCGGCGAGGTGTGGTTGAACGGCGAGTGCCCGCCAGCACCGGGCCGCACGATCATGGTCTTTTCGTAGTCGGTGTTGTCCTCGACCAAGTACTTGATCTTGTACTTGCCGATCTCGACCGTGTCGTTGTGGCTGAGCTGCTGCTTCTTGATCGCCTTGCCGTTGATGTAGGTGCCGTTGGTGCTGTTCAGGTCTTCGATGAATACATCCTGGCCGGTCATCTGCAACACCGCGTGCTCGCCGCTGACAGCGAGGTTGTCGATCACGATGTCGTTGTAGGGACGCCGGCCCAGCGTGGTCTTGTCCTTGGTGATCTGCACATCCTTGATCACCACGCCATCGAGAGAGACCACCAGCTTGCCCATGCTTGACCTTTTTTTGCTGTCCCACATCCCCCGAATCGGGCCACCGCGGCGGCACGCCTTGAGCGTGCCGAGCGGGTTCTAGCGCCCGAATCTCCACCACGGGCGGCCAGCACCTGCGGCCTGGCCCCCGACCCGCACGAGTATGAGGGCAATATTATCCTTTCCACCGGCATCGTTGGCGGCGGCAATCAAGGCCTGTCCGGCTGCCGGCAAGGCGTCGTGGGTCTGCAACAGCCGCGCGATCATCGCGTCGTCCAGCATGTCGGTCAGGCCGTCGGAGCACATCAGGTAGATGTCACCCGCCTGCGTATCGTGCAGGTGGGATTCCAGCAGCACGGTGTCCTCAACTCCCACGGCCCGCGTGACCAGGTTCTTGTTGGCCGAAAAAGCGGCCTGCTCGGGCGTGATCAGGCCGGCGTCGATCTGCTCTTGCAGCAGCGAGTGGTCGCGGGTGATCTGCACCAGTTCGTCGCCGCGCCAGCGGTAGGCGCGTGAATCGCCCACATGGCCCAGCCGCAGCTGGCCCTCGCGGAACACCGCCACCACCAGCGTCGTGCCCATGCCGGCGTACTGCGGATTGGCATTGGCGGCATTGAAGATGGCGCGGTTGGCGTTGTCCACGCAGATGTCCATCGCCCGCTTGACCTCGCTGTCGGTGGCGCGGTCAGCGGCCTCGCCCAGCCAGCGGCCCAGCTCACTGTGGATGAAATCGGTGGCCATGCCGCTGGCGACTTCGCCGGCGTTGTAGCCCCCCATGCCGTCGGCCAACACCGCCAACCCGTTGGGGCCGTCCACGGCCACCGAGTCTTCGTTGTTGCTGCGTGCTCGGCCGGTATCAACAGCGTGGAAAAATTCGGGGCTCATGCTGTGCGTGGCGAGGTTGGCGGTGTTTGCGGCGGCGATGGCAGAGATGACGGACGATGGCTGGACGCGGGCGGTGCCAGGCCCGATCGGCCTGCTGCACCGCTGCCCCTGCATTGGCGGTGCCTGGGAATAGGGTAAACGATTTTCACCCGGTCCCCGAGGACTGCGTGTGGCCGGTGCCAAGTGCCTGGCGCGAGAAACAGCAACAAACAGTGACAAACGGCAGCAAGTGGCTAGACCCGAATGCTCGCCGACGGTGCCAATACCCGGGACATCAAGGCCGCCAGCGCGGCGGCATGGTTGGACCAGAGCATCAGGTCAGCGGGCCGGCGGGCCGGGTCACGGGCCAACAGCGCCTCGACCGCCAGCACCGCCGGCGCGGGCAGGTCCGGCCGCAAGACGGCCAACGACGCGGGCGGCTGACGGGCGGTGGCGGCCAGCAGTTCGCCCAGGGTGTCGGCCTGGTGCGGCCGGCGCCCGGCCAGCAACTCGAACAGCATCACGCCCAGTGCGTAGGCATCGCTGGCGGGGCTGGCCTCGGCGCCGGCCAGCAATTCGGGCGCCATGTAGGACGGCGTGCCCAGTGTCACCCCGGTGCGGGTGACAGCGCTGTCCTCCGGCCGCGCCGCGCCAAAGTCGGCCAGCTTGATCTGGCCTGAACCGAGGTTGATCAGCACGTTGCCAGGCTTGAGGTCGCGGTGCACCACGCCATTGACATGCGCATGGGCCAGCGCGGCGCCCACGCGCGCGCCGATACGCAGCACGACGGCCTCGGGCAGCAGGCGGTTGGGCTGGGTGTAGCGGGCCAGATCGGTGCCGTGCACCCGCTCCATCACCAGCCAGGCCAGTTGGCCGTCGACACCCGCGTCCTGGGACGCGACGATGTCAGGATGCTGCAGCCGCCGGCCGATATCGGCCTCACGGCGCAAGCGGGCGAGCCAGTCGGCGCGCTCGGCAGGCGGCAGGTCGTCGGCCAGCGTGATCAGTTTGACGGCAACGGTATTGCCGGTGCGCAGGTCAAGTGCCTCGACCACCTCGGCTGCAGCACCCCTGCCCAGGCCAGTCCCCAGCCGATAGCGGCCGGCCAGCAGCAGTGGCACCACGGGCGTCGTTGATGCAGTGCCGCCCTGCACGGATTTACTGCGCTTGTTTGAAAACCATGCCATGCGGCCTCCTGAAACACCCCTCTGACGTGGGTTGCCAACGACCTTAACACGGCAGGGTTGCGGCCAACTTACGCTTTTGCCATGGCACACCCCAGCGCCAGGGTTCAGCCGGGCTGGGCGTTCTGGGCGGCCTGATAACGGCGCTTGAGCCACAGACCGACGCCCAACACAAACACCGCGCCCAGCGTGCCTGCTGCGTAGCGGACGCCGACAGCGGCCTCGCCTGGACCGGCTTGCGGCACAAAGGACGCCACTGCCGGGTCGCCGACGGCCATGGTGCCGGCAATCCAGCCCAGCAACATGCCGCCGAGCGTGATCACTGACGGAAAACGGTCCATCAGCTTGATGACGAACTGGCTGCCCCAGACGATGATCGGGATGCTGACCAACAGGCCGAAGATCACCAGCGGCATCTTGTGGTCTCCGCCCACGCTTTCGGCGGCGCCTGCGATGGCGATGACGTTGTCGACGCTCATCACCAGGTCGGCCACGATCACCGTGCGCACGGCTGCCCAGAGTTTGTCAGCACTCTGCACATTGCCATGGGAATCCTCGTCGCCGGGCGCCAGCAACTTGACGCCGATCCACAGCAACAGCACAGCACCCACCAGCTTGAGGTAGGGAATCTGAAGCAGCGCCAGCGCAAAAAAGATCAGGATCACCCGCAACACGATGGCGCCGACAGTGCCCCACAGGATGCCCTTGGTGCGCTGTGCCGGCGGCAACTTGCGGCAAGCAAGCGCAATGACAACCGCGTTATCGCCACCCAGCAGGATGTCGATCATGATGATCTGGCCGACAGCGATCCAGAAGTCGGTGTGCATGAACAATTCCATCTTTAGACCCTTTTTGACGCAGCCAAAGTTTAGGCCGCGACCCTGCCCTGATGGCTGCGGCAATTACATAGCTGGCGTTTGCGCCAAGCGAAACGGGCCATCCGTGGATGGCCCGTGTTGGACATCAGCGCCGTCTGGGCGCCGTCTTGACTACAGCAACGCCTTCAGCAGCCGCGCCATCTCGCTGGGGTTGCGGGTGATGGTGAAGCCGCAGGCCTCCATGATCTCGAGCTTGGCGTCCGCCGTGTCGGCGCCACCGCTGATCAG
>JBKJKU010000302.1:0-23492 GCA_046597355.1 Aquabacterium sp.
CCGCAGCCGCAGGCCTTGTAGCCGGCGGGTCTGGCTGTGGCCAGGTCGATGCCGGCCAACTGCCAGTAGCGCAACTCGGCGGCGTGGGTGCCGCTGTTGTCGCCGCGCGAGATAAAACCAACGCTGGCGGCGCCGGTGGGCGTGCTGCCGGCCGCCGCCAGCTTGCGCAGTGCCGCGGCGATGTCCTTGCCGCGCAGCTTGGCGGGATCGCTGGCGGGGCCGATCAACACGAAGTCGTTGACCATCACCGGCAGACGCTTCAGGCTGAAACCCTCCGCGACAAACCGCTGCTCGGCGGCGGGGTCGTGCACAAACACGACGTCGGCATCACCGCGCCGCGCCATGTCCAGCGCCTGCCCGGTGCCCAGCGCCACCACCCGCACATCGGTGCCGCTGGCCGCCTTGAACGCCGGCAACAGGTGGCCAAACAGGCCGGACTGCTCGGTCGAGGTGGTTGAGGCCATCACGATGAAGGGCGCGGCGGTCGAAGTCTGGGCGCGTCCCTGTGCGGCGGTCAGCAGCAGCGCCAGGCCCAGCCCGGCAAGGCCGAGCTTTCGTCGGGATGGGCGGTTCAGGACCACGGCAGCTCTCCTTTGAGGAACTGCGCCACGTCCGGCGGCAGGTCGGTGCGTTTGAAGAAGTCGTCCACCCCCCTATCGGCGGCCAACCGGCCGGCGTCCAGGTACAGCACCCGGTCGGCCAGGCGCTTGACCTGGCCCAGGTTGTGCGTGCTCATCACCAGCGCCATGCCGTCGTGGCCAAACTCGTCGATCAAGGTCTCGACCTCGCGTTTGGCCGACGGGTCCAGGCTGGCGGTGGGCTCGTCGAGGAACAGGATGTCGGGCCGCACCGCCCAGGCGCGGGCCAGTGCCAGACGCTGCTGCTGGCCGCCCGACAGCGCGCGCGCTGGCCGCTCTGCCAGTGCCTGCAGGCCGACCCGGGCCAGCGCCTGGTCCAACCGCGAGGCCCGGTCGGCGGCCGGCACGCGGGCCAGCCACAGCGCGATCTGCAGGTTGCGGCGCACGCTGAACTGCAGCAAAAACGGCCGCTGGAACACCATCGCGGTGACCGGCCGGGTCTGCGCTGCGCCCAGCACCCGCTGGCCGGTGCTGGGCGCCACCAGGCCGTTGAGCAGGCGCAGCAGGCTGGTCTTGCCCGAGCCGTTGGCGCCGACCAGCGCAATCCGGTCGCCGCGCCGAACCTGCAGGCTGATGTCGCGCAGCGCCCACTGCGGGCCAAAGCGCAAGCCGGCCTGCAACAAGCTGATCAACGGCACGGTCATCGGGCCATCACCGGGCCATCACCGGGCCATCCTGGGCGGTCACCAGACGATCACCGGGCGATCGCCGGGCCATCACCGGGCCAGCGCGCCGGCCAGGCCCGGCCCGCCAGCGCTGCGACGCTGGGTCAGCCCCAGCGCCAGGTTGACCAGCGCCACCACGCCCAGCAGCACCGCGCCCAGTGCCAGCGCCAGCGGCAGGTCGCCCTTGCTGGTTTCCAGTGCGATGGCGGTGGTCATCACCCGGGTCACGCCGTCGATGTTGCCGCCCACCACCATCACCGCGCCCACCTCGGCCACGGCCCGGCCAAAGGCCGTCAGCAGCACGGTCAGCACCGCGCGCCGTTCGTGCGCCAGCAACAACACCGCCGACAGCAGCCGGCCGGCGCCCATCGCCGCCAGCTCGTCGCCGCCCTCGCGCAACGCGTCGGCCACCAGCTGGCGCGACAAGGCGGCGATCAGCGGCACCACCAGGATGCTCTGGGCGATCACCATCGCGGTGGGTGTGAACAGAATGCCCCAGGCGCCCAGCGGCCCTGACCGTGACAGCAACAGGTACACCACCAGCCCCACCACCACCGACGGCAATGCCAGCATGGTGTTGAGCAGGCCCACCACCGCGCCATGGCCGGGGAACCGCGCCACCGCCAGCCACGCCCCCAGCAGCAGGCCAACACCCGCCCCCACCGCGCAGGCCGTGGCCGACACCCGCAGCGACAGGCCGACGATCTGCCACAGCGCGGTGTCGGCCTGGGTGATCAGCTGCAGCGCCAGGCTGAAACTTTGAGAAAAAACGTCCATCGGTGCCTTGTTGCGGTGCTGGGCCGGTGCCGCCGCGATTCTTGCCGCTGGCGCGCCGCGGCGCGATAGGCACAGGCTTGCATAGCCGTTGGCTGTCAGCGCTGTTGCCCGCGCCGGTCATTGCCCCTGAACCGCACACCGGCGCTGGCATGATCCGGTGCTGCACACGACACAAGGCACCGCATGATCGAGCTGCACTACGTCCCCAGCAACGCCAGCATGGCGCCGCACATCCTGTTGCACGAGCTCGGGCTGCCGTTTGAGCTGCGGCTGGTCGACCGCGCGCACAACGCGCACAAGTCGGCCGACTACCTGGCGCTCAACCCCAACGGGCGGATCCCGGTGTTGTGCGACGGCCCGCTGGTGCTGTTCGAGACCGCCGCCATCTGCCTGCACCTGGCCGACCAGCGGCCCGCCGCCGGCCTGCTGCCGCCGCTGGGCAGCCCAGAGCGCGCACTGGCCTACCGCTGGCTGCTGTGGATGAGCAACACCGTGCAAGTGACGCTGGGGCATTACTTCTACCCCGAGCGCGTGATCGCAGGGGTCGCGGCCGACGTCGGCACCCAGATCCGCGCCAACGCGCAGGCCCAGGTGGGCGAGCACTTGACGATGATCGAGGCCCAGCTGGCCAGCCACGGCCAGCCCTGGCTGCTGGGCGCCGAGCACAGCCTGCTCGACAGCTACGGCCTGATGCTGTGCCGCTGGACCCGCGGCTTTGACGGCGCCGGCCCGGCGCCTGCGCGCACCCGGCCGGTCATCCGGGCCTGGCTGGACCGCGTGCTGGCGCGGCCGGCGGTGCAGCGGGTGCTGGCCGACGAAGGCCTGCCGGCGCCCTGGGTCTGAGCAACGCCTCAAGCGATGGCCTTGCCCACAATCCGCAGCATGCCGATCGAGCCGCCGTCAAACTGGATGTCCGACCCCGCGGCAGCGGGCGGGCCGGCCGGTCTGCCAACCGACCCGCCAACCCACCTGCCAACCCACCTGCCAACGGACCTGCCACCGCGCCTGCTGGCCCACCTGCAGGCTCTGGCGCATGGCCTGCTCGAACGTGAAACCGCGGCCCGCCTGCTGCTGCTGGCCGCGCTGGCGGGTGAGCATGTGCTGCTGATCGGCCCGCCCGGCACCGCCAAGAGCGAGCTGGCGCGCCGGCTGCACCGGGTTTTTGACGGCGCGCGCTATTTCGAGCGGCTGCTGACGCGGTTTTCCACGCCGGAGGAGCTGTTCGGCCCGCTGTCGCTCAAGGCGCTGGAGGACGACCGCTACGAGCGCCTGATCGACGGCTACCTGCCCACCGCCGGCGTGGCGTTTCTGGACGAAGTGTTCAAGGCCAATTCGGCCATCCTCAACGCGCTGCTGACGCTGCTCAACGAGCGCGAGTTCGACAACGGCACAGCGCGGCTGCGCACGCCGCTGATCAGCGTGATCGGCGCCAGCAACGAGGCGCCGACCGACGAGTCGCTGCTCGCCTTTCACGACCGCTTCTTGCTGCGCGTGCCGGTGGCGCCGGTCAGCGATGGCGCCTTTGCCGACCTGCTGGCGCTGACCGACCACCCCGCGCCCGACCTGCCCGCGCCGCTGACCGCTGCCGACCGCGCCGCGCTGCTCGCCGCCCGCGCCGGCGTGGCGCTGGGCGACGAAGCACCGCGCGCCATGGCCGCCTTGCGCGGCGTGGCGGCGGGCCTGGGCTTGACCGTGTCCGACCGGCGCTGGCGCCAGTTGGTGGCGCTGATGCGCTGCGCCGCCGCCAGCGAGGGCCGCGACACGCTGGACGCACTGGACCTGTGGCTCGCGCCCTATGTGTTGAGCTTTGATAGCCAGACCGTGCCCGCGCTGACCGACTGGGTGACCGTTCAGCTGGCCCAGGCGGTGGCCCAGCCGTTGACCTGGCTGGACCATGCGGTGGCGGCGTTCGAGAAGCAACTCGACCTGGAGCAGCGCCTGCCGGCGGCCGACGACACCAGCCCCGATGACAGCGCCGGCAAGCTGGCGCTGGCGCGCGCCATCGGCCTGGGTGACCGGGCCGACGACACCGACACCGACACCGGCGGCGCGGGGCCGGGCGGCGACGGCGGGCTGCAGCGCATCCGCGCCCGCACGCTCGAGGACCGGATGCGCCGCCGTTTCAGCCCCGTGCATATCGCCGCCCGCTGCGCGCAGGTGGATGCGCTGCGCCAGCGTGCCGACGCCGCCTGCGCCAGCGTGCAGCAGGCGCACGACCGGCTCGCCCAGCGCCTGGCCCACCGGTTGTGGCTGCCGCCCGCGCTGGCACAACGCTGGCTGGACGCGCACCGCCAGACGCTGGCCACGCTGGCCGGCCTGCAGGCCCGGTTGGCCGCCACCCACGCCGGTTTTGCCGGGCTGCTGGTCGATGAGCAACTGCCCGCCATTGCGCCCCCGCCGGTAGCGATGGCGCCGGGCTGACCGGTCTGCCTGCACGCCGTGGCGCCGCAGCACACCAGGACCGTCCCGATGCCGCCCAGCGCGACCGCCAGCACGGCCGGCACCCCGACCGCTACCCCGCCCGCGTCCCCGCCCGCCGTCCCGCCCGCCATACCGACCGCCATCCAGACCGGCACCCCGACCGCCGAGGCCGCCACCGGCGGCGCCGCAGCCAGCCCGCTGGAGCAGCCTTTCCAGCAACTCGCCGTCTTGCCGCGCACGCTGTGGTTGCCCGCGCTGGTCTGCCGCACCGGCACCGGCGAGGCCGACACCAGCGCGCAGCGCCTGACCGATGTGCAGCGCTGGCGCGACGCCCTGGCCCGCGGCGAACTGCCGGCGGACGACGCCCACTTTGGCGACCCCGTTGCTCTGGCGCCGCTGCGCGCCGCCGCCGGCAGCCTCGGCCTGGCCGCCCTGTGCCGCGGCGCTGGCGCATTGGCCGAGCCACTGCTGCGCACCCTGCTGTGGCATCTGGACCGGCTGATCGACCTGCAGCCCCGCCTGGGCCGCGACGCCGCCATCGCCCAGATCACGGCGGAGTTCACCAGCGCCTGGACCGTGCTCAAAGGCGACTGGGACGCCGTGCTGGCGCTGCTGCAAGGCCTGGGCGACCTGGGCGCATTGCGCTGGGACGAACTGCGCGGCCAGTTGAGCCGGCGCGAGTGGCAGGCCGCGCAGCGCATCAGCCACACCCTGGGCCGGCTGCCCGAGCTGGCCGCGCTGATCCGCCGTCTCGGCCGGGCCGAGCGCGCCGCCCAGCCGCCTGCCCTGCCAGCCCAGTCCACCGACAGCGCCGCGCCGCGCCCGCTCGGGCTCAAGGCGGTGGAAACCCGGCTGCCCGGCGCGCCGGGTGCGCTGCGCGGTATCCGGCTGTCCGACCGCATCGAGGCCATGCTGGGCAGTGAGGCCGCGATGCTGCTGCATCCGGTGCTGCACAAATTGTGGCGGGCACGCCATGCCGAGGCCCGGCTGCTGACCTACGACAGCGAGGCCGTGCTGGTCGACTGGCGGCCCGACCCGGCCCAGCCGCCGCGCCAGGCCAGCGCGCCGCCCCAGCCCGAAGCGCTGGAGCGCGGACCGATCATCGTCTGCCTGGACACATCCGGCTCGATGCGTGGCGCACCCGAGATGGTGGCCAAGGCGGTGGTGCTGCAGGCCGTGCGCACCGCCCACGCCGAGCGCCGTGCCTGCCTGCTGATCGCCTTTGGCGGCCCGGACGAGATCATCGAACAGGCCCTGGCGGGTGGGCCCAACCCCGGCGCCGCGCTGGCCGCCTTGCTCGACCTGATGGGCCAGGGTTTTGACGGCGGCACCGACCTGCAAGGCCCGATCGCCCGCGCGATCGAGCGGGTGCACGAGGCCGGCTGGGCCAGCGCCGACCTGCTGATCGTCAGCGACGGCGAGTTTGGCTGCACCGCTGACACACTGGACCGGCTGGACGCGGCCCGCGCGCAATTCGGCCTGCGGGTGCAGGGTGTGCTGGTGGGCGACCGCGAGACCCTGGGCCTGATGGCGGTGGCCGACCACATCTTCTGGGTGCGTGACTGGCGCCGCCATGGGCCGGACGGTGGCCCGGCGGGGGGCAAGTCCGCCGTCGGTTTTTCACCCGTGCACAGCAAGAGCCTGACGGCGCTGTACTTTCCCGGGGCGCTGTCGGACCGTGCGGCGCGGCACAAGCCGGGGTGACGGCACTGCAGCGCGGACACGGGGCTGGTGGTGCTTGCGCGCAGCTCGGGTGCGCGTGCGAGCATGGCCCCCGTGTTCGTCCCGTCGGAGCCCGTCCATGACGCTGCTTTTCACGCCGTCACCGCTGCACCGCCAGATGCTCGCCACCGGGCGGGCCGCCATCCTGACGGCACTGCTGGCCCTGGCCCCGCTGGGGGCACCCGCCTGGGACCTGGCCGGACCGCATGCCGTCGTGCTGCACGCCCGTGATGGCAGCCGGCTGCAACTGGGCACGGTCACTTTTGCGCCGGCCGACAACGGCCGCAGCGCCTTCAAACTGGCGATGGACCCGGCCCGCTTCAAAGACTTTTTCCTGTCGATGAAGGAGTTCAAGTGCGTTGAGGGCGGCGGCGAGGTGTTTTGCCACGTGCCGTACCCGTACCCGCAGCCCGGCACGGTCAGCGTGCAGCCCGGCGCCATCGACCTGGCTTGGTTGGAGCATGCGCTGCTGTTCATGTTCAAGACCCCGTCCGAGTTTGGCGCCAAGCTCTGGAACGGCGTGTATTTTCAGCTGCGCCTGACCGACCAGGGTCTGGAAGGCCGGCCCCAGGCGGTGGACCTGAACCGCATCAGCGCGCCGCCCGACAAGCCCGGCCCGCCGCCGTTTCGGCCGGCACTGCGCGACGACATCGCCCCCGGCGCACGCGGCTTCGAACGGCTGACAATCGAATGAGCGTTTGTTTTTCCACCCACTCAGGACATCCCCATGCAAACCCGTGAACTGGGCCGGTCCGGCCTGCACACCGCACCGCTGGTCTTTGGCGGCAACGTGTTCGGCTGGACCGCCAACCGCGCCACCTCGTTTGACCTGCTCGATGCGTTTGTCGCCGGCGGCTTCAACCTGATCGACACCGCCGATGTCTACTCACGCTGGGTGCCGGGCCACACCGGCGGCGAGTCCGAGACCGTGATTGGCGCCTGGCTGGCCGCAGGTGGTGCTGCCCGCCGCGACCAGGTGCTGATCGCCACCAAGGTCGGCAAGCCGATGCCCGACACGCCGGGCGACGTCAACACCGGGCTGTCGCGGCGCTGGATCCGCCAGGCGGTGCATGACTCGCTGGCGCGCTTGCAGACCGACCACATCGACCTCTACCAGTCGCACGACGACGACCCCAGCACCCCGCTGGAAGAAACCCTGGGCGCGTTTGCCGAGCTGATCCAGGAGGGCAAGGTGCGCGCCATTGGCGCCAGTAATTTCAGTGCACCGCGCCTGGCCGAAGCGCTGGCCACCAGTGCCCGCCTGGGCCTGCCGCGCTACGAGAGCCTGCAGCCGCTCTACAACCTGATGGACCGCGCCGCCTACGAGGCCGAGCTGGAGCCGCTGTGCCGGGCCCAGAACCTGGGGGTGATCAACTTCTTTGGCCTGGCGCGCGGCTTCTTGACCGGCAAGTACCGCAGTGAGGCCGACCTGGGCAAGAGCACCCGCGGCGCCGGCATCAAGGGCTACCTGACACCGCGCGGTCACCGCGTGCTGGCTGCACTCGACGCCGCAGCCCAGGCGCTGGGCGCCACGCCGGCCCAGGTGGCGCTGGCCTGGCAGATCGCCCGCCCCGGCCTGACCGCGCCGATCTGCAGTGCCACCAGCACGGCGCAGTGGGACGAGCTGGCGGTTGCCGCCCGGCTGACGCTGGATGCCGCGACCATCGCAGCGCTCGACGCTGCCAGCGCCGAGACCCCGGCCTAGCGTGGACTGGCCCGAGGACCTGGGCCCGGTGCGCCCGGCCGGCGCTTCGGGCGCGTCGGGCCACGTCAAACCGTTTGTGCACCGCGCCACCGGCGCGAATGGCGGCGGTCTGGGCCTGTATTTTTCGATCAGCGAGATCCAGAGCCGGATGGCGGCCGACGACCCGCTGGCGCTAGACCTGGGCTACACCCGCACGATGATGGGTTTTTTGCTGTTCCGGCCGCAGCCGGCGCGCATCGGCATGGTCGGACTGGGCGGCGGGTCGCTGGTCAAGTTCTGCCACCGCTACCTGCCGGGCGCGGCACTGTGGGTGGCCGAGATCAACCCGCATGTCATCGCGCTGCGGGATGAGTTTTTGGTACCGCCCGATGACGCGCGCCTGACTGTCGTCAACGCCTGCGGCGCGCTGGCGGTGCGCCACGCCGCGCAGCCGGTCGACGTGCTGCTGGTGGATGGTTTTGACAGCCAGGGCCAGCCGGCGCGGCTGTGCTCGCAGCGGTTTTACGACGACTGCGATGCCGCGCTGCAGCCGGGCGGGGTGCTGGTGGTCAACCTGCACCACGGCCATGCCCGCTACGGGATTTTTCTCGACCGCCTGCGCCGCAGTTTTGGTGAGCTGCTGGTGGTCAACGACGGCGAGCTGAGCAACAGCATCGTGTTTGCGATCAAGGACGATGGGTTTGCGCGCTTCCGGCGCGGGCCGGTGCGCCGACCGCGGCAGCTGGACGCGGTGGCCGCAGCGCAGCTCAAGGCAGCGTTTGCGCTGGTGACGGCGGCGCTGAAATGCCCCGTGGACGGCGAGCCGGCGGGTTGAGCCGGCCGCCGCGGGCCGCCGCACCGGACACCGGCGCGCAGCGGCTTGCAGCAGGCAGCCTGCAGCGGTCAGCCTGATGGCGGCCCGGTAAACCGGGCTGCGGACCGGTTATCGCCTGGCGCCGCGGCGCATTGGCTAGGCCAAATCCCTACAGCGCGGCGCGGCGGGCGGGTATTCAATCGCCTAACCGCCACCTTGAAGGGGACCGCCTTGAACCGTACTGCCTGCCTGTTGACCCTGCTCGCCGGTGCTGCGCTGAGCGCGCCCGCCTGGTCCGCCGACTATCCGGTGCGACCGGTCAAGTTCGTCGTGCCGTACCCGCCGGCCGGCACCACCGACGTGCTGGCGCGCATCGTCGCGCAATGGCTCACCGAGAAAATGGGCCAACCCTTTGTGGTCGAAAACAAGGCCGGCGCGGGCAACAACGTGGGCACCGAAAGCGTGGTCAACGCGCCACCCGACGGCTACACGATGCTGCTGGTCAACCCGGCCAACGGCATCAACGCCACGCTGTACAAAGGGCTGAACTACAACTTCATCCGCGACATCGCGCCGGTGGCCGGCCTGGTGCGCACCCCCAATGTGATGGAGGTGACCGCATCGCTGCCGGTCAAGACGGTGGCGGAGTTCATCGCCTATTGCAAGGCCAACCCCGGCAAGCTGAACATGGCCTCGTCGGGCAGCGGCACCTCGGTGCACCTGTCGGGCGAGCTGTTCAAGTCGATGACCGGCTGCGACATGGTGCACGTGCCGTACAAGGGCGCCGGGCCGGCATTGATCGACCTGATCGGCGGCCAGGTGCAGGTCATCTTCGACAACCTGCCGTCGTCGGCCGGGCACATCAAGAGCGGGCGCCTGCGCGCGCTGGCCGTCACCTCTGAGGCCCGCGAGCCCAGCCTGCCGCAGGTGCCGACCGTCAGCGAGACAGTGGCCGGCTACGAGGCGACCGCCTGGTTCGGCGTCGGCATGCCCAAGGGCACGCCGCGCGACATCATCGACAAGGTCAATGCCGAGATCAACCGCGCGCTGGCCGACCCGAAGATGCGCGAGCGGCTGGCGGAGCTGGGTGGCAAGCCCCTGGTCGGCACGCCCGATGACTTTGGCAGGGTCATTGCGGCCGAGACCGCCAAGTGGGAGAAGGTGGTCAACGCCTCGGGCGCCAAGGTCGAGTGAGTCGGGCTTGCAGGCTGCGGCAGTCAGACTGCGGCGCCCTCGTTGTGACACATCACCACAAAGTTTGAATTGCTTGCTACTGTATTTGTAGCATATGCTATGAAGTATGTGGTCCCTGCTGCTCGTCACCCTGCCCAGCCAGCCCAACGCTGTGCGGCTGCGCATCTGGCGCGCGCTGAAAGCGCTGGGTTGTGCGGCGCTGCGCGATGGCGCCTACCTGCTGCCGGCCAGCTTGGTGGCGGCGCTGGACGCGCTGGCCGACGAGGTGCGCAGCCACGGCGGCACGGCGTCGGTGCTGTGCCTGGCGCCGCGTGACGAGGCGCAGGCCGCCGAGTGGCCGGCACTGTTTGACCGCAGCGAGGGCTACGCCGCCTGGCGCGACACCGCCGCTGCGCTGCATTTGGCCTTGCCCGCACTGACCGAGACCGAGGCCCGGCGCCGCTGGCGTGGCACGGCCGATGCCCTGGCGACGCTGCGCGCCATCGACTACTTTGCCGGCGCCGCCGCCGTGCAGGCCGCCGCCGACCTGGCCGGGCTGCGGGCCGCGTTGGACAGCCGTTTTTCGCGCGGCGAGCCCCAGCCCACGGCCGCCATGGCCTTGCCTCGGCTGGACCGTGACCAGTTCCAGGGCCAGCGCTGGGCCACCCGGGCACGTCCCTGGGTGGACCGTCTGGCCTGCGCCTGGCTGATACGCCGGTTCATCGACCGGCAGCCCACGTTCATCTGGCTGGCAGCGGGAGACGGCGCGCCGGACATGACGCCGGACATGTCGCCTGACCTATCGCCTGACATGTCGCCTGACACGCTACCCGTCACGCCACCCGTTACCCCGCCCGGCGCCTTGGGCTACGACTACGACGGCGCACGCTTTAGCCACGTCGGCGCGCTCGTCACCTTCGAGGTGCTCATCGTGCAGTTCGGCCTGGCCGACGACGCGCCGCTGCGCCGCATTGCCGGTGTGGTGCACTGCCTGGACGCCGGTGGCGTCCAGGTGCCCGAGGCCGCCGGGCTGGAGGGCCTGTTGGCCGGCCTGCGTGAGCTGCACGACGACGATGACGCCCTGGCCGCTGCCGCTGCCACCTTGTTCGATGCGCTGTATGCCGCGCCCGCCCCCACAGCTGCCCCCACAGCCGCCCCCACAGCCGCCGCCCCGCCATGACACCCGTGACCCCCGAGACCCGGGTTCCCCCCGCCGCCGACGCTGCCGCCGCGCCCGCCAGCGTCAGCTTTGCCGAGGCCCTGCGCTTCTGGCTCAAGCTGGGCTTCATCAGCTTTGGCGGGCCGGCCGGGCAGATCGCGATCATGCACACCGAGTTGGTCGAGCGCCGCCGCTGGATCAGCGAGCGGCGGTTCTTGCACGCGCTCAACTACTGCATGCTGCTGCCCGGCCCCGAGGCCCAGCAACTGGCCACCTACATCGGCTGGCTGATGCACCGGACCTGGGGCGGCATCGTTGCCGGTGCGCTGTTTGTGCTGCCGTCGCTGGGCGTCTTGATCGCGCTGTCGTGGATTTACCTGCGCTTTGGCGACCTGCCGCTGGTGGCGGGCATCTTCTATGGCATCAAGCCTGCAGTGACCGCGCTGGTGCTGCAGGCGGCGCACCGCATCGGTAGCAGGGCGCTGAAAAACCGCTGGATGTGGGGCATCGCCGCCGCGTCGTTCATCGCCATCTTTGCCTTCGACACGCCGTTTCCGGCGATCGTGGCGGCGGCAGCGTTGACCGGCTTCCTGGGTGCGCGGTACGCACCGCAGGTGTTTGCACTGGGGGGTGGCCACGGTGCCGCCCAGACCGGCTACGGCCCGGCGCTGATCGACGACGACACGCCCACGCCGGCCCATGCCCGGTTCTCGCGTTGGCACCTGGCCAAGGTGCTGGGCGTGGGCCTGGCGCTGTGGGCCGGGGTGATGGCCGCACTGGTGGCCAGCCAGGGTTGGTCCGGCACGCTCACCGCCATGGGCTGGTTTTTCACCAAGGCCGCGCTCTTGACCTTTGGCGGCGCCTATGCGGTGCTGCCCTATGTCTACCAGGGCGCCGTCGAGCAGCACCAGTGGCTGACCGGACCGCAGATGATCGACGGCCTGGCGCTGGGCGAGACCACGCCCGGCCCGCTGATCATGGTGGTGGCCTTTGTCGGTTTTGTCGGCGGCTGGGCGCGCCAGGTGTTGGGGCCGGACGCGCTGTTTCTGGGCGCCGCGCTGGCTGCCACCGTGGTCACTTACTTCACCTTCCTGCCCTCGTTTGTCTTCATCCTGGCCGGCGGGCCGCTGGTCGAGGCCACCCACGGCAAGCTGGGCTTTGCCGCGCCGCTGTCGGCCATCACCGCAGCCGTGGTCGGCGTGATCCTGAACCTGGCGCTGTTCTTTGCCGGGCATGTGCTGTGGCCGCAGGGTTGGGGCGGGCGCTTTGATGCCGTCTCGGCGCTGATCGCCGTGGCGGCCGCGGTGGCGCTGATGCGCTTCAAGGTGGGTGTGCTGCCGCTGCTGGGCGCTTGCGCGCTGGTCGGCCTGGCCAGCAGTGGGCTGTTGCCGCGCTTTTCTTGAGCTTGACCTGGAGAGATCCCATGCGCCTGTCGGTACCTGACTTTGACAATGACCGGCTGCTGCTTGCGGGCACTGCCGCACCGGTTGACCCGGCCAAAGCGGCGTCGATGACACCGGCGATGGCGCTGGCGCTGGCCAGCAACTTTGGCAGTGCAGTGCAGTGGCGCAGCGATCTGTTGGCGCATGCCCAGGCCTTGGGCGGCGGGCCCGGCTGGGTCGCGCTGGCGTTCCAGCCGCAAGACGGCCGGCTGGTCCTGCGCGGGTCGACCGACGCGCAGGCGGCCCAGCCCGCGGAGCTGCCCCAAACGCTGCCCCAAACGCTGCCCGAACCGCTGCCCGAAACACCGCCCGAATCGCTGCCCGAAGCCCTGCCGATGTTGGCCCTGGCCACGCCCGGGCCGGGCGCATCAGCGGGCGCCTGGGCCGACCTGCTGGACCGCATCGACTGGGCGCTGGTCTATGGCCGCTACCAGACCGCCGTGCACGACGCTGGCGCGGGTCTGGGCCTGGCCGCGCAGGACATCGCCGGTCGCACCGTGCTGGACGTGCGCCGCGCCGGTGTGTTCGAGGCCGCACCCAGCACCCTGCCCGATGCCCGCTGGTGCGACCCGGCCCGTGTCGGCGACTGGTCGCAACAGCTGCCATCCGGCCAAGCCGTGTTGGTGTACTGCGTCTACGGCCATGAGGTGGGCCGCGTCACCGCGCTGCGCCTGTGCGCTGCCGGGCTGGATGCCCGATTCCTGATCGGCGGCATCGACGGCTGGCAGACCGCCGGCCGGCCGCTGGCCACCAAGGCCGGCCCAACAGGTGCAGCGTCATGAAATGGGTCACCCGCGAGCGCCCCAAGATCGACCGTATCGCCTGTCCCTGGCTGGTGCTGCGCTTCATTGACGCCGAGGCCGAGTTTCTCTACGTGCCGGCGGCCGACGTGCTGACCACGGCCGCTGCCACCGGCGCCACCCCCTACGACATCCCGGGCGTGGCGATGAGCCACGTCGGTGAGCGGTGCAGCTTCGACGCGTTCATGTTGCAGTATTCGCTGGCCGAGCCGGCGCTGGACCGGCTGGCCACCATCGTGCGCGGCGCCGACACCGCGCGGCTGGATCTGGCGCCGCAATCTGCCGGGCTGTATGCGATCTCGCTGGGGCTGTCCCGTGTGCTCAGCGACGACCACGAGATGCTGCGGCACGGCCTGGTGATGTACGACGCGCTGTACGCCTGGTGCCGCGAGGGCCAGGCCGAGACCCACCACTGGCCGCCGGCTGGCTGAAGGCCTGGGGCCGTCAGGCCAGGTCCATCGGCCAGGGCCGCAGCGCGCCGCGCAGCTGTTCGTAGGCCGCGCCCAGTTGCAGCACGCCCAGGTCATCGTGCCGGTGGCCAACGATCTGCAGGCCGATCGGCAGGCCGGCGGCGGTGAAGCCGCAGTTGATCGACAGCGCGGGCTGCTCGCTCATGTTGTACGGCAAGGTGTGCGCGATGTGCTCAAACGGCCGTGCCGGGTCGTTCAGCGGGCTGGCCCATTCGGCCGGGAAACTGGGCACCGGGCTGGTGGGTGACAGCACAAAATCAAACGGCTGGCAGGCCGTCACCGCGGCGTCGCGCAGCGCCGCGATCTGGCTGTAGCCGGTGAACACATCGGCCGCGCTCAGCGTGGCGCCGGTGGCCACCCAGTCGCGGATGTAGGGCAGTACCTTGGCGCGGCGCGCCTCGGGCAGGGCGTTCATGTCCAGGAAGCTGCGCATGCGCCAGAAGCGGTCCATGCCGTCGGCCATCGCCCGGGTGCAAAACGGCGCCAGTGGCTCGACGCTGGCGCCGGCGGCTTGCAGCGCCAGCGCGGCGGCCTGCACGGCGTCGCGGGTCTCGGGGTCCACGTCCAGGCCCCAACCGGCGTCGATCAAAAGGCCGAGCTTGAGACCGCGCAGCTCGCGGCCCGCCAGCGTCCAGGCGATGGCCTGGGGCGGCAGGCTGGTGGTGTCGCGCCAGTCGGGCCGGCTCAGCACAGCCATCAGCGCGGCGCAGTCGGCCACGGTGCGGGTCATCGGCCCGGCCACGCGGCCGACGTAGGCCGGCTTGATCGGCACCCGGCCAGCGCTGGGCTTCAGGCCGACCAGCCCGCACCAGCCGGCCGGCAACCGCACCGAGCCGCCGATGTCGGTGCCCACGTGCAGCGGGCCGTAGCCGCCCGCGGCCGCTGCACCGGCGCCGGCGCTGCTGCCGCCGGGTGTCAGGCGAGTGTCCCAGGGGTTGCGCGCCAGCGGGTGAAAGCTGGACAGGCCGGACGACAACATGCCGTAGTCGGGCATCGTGGTCTTGGCCAGCAGCACCAGGCCGGCCTCGCGCCAGCGGGCGGCGGGTGGGCTGTCCTCGGCCATCGGCGCCAGGTCACTGGCGGCGGTGCCGCCGGGCATGGGGCAGCCCTGGGTGGCCAGGTTTTCTTTCAAGGTGCCGGGCACGCCGTCCAGCGGCGACAGCGGCTCACCCCGCGCCCAGCGCGCCTCGCTGGCGCTGGCCTGGGCCAGCGCGGCCTCGGGGTCGTAAGCGTAGAGCGCGTTCAGACGGGGCTCGCAGCGCTCGATCTGGGCGATGATGGCCCGGGTCACCTCCACCGGCGACAGGCTGTGGCGGGCAAAGGCCTTGGACAGCGCAACCGCGCTGAGGGTGTGCAGGTGGGCCATGTCAGGAAACCTTGCGAGGGGGTGGCACTGAGGTCAGGAGAGCGCGGCCGTCAGCGGTGCCGCGCCGCCAGGGATGATGCAGTCCCTAGGGCGGCGGCCAATGCCCGTCACCGTTCCCCCCCAAGGCGGCGGCAAATGCCCGCCACCTGCCCCCCGAGGGGGCGGAGTCAACTCGGGAGCGGCCCAGCGTTGACTCACGAAGTGGCCTCGTCGTCGCGTGCGGCTTGCGTGCCCTGGTGGAACACCATCAGCCAGCGGCCGTCCTGCTGCTGCCAGACGCTGCTGCGCAAGGTCTCGATACCGTCGTCACGCAGCACGCGCCAGGTGGTCAAGGCCGCGCCCGGTGCCAGCAGGCGTACCTTGAAGCCACGCGCCTGGCGCGCCACCCGCGGTGGTTCGGACGCCAGCATCGCCAGGATCGCATCGCGGTTGAAAACCCGGCCGGACGCGCCGAACTCGACAAATTCGGGCGCCAGCAGGGCGCGCACCTGCGCAGGCACGGCGCGCACGGCGGGGTCGAGCAGGCGCTCTTCGAGCGCCCGCAACTCGGCCGTCAGGGCGATGACTTCGGGGCTTGGCGGCGGGTTCACAACCAGCTCACCTGCGACAAGTCGTTGGCCGCTATCGGCGAGCTGGCCCACAGGCCTTTCAAGCCCTTGCGCGCTATCGCCACCTGGGTCGGGTTGAAGATGAAGGCGTTGACCGCGTCGGTGGTGATCTGGCGCTGCAGGTCGCCGTACAGCGTGGCCTGGGCCTTGCCGCGGCCGGCCTCGGCCCGCTTTTTGGCAATTTCGTTGAACGTCCTGCTGTCGTAGCCCCAGTAGTACTGCGGGTTGGCGTACTGCATGTAGTCCAGCGGCTCAACGTGGTTGATGATCGTCAGGTCGAAATTGCCCTTGAACGGCCCGGCCAGCCACTGCGCCCATTCGACGTTTTCGATCTTGGCGACGATGCCCACCTTGGCCAGCATCGCCGCCACCACCTCACCGCCTTTGCGGGCGTAGCTGGGGGGCGGCAGGCTCAGGGTCAGGTTCAGCGGGCTGCTCACGCCGGCGTCCTTGAGCAGCGCCCTGGCCTTGTCGGGGTTGAACGGGTAGACACCCGTCAGGTCGACATAGCCCACGTCGGCGGGGGTGGCGTGGCTGCCGATCGGCTTGCCCAGGCCTTCAAGCACACCGTCAATGAAGGCCTGGCGGTCGATGGCGTGCATGATCGCGCGCCGCACCCGCACGTCGTCCAGCGGCTTTCGTCGGTTGTTGATCGCCAGGATGCCCTTGCCGGCGGTGCTGCCGATCTCGACCGTGAAACGTTTGTCGGACTGGAACTGCTTCAAGTTTTGCACCGCGCCAAAGCGGGGCATGCCGTCGATGTCGCCGGCCAGCAGTGCCGCCACTTGCGCCGCGTTGTCGTTGATGAAGCGGAACGTGACACGCCGCAGCTTGATCGCGGCCGCATCGCGGTAACCGTCCCACTTGACCAGCGTGACAGCCGAGCCTTTTTGCCAGCTGTCTAGCCGGTACGGACCGGTGCCCACCGGCTGGGTGGACGTGGTGGCCGCGCTTTGCGGGCTGAGGATCACGGCGGTGTTTTCGCCCAGCCGGAACGGCAGCGTCGCGTCGGGGTTGTTCAGTGTCAGGATCACCACCCACGGGTCGGGCGTGCTGATCGACGAGATGTTGTCGAACACGCCCTTCTTGGCCTTGTTGGTGCTGTCGGGCGCCTTGGCACGCTCGAAGCTGAACTTGACGGCGGCGGCATCGAAGGCGCTGCCGTCCTGGAACTTCACGCCCTTGCGCAGCTTGAAGGTGTAGGACTTGCCGTCGGGCTCGCTGCTCCAGTCTTCGGCCAACAGCGGCTGCACCGCGCCGGCGGCGTTGACCTTGGTCAGGCCTTCCAGCACGTTGTAGTGCACGATTTCGCCGATGGCCGCGGCGGGCGCGGTGGTCGGGTCCAGGCTGGTCGGCTCCAGCACCATGCCCAGCACCAGGCTGTCCTTGGCGCGTTGCGCGAACAGCTCAGTGGACAGGCTGGGCAGTGCCAGCAGGGCGGCGGCCTGGGCCAGGGTGCGTCGACGAAGGGTCATGGGGGCTGTCCTTGGAGAGGGCCGGTGTGGGCGGTTCAAAAGCTCGGTGATTTTGCAGTGTCGCGGGGGGCGTCGGCCAGCACTTGTTCAGCCAGGTGGCAGGCCGCCCAGTGGCCGCTGGCCAGCGGGCGCAACGGCGGTGGAGTGGCCACGCAGACCGCCTGCCGCCAGGGACAGCGGGCGGCGAAGGCGCAGCCCGACGCAGCGGCGGCCCCGGCCAAGGCCGCGGCGCCGTCGGCTGCCGGTAACGCGGGCGGCTGCAGCCGGCGCCGGGCGCCGCGCAGGCCCGGCTGCAGCCCGGGCACGGCGTCCATCAGTGCGCGGGTGTAGGGATGCGCCGCAGCGCGGAACAAGGTCTCGGGGCTGCCCTGCTCGACCACCCGGCCCCGGTAGAGCACCAGCACCTCGTCACAGACCAGATCCACCACCGCCAGGTCGTGGCTGATGAACAGGTAGGTCACGCCCAGGCTGTCCTGCAGGTCTTGCATCAGGTTGAGCACTTGGGCCTGCACCGACACGTCCAGCGCGCTGACCGGCTCGTCGGCGACGATCAGCTTGGGGTGCGTGACCAGCGCCCGGGCGATGGCGATGCGCTGGCGCTGGCCGCCGGAGAACTCGTGCGGGTACTTGCTGGCGTCGGCCGCGCGCAGGCCCACGGCGTCCAGCATGGCCGCCACCCGGTCACGCTGGATGCCGGGTGCCACAAGGCCTTGGGCGGCCAGTGGCTCGGCGACGATGCGGCCCACGGTCTGGCGCGGGTCGAGCGAGCCAAACGGGTCCTGGAACACCATCTGGAAGTCGGTGCGGGCGCGGCGCAGCGCGGCGGCGTCCAGCCGGGCCAGGTCCTGGCCGGCCATCAGCACCCGGCCGGCACTGGGGGACTCCAGCGCCATCACCAGCCGGGCCAGCGTGCTTTTGCCCGAGCCCGATTCGCCCACCACGCCCAGGCTGCGGCCGGCCTGCAGCGCAAAGCTCACGCCCTGCAGCGCCTGCACCACCGGCGCCCGCGCCAGCAGGTGCTCGCGCGGCAGGTGGTAGTGCCGGACCAGGTTTTCGACCTGCAGCAGCGCGGTCATGCGGCGGATACGGTGGTTGCCAGCGCGGCGTCCAGCCGGATGCACCGTGCGGTGTGGTCGGGCGTCACCTCGATGGCCGGTGGCGGGGCGGCGCGGCAGGCGGCTACCGCCAACCGGCAGCGGTCGGCAAAGCCGCAACCTGTCGGCAGGTCGATCAGGTCGGGCACCCGGCCCGGGATGGTGGCCAGGCGGTGTCCGCGCGGCATGCCCAGGCGCGGCCGTGCCGCAAACAGGCCTTGCGAGTACGGGTGCGCGAGCCGGCCGAACACCGACCCGGTCGGCCCGCTCTCGACCACCGAGCCGCCGTACATCACCATCAGCTGTTGCACCGATTCGGCCATCACGCCCAGGTCGTGGCTGATCAGCAGCAGCGCCATGCCGTCCTCGGCCACCAGTTGGCCGATCAGGTCCAGCACCTCGCGCTGGATCGTCACGTCCAGCGCGGTGGTGGGTTCGTCGGCGATCAGCAGGTCAGGCCCGCAGGCCAGCGCGATCGCAATCACCACCCGCTGGCGCTGGCCGCCTGAGAGCTGGTGCGGGTAGGCGTCCAGCCGCTGCGCGGCCTGCGGCAGCTGCACCCGCTCCAGCAGGCGCAGGGCCTCGGCGCGGGCAGCACCGGCGTCAAGCCGCTTGTGCAGCCGCAGCGATTCGCCGATCTGCTGGCCAATGGTGTGCAGCGGGTTGAGCGCGGTCATCGGCTCCTGGAACACCATCGCCAGCCGGTTGCCACGCAGCCGGCACCAGTCGTTCTCGGGCAGGCCGACCAGCTCGCGGCCGTCAAAGCGCAGCGAGCCCGACACCGTGGCGCTGTCGGGCAGCAGGCCCATCAGCGCCAGCGCCGTGATGCTCTTGCCGCAGCCCGACTCGCCGATCAGGCCCAGGGTCTGGCCGCGGTGGATGGCAAACGAGATGCCGCGCAAGGCGTCGGCCGGGCCCCGCGGCGTGGCCAGCGTGACACGCAGGTCGCTTACTTCCAGCAGGGGCGCTGCGCTCATCCCGGTGTGGGGGGCGCAGGCACGGGCGCTGCGTCGGTTGCCGTGGCGGCGGCGCTGCGCAGCAGGTCCAGGTAGGCGCCGCTGACCAGCTGGCTGGGGGCAATTTGCAACCGGGCCATCAGGTCGTGGGCAATGGCGGTGCCCTCGGCCTCGGTCTGGTCGCCTTTCAGCATCACCTCCAGCTCCAGAAAGTCGCCCAGGCCTTCGACCCGGTCCAGGTGGATGCGGGTGGGGCCGACCAGCAGCAGGATGCGGTCTTTGCGCACCCGGCCGAGCAAGCCCATCGCCCGCGCTAGCGCAGCGCGCAGGCTCTCAGGCTCGGGCGCGGGCGCCAGCACATAGTCCGACCGCTTGGGGCCGTCCTCGTCGCCGCGGTGGTAGTGGATCAGCTCGCCCGAGCCGTCACCGAACACCCGCAGCTTGAGGCGGCCGTGCGGCGCGTCGAAGAAGGTGTCGTCCTGGTGGATCAGCTGCGGCGGGTCGCCGTCGCTGAGGGCCTGGGCCAGTGGCAGCAGCGCCTCGACGCTTGCGATGCGGGCCTTGATTTCGACGTTGGCTGGCATGGGCGGGATTGTGGCGCATGGCCCGTCGCCGCCGGGCGCGGCGCACAAGCCGTGCGGCTGGCAGTCCGACTTCCAGTGCGAGAAAGGGTCTTTGGGGTGCCGACCAGGCACAGCTTGCGCACCCGGTACCCAAGGCCCGACGGCGGTCAGCGCACCGTACACGCCGAGTTGCCGCTGGTCGCCCGGGCCGCCAGCGCCTACTGCGCGTCGCCCAGCCCGCGGTCTGTCTGGTGGACGCAGCCCTGGGGACCAGGCGCCGCGTGGGGGGTGGGCAGGGCCGCCGGCCGTGGGGCGGCCGGCGCACTTGCCCGGTGGCGGCTTAGCGCCGGTCGCCCGGGCCGGGGCCGCGCCGCTCGATGTGGCGGAACGTGATCCGGCCCTTGGTCAGGTCGTAGGCCGACAGCTCCAGCGACACGGCGTCACCGGCGAGGATCCGGATGTGGTGCTTGCGCATCTTGCCGGAGGTGTAGGCGATCAGCACATGGCCGTTGTCCAGCGTGACGCGGTAACGCGAGTCGGGCAGGACCTCGGTCACCTTGCCCTGCATTTCGATCAGTTCTTCCTTGGCCATGGGGCGCGGGTCTCCGGCAAATCGTCAAGGTGTTGCGGCCAGCGGTGCCGGCGCAACACCGGTCAATGAACCCGCAACCTGCCGGCCCGCTGCCTGGGGGGTACCCGGACAGGCAACAGCGGCAAGCCACAGGCGACGTGGGTCTGTAGCGTGTATCTTTTGTGGGTGAATTCGTGGGCCTGCCTCATGGCGTGAGGCGGGCAGGTTCGGCGCCTGGCATGGTGGCGCCGGACGGGGCAGCAGACGGCTGTTCACGGCTAGCCATGACGTCGGCACCACGCACCCAACCCTTGATTATACCCATTAGGCCCGGCAGGGCTTCAGCAGGGCTTGGGCGGCGGGTTTTGGCCCATCTAGCGCCTGCGCGCCAGCTTTGGGTCCAGCAGGTCGCGCAGGCCGTCGCCCATCAGGTTCAGGCCCAGCACGCTGAGCGCAATCGCCACGCCCGGGTAGACCGCCAGCATTGGCGCCTGGAACAGCATGGTCTGCGCCTCGTTGAGCATGCGGCCCCAGCTGGGCTGCGGCGGCTGGGTGCCCAGGCCCAGGTAGCTCAGCGCTGCCTCGGCCAGGATGGCGGTGGCAAACGAGATCGTGGCCTGCACGATCAGCACGCTGGCGATGTTGGGCAGCACGTGGTCCAGCGTGATGCGAAGCGGCCCAAAACCCGCCGCGCGCGACGCCAGCACGTACTCGCGCGACCAGACCGCGTTGGCCGCACCGCGGGTGATGCGCGCAAACACCGGGATATTGAAGATGCCGATCGCCAGGATGCCGGTCAGCAACCCGGGCCCGTAGATCGCGCCCAGCATGATGGCCGACAGCAGCGCCGGAAAGGCGAAGGTGAAGTCGGACGCCCGCATCACCAGCTCCTCGACCCAGCCGCGCCGGGCGGCGGCCAGGCATCCCAGGATCACGCCCAGGCCCAACCCGATGCCCACTGCCACCACGCCGACGACGATCGAGTTTTGCGCCCCCACCAGCAGCTGCGAGGCGATGTCGCGGCCCAGGCTGTCGGTGCCCAGCCAGTGTTGGGCGCCGGGCGGCTGCAGCTTGGCCGGAATGTCGATCTCGGCCGGCGGGTAGGGCGACCAGACCAGCGACAGCAGGGCCGAAAGCAGCAGCAGCGCGGACAGCCCCGCCCCGACCGCAAAGCTGGGATGGCGCAGCGCGCGTTGCCAGAAACCGGGCAGGGCGGGCGGCGTGCGGCTGGCCGGCAGCAGCGGCGTCGGGACGGACGGCGGAACGGACGGCGGGGCAGCGCTCATCTAGGCGTCACTCGCTTTGAGCCGCGGATCGACCAGCGCATACAGCACATCGACGCAGAAATTGACCACCACCACCATCGCCACCAGCAGCATCACCACATCACGCACCACCACCAGATCCCGGTTGGCAATCGCCTGGAACACCAGCCGGCCGATGCCGGGCAGCACGAAGACGTTTTCGACCACGATGGTGCCGGTGATCAGGTTGGCAAACTGCAGGCCCATGATGGTCAGCACCGGGATCATGGCGTTGCGCAGCACGTGTTTCCACAGCGTGGCGCGCCGGCTCAGCCCTTTGGCGCGGGCGGTGCGCACAAAATCCTCGCGCATCACCTCCAGCACCGCCGACCGGGTGACCCGCGCCAGGATCGCTGCCTGCACCAGCGCCAGCGCGATGGCCGGCAGCAGCAGGGCTTTGAGCCCGTCCAGCAGACCGCCGCCGGCCTCCTCGGTCCAGCCCGGAAACCCACCCGCGCTGACCCACTGCAATTTGACCGCAAACAACAGGATCAGCAGGATCGCGAACCAGAAGCTGGGGATGGCGATGCCGATCTGGCTGGCCGCCATCACGCCGACATCGCCGATCTGGTTGTGGCGCGACGCGGCAAAGATGCCCAGCGCCAGCGCCAGCGCGGTGGTCAGACCCATCGCCAGCGCGGCCAGCGGCAAGGTCACCTGCAGCCGCTCGGCGATCAGCTCGGCGGTGGGCGTGTCGTAGGAGAAGCTGTTGGCGGTGCGGCCTTGCAGCAGGCCGGTGATCCAGCGGGCATAGCGCTGCGGCGCCGGCCGGTCCAGGCCGAGTTTTCGCTCCAGCGCGGCGGTGGCCTCGGGGGTGGCGGTTTCGCCCAGCATCACCTGGGCGACGTTGCCGGGCAACAGCTCCAACACGGCAAACACCAGCACCGACGCCACCGCCAGCGTGGCCAAGAAGGTCAGCAGGCGCTTGAACAGGAAAACACTCATGCCGCTAGGTTAGCTGGTGGGCGGCGCGGACATCGGTGGGGGTGGCCGGCGGGTGTGGCCGGTAGGTGTGGCGCCCGCACCGGTCTGGCCCGGGCCTCACAGCGTCTTGGCGGCCAGCTGCGCGGCGTGCAGCGCATCGTCCAGTGCCTCGACCCAGTGCTTGACCGGCAGCTTGGTGCCGCTCTGCAAATGGCCGATGCAACCGATGTTGGCCGAGACGATCGCCGCGGGCTGCAGCTCGGCCAGGTTCATCAGCTTGCGGTCGCGCAGCTGGTGCGACAGCTCAGGCTGCAGCACGCTGTAGGTGCCGGCCGAGCCGCAGCACAGGTGCGATTCGTTCATCGCCACCGCCACGTCGAAGCCCAGTTCGCGCAGGCCGGTTTCGACACCGCCGCGCAGCTGCTGGCCGTGCTGCAAGGTGCAGGGCGGGTGGAACGCCAGCCGGCCTACCGCGCCGGGGGCTGCGCTGGGGGTTGACGCCGTCAGCAAGGGTTTGAGCGCGGTCACGATGTCGGGCAGCAATTCGCTCAAGTCGCGGGTCAGCTCGCCAATGCGCCGGGCCTTGTCGGCATAGGCCGGGTCCTGCGCCAGCGCGTGGCCGTAGTCCTTGACCTGGGCACCACAACCCGAGGCGTTCATCACGATGGCCTCGACCGCACCCGCGCTGACCAGCGGCCACCAGGCGTCGATGTTGCGGCGCATGTCGGCCAGGCCGCCGTCGGTGTCGTTCAGGTGGGTGCGCAGCGCGCCGCAGCAGCCGGCTTTGTCCGCCACCAGGGTCTGGATGCCGGCGGCGTCCAGCACCCGGGCGGTGGCGCTGTTGATGTTGGGCATCATCGCGGGCT